>DATJNS010000423.1:0-7528 GCA_035507915.1 Candidatus Sulfotelmatobacter sp.
CGGCTGGGATCCGGGCGGCGGCGTCGCGACGCACAACGTGACCTACCGCGACGTCCGCATCCGCAACGTGCCGACCAACGTGCGCGACGTCGGCGGCACGCGCTACAACGGCAACTCGATCTTCATCTTCGAGATCGCCGATCTGTGCATCGCCCATCTCGGCCACCTGCACCACGTGCTGACGCCGGAGCATCTGGCGGAGATCGGCCAGATCGACGTGCTGCTGGTGCCGGTCGACGGCAACTACACGCTCGATCTCGACGGCATGCTCGAGGTGATTCGCCAGCTGCACCCGCCGCTCCTGATCCCGATGCACTATTTCGGTCCAGAGACGCTCGAGCGCTTTCTCGCGCGGGTGCGCGAGACCTACGCGGTCCGGCTCAACGAGACGGCGAGCGTGACGGTGTCGCGCGCGACGCTGCCGGCGCGGCCAGAGGCGCTGGTCCTGCCGGGCTATTGAGAGCGGCCGGCGGTCAGCGGATGCGGCGGTCGTAGTCGGCCGCGCTGTTCGTGATCCTGACGGCGGCGTCGGCGCTGGCGAGGCCTCGGCCCGGTCGCGTCGCGGGCGGCCCCGGTGTGGCGAGCCGCACTGGCGCCCGGCGCTTCGGTGGGCTGTGGCCGCTTTTCCGCTTAGCCGGGGTCCATGCCATTCGCTTTGATGACGGTAATCGCGGGGGGCGAGGTCAGGAATTTGACCAGGGCCGTCGCGGCCGCCGGGTCTTTGGCGCCGGTGCCGATGCCCATCGTGAATGTGGTGAAGCTCTGCAGCGCTGACGGCAGCGGGCCGACCAGCTCGAGAGCGGCCACCGGCACGATCTCGCTGACCTGCTGAATGCCCAGCTCGCACGCGCCTTTGGCGACAAGATCGGCAACGCTGCCGGTCGCCAGCGTCGTCTTGGGCTTCATCTGCTGCGCAATGCCGAGCTTCTCCATGACGCTCGCGGCATAGATGCCGCTGACGCCTTTCTCGCTGTAGCAGACCGACTTCGCCGCGAGCATCGTGCGCTTGAAGGCATCCTCGGTGCCGATGTCGGGTTTGGCGGCGCCCTTGCGGATGCCGACCCCGACCCCGGAATGGGCGAGGTCGGTGCGGGTCGCGGGGACGATCTTGCCCGCCGTGATCAGCGCGTCGATCGCCGGGCCGGTCAGGATGGCGACGTCGAACGGCGCGCCGTCCGCGAGCTTCGCCTTGAGCACGTTCGCCAGGCCGAAGTCGATCACGAGCTTGTTCCCGGTCGACTGCTCGAACCCGGGGACGAGAGTGTCCAGGACTCCCTGGACCCCGACCGAGCTGGTGACCTGAATCTCGGCAGCCCTCACCCCGCCAGCGTGGACCAGCGTCACGATGCCCGCGATCATTGCGACGGCGCGGAGCGGATTCATTCTCACGGCATGCCCTCCCTGTTTTTTATGCGTTCGGTTGCGGCGGCGGTCAGCGGATGCGGCGGTCGTACTCGGCGAGCAGCACGCGGCCCTCGGTTCCGACGCGCGTCAGCCAGGCCTCGATCGCCTCGCGGCCCGCCTCCTTGAGCTCGCGCGTGAACGCCGGCGGCACGTCGGTCGTGACCTGCACGCGGTTCGCCTGCATGCGCAGGTAGTTCTCCTCGACGCGCTTGCGGATCGCCGTCCATTGGCGCGTCTCGGTGGCGCTCGCGGCGTCGCGCACCGCGCGCTTGCCGCGTCCGTCGAGCTTGTTCCAGACGTCGAGATTCATCGTCACCAGGCTGAGCGGCATGGCGTAGTTGATCGCCGTGAAGTGATCGAGATAGGTCCACAGCTCGGCGCCGGCGCCGCCGTCGCCCGACGACAGCACCGCCTGGATCTCGCCGGTCGCGACCTTGGGCACGGCCTCGGTGAACGGCAGCGCGATCGGATCGGCGCCCAGCGCCTTGAACGTGATGGTGCCGTTGGCGTCGTAGGTGCGGATGCGCAGCCCCTTCAGCGCCTGGACGCCGACGATCGGCTGCTTGGCCCACACGCCGGTCGGCGGCCACGGCGAGGTATAGAGCAGCTTCTGATTGTGCCGCGCCAGCGCCTGCTCGTAGTCGGACTGCGCGGTCTCGAGCAGCGCGCGCGCCTGGTCGGTGCTGACCGCGACGAACGGCAGCGACGGCAAGAGGAAGATCGGCTCGGCGTCGCCGAGCGCGCCGCCGTAGATGTCGGCGAGCGGCACCTTGCCGCTGGCCACCGCCTCGAACATCTCCTTCGAGGTCAGGCCGCTCGTGCGCTCGAAGCGGTGGACGACCGTGATGCGGCCGTGCGAGCGCTTGGCGACCAGATTGCCGAAGAAGACGTCGCCCTCGCCGTGGATCGAGCTCTCCGGGTATTCGTTGGGCATCTCCCAGGTGATCGTCTGGGCCGCGGCGGGCGATCCGGCCAGCACGAGGCACAGCGCGAGGTGGGGCGCGAAACGGGTCAGGGGGCTCATGACGGGCTCGACAGCGGCGGGGCAGGCGCGAAGCCTAGCAAACCAGCCGGATGGACGCGAGCGCGCCCGGCTTGGGGCGCCGTAACCTCGGGCCGCCGGCGGACGAAGTGCGTGGGGGCTCGATCGCCATCGAAAGGTGCAGGCATGCGACTGATCCGCTCATGGACGCTTGCGATGGCGCTGCTCGCCGGCGCGCCGGCGTTCGGCGCCGAACCGGTCGCGGACCGCCCGGCCGCCGAGCGCCCGATCGTCGTCGAGCTGTTCACCTCGCAGGGCTGCTCGTCCTGCCCGCCGGCCGACGCGCTGCTGGGCGAGCTCGCGCGCCGCAGCGACGTTCTGGCGCTGGGGTTCCATGTCGACTATTGGAACCGGCTCGGCTGGCAGGATCCGTATTCGAGCGCGGCGGCGACGCAGCGTCAGCACACCTACGCGCGCTGGCTCGACAGCGCCACCGTCTACACGCCCCAGATGGTGATCGACGGTCGGATCGACGTGGTCGGCTCGTACCGCGACCGGGTGCTGCGCGCGATCGACCGCGCGCGCGCCGCCGCCGTGACCGTGCCGATCGGCTGCGCGGCCGAGGCCGACGGCGTGCGGGTGCGCGTCGCCGGCGCCGACCCCGCGCTGGGGCGCGCCACCCTGTGGCTGATCGGCTACGACCGCCACCACGAGACCGTCGTCGGCGCCGGCGAGAACGGCGGGCGCACGCTCGCCGAGTGGCAGATCGTGCGCGGCATCGAGCCGCTCGGCGCCTGGACCGGCGCGCCCTACGAGACCACCGTGCCGACCGCCACGCTGGCGCGCTACGAGCGCACCGCCCTGGTGCTCCAGGCGGATGGCGGCCGCATTCTCGGCGCGACGCTCGCGCCGTCCCGCCCCTGATCGAGCGGCCGGTGCGCCGGCATCGGCCCCGGCCAAGCGGCTTGTTGCCAGAGGCGGGCCCGGCCTTGCACAATTCGATCCGCCGACGCGTTCGGTGATCGAAAGGACCAGGGCAATGGCCAGGAAGCGGCGCGACGCGATCACCTTCGAGCTGTTCAAGAACGCGATCGCGTCCTTGGGCGACGAGATGGCGCTGACCATCTTCCGCACCAGCTACTCGGGCGTGCTCAAGGACAACATGGACTACTCGACCGCGTTCTGCGACGCGGCCGGACGGCTGGTTGCCCAGGGTCTCACGCTGCCCGGGCACCTGTGCTCGATCCCGGTCGCCCTCAAGGCGGTGATCAAGCATTTCGACGGCGACATCCATCCGGGCGACGTGCTGATCATGAACGACCCGTTCTCCGGCGGCATGCATCTGCCCGACATCTTCGTGTTCAAGCCGGTGTTCGTCGGCAAGCGCTGCGTCGGCTACGCCTCGACGATCTGCCATCACACCGACGTCGGCGGCCGCGTGCCCGGCTCCAACGCATCCGACTCGACCGAGATCTACGCCGAGGGCCTGCGCATCCCGCCGCTCAAGTTCTACGAGCGCGGCAAGCGCAACGAGACCCTGGCCGCGCTGATCGAGAAGAACGTGCGCCTGCCGGTGCGCGTGTTCGGCGACCTGCGCGCCCAGCTCGCCGCCTGCCACGTCGGCGAGGCCGGACTGCTCGACCTGGTCGAGCGCTACGGCGCCAAGGGCGTCGAGCGCCTGATGGACGACCTGCTCGACTATTCCGAGCGGCTGACGCGCGAGGCGCTGCGCGAGCTGCCCGACGGCGAGGTGTCGTTCGAGGACTGGATCGACGACGACGGCATCGACGTCGGCAAGCCGATCCGCCTGTTCCTGACCCTCAAGAAAAAGGGCGATCACATGATCGCCGACTGGACCGGCACGTCGCCGCAGGTGCGCGGCGCGATCAACAACACCTTCTCGTTCACCGCCGCGGCGACCTACACGGGTATCAAGTCGATCCTGTCGGTCAACATGCCGAACAACGACGGCGTGTTCCGCGCCATCGAGGTGATCGCGCCGCCCGGCACGGTGGCGAACGGCGTGTTGCCGGCGGCCTGCGCGGCCCGCGGCCTCACCGGCTTCCGGATGCTCGACTGCACCTTCGGCGCGCTCGCCCGGCTGGTGCCCGACAAGGTGTTCGCGGCGTGCGACGGCGGCAACAGCGGCCTGACCATCGGCGGCTACGACGCCCAGCGCAAGCCGTTCATCCTGGTCGATTTCTTCTCGGGGTCGTGGGGCGCCCGGCCGTGGGCCGACGGCATCGACGGCAACGCCAACATGTTCGCCAACATGGCCTCGCAGCCGGTCGAGGTGCTCGAGGCCGAGCAGCCAGTCCAGATCCTGCGCTACGAGTTCATCACCGACGGCGGCGGCGCCGGCAAGTTCCGCGGCGGCGTGCCGTATCGGCGCGATTACCGTTTCCTCGAGGAGGAGGCGATCCTGCAGGTGCGCTCCGACCGCCACACGCACCGGCCCTACGGCCTGCAGGGCGGCCAGCCGGGCAAGCCGTCGCAGAACGTGCTCGATCCCGAGGGCGCGCACCGGCCGCTCGATCCCAAGCTGACCATGACGATCCGGCGCGGCACGGTGTTCCGGCACGATCTGCCGGGATCGGGCGGCTGGGGCGATCCGCTGGAGCGCGATCCCGCCAAGGTGCTGGCCGACATGCGCAACCAGTTCGTCAGCATCGCGGCGGCCGCGACCGAATACGGCGTGGTGATCGATCCCGTGACGATGACGGTCGACCAGGCGGCGACGGCGCGGCGGCGCGACCGCATGCGGGCGCGTCGCGGCTGGACCACGCCGCCCGCGGTGGTGCGCGAGGTCGAGCCGGTGTTCGCCGAGGCCGCGGAGTAATGCCGCCGAGCGGGCGGGGCCCGATCCGGCTGGGCGTCGACATCGGCGGCACCTTCACGGACATCGTCCTCTTGGCGGCCGACGGCACGGTCGTCACCAAGAAGATCTCGTCGAGCACCGACGACTATGCGCGCGCGATCGTCGCCGGCCTCGAGCAGGTGTTCGCCGAAGGCGCGCTGACCAGCGCCGACATCGCCGAGGTGCTGCACGGCACCACCGTGGCGTCGAACGCCATCCTCGAGCGGCGCGGCGCCAACACCGCGCTGATCACCACCAAGGGCTTCCGCGACATCCTCGAGATCCGCACCTTGCGCATGCCGCGGCTCTACGACCTCCATTGGGACAAGCCGCCGATGCTGATCGAGCGCCGGCTGCGCTTCGAGGTCGACGAGCGCTTGACCGTGCGCGGCGCGGTCGAGCGGCCGCTGCGCGACGAGGCGGTCGAGCCCATCGTCGACCGGCTGCTCGCCGAGGGCATCGAGTCGGTCGCGGTGTGCCTGCTCCACGCCTACGCCAACCCGGCGCACGAGCGACGCATCGGCCAGATCCTGGCGCGCCGCGCGCCGCACCTGCCGGTCAGCCTGAGCTCCGACGTGCTGCCCGAGATGCGCGAGTACGAGCGCACCTCGACGACCGCGATCAACGCCTACGTGATGCCGGTCGTGCGCCGCTACCTGGTCTCGCTCGGCGAGCAGCTGAAGCGCATCGGCGTGGCGAGCCCGATCCTGCTCATGCAGTCGAACGGCGGCCTGACGCCGGCCGACGAGGCGGCGCGCGTGCCGGTCAACATCATCGAGTCCGGGCCGGCGGCGGGCGTGATCGGCGCGCAGGCGCTCGCCCATCGGATGGGCGAGACCCACCTGATCAGCTTCGACATGGGCGGCACGACGGCGAAGGCGTCGCTGATCGAGCGCGGCGAGGTCACGCGCGCCGCCGAGTATCAGGTCGGCGGCGGCATCATGATCGGCTCGCGCCTGCTGACCGGCGCCGGCTACACGGTGCGCGTGCCCGCGATCGATCTCGCCGAGGTCGGCGCCGGCGGCGGCTCGATCGTGTGGCTCGACCGCGCGGGCGCGCTGCAGGTCGGACCGCAGAGCGCCGGCGCGGTGCCGGGGCCGCTGTGCTACGACGCGGGCGGCACCGAGCCCACGGTGACGGATTGCAACGTGCTGCTCGGCTACATCAACCCGACGCATCTGGTGGGCGGCGCGCTCAAGCTCAACGCCGCGCGCGCACGGGAGGTCTTCGCCGAACGGATCGCCAAGCCGCTGGGGCTATCGGTCGAGGCGGCGGCGCACGGCACGCACCTGATCGCCGCCAGCAACATGATCCGCGCGATCCGCGCGGTCTCGACCGAGCGCGGCCGCGACCCGCGCGACTACGCGCTGTTCGCGTTCGGCGGCAACGGCGCGCTGTTCGCCGCCGGCATGGCCGACACGCTCGGCATCACGCGCGTGATCGTGCCGCCGGCGCCCGGCCTGTTCTCCGCCTTCGGCCTGCTGTACGCCGACGTCGCCCACCACCTGACGCGCACCTACCGCCGCCTGGTGCGCGCGATCGCGCCGGCCGAGCTCGAGGCCGTGATCGCCGAGCTCGAAGGCCGCGCGCGCGACCTGCTGGCGAGCGAGGGCTTCACGGGGCCGCGCGCCGAGCTCAAGCGCAGCGCGCGCCTGCTCTATCAGGGCCAGTCGTTCGAGCTGCAGGTGCCGCTGGCCGACGGACCGCTCGATGGGCGGCGCCTGGCCGAGCTCGAGGAGGCCTTCGGGCGCGAGCACGAGCGCACCTACGGTCACCGCGCCGGGCCCGAGGAGCCGGTCGAATTGGTCAGCGTCCAGGTCGTCGGCCGCGGTCTGCCGGAGACACCGCGGCTGCCCGACGCGCTCCATCTGGCGCGCGCGGCGGCGCCCGCCGGCCCGACGTCGCGTCCGGTCTATTTCGGCCCGAAGCTGCGCTGGCTCGACACGCCGGTGCTCGGGCGCGCCGATCTCGCGGCCGCGCGCCGCGGGCCCTGCATCATCGAGGAGTATGACGCGACCTGCGTCGTGCCGCCCCACGGCGAGGCGGCACTCGACCGCTGGGGCAACATCGTCATCACGCTCGCGCCGGCGCCGGCGCGCGGCCGCGCGCGTCGCGCCGCCACGGCAGCGGTCTAACCCCGGCCGATCGGCCCCGGTCGTCTAGCCCCGGCCGTGCCGCCGGCCGCCGTGGAACGAGCGGTCGAACAGCTCGTCGGCGGCTTGCTTCTGATCGGCGGACAGCACCGCGTAGAGCGGCTTGAAGGCCTCGGCGAACGACTTCTCGGC
>DATJNS010000424.1:0-30439 GCA_035507915.1 Candidatus Sulfotelmatobacter sp.
GAGTTCGCGGCCCAGGCCTATCGCATCAACCGCGCCGGCAAGCTGCCCCTGATGGTCGACGCCGACCACGGCTACGGCAATGCGCTCAACGTCAAACGCACGGTCGAAGAGCTCGAGAGCGCCGGCGTCGCCGCGCTCACCATCGAGGACACGCTGCTGCCGCGGCCGTTCGGCGACGGCAAGACGCGCCTGATTCCGATCGAGGAGGGCGTCGGCAAGATGAAGGCCGCGCTCGCCGGCCGGCAGGATCCCAAGCTCGTGGTCGCCGGCCGCACCGGCGCGGTTGCGGTCACCGGGGTCGAGGACGCGATCGCGCGGGCGCGCGCCTACGAGGCCGTCGGCGTCGACGCGATGTTCTTCTCGGGGGTCAAGACGCGCGCCCAGCTCGAGGCGATCCACGCCGCGATCAAGATCCCGATCCTGCTCGGCAGCATCGAACCCGAGCTCAGCGACAAGGACTATCTGAGCGCGCAGGGCGTGCGCATCGCGCTGCAGGGCCATCTGCCCTTCGCCGCGGCGGTCAAGGCGGTGCACGACACCTTGAAGGCGCTGCGCGACGGCGTGCCGCCGAAGCAGATCCAGGGCGTCGCCTCGGCCGAGCTGATGAAGCAGGTCACCCGCGGCGCCGACTACGACCGCTGGACCAAGGAGTTCCTCGGCGGTTAGGCGACCACCGCGGCGCGCTGCGGGGGGCGTGCGACGAAGGCGACAACGATCGCCGCGAGCGACAGCGCGGCAAAGCAGTGCAGCGAGGCCGTGTAGTCGCCGGTGAGGTCGCGCAGCGCGCCCGACAGCGGCGGCCCGGCGGCCTGCGCCAGCACCTGCACGAACAGCGCGAGGCTGCGGATCGCGCCGTAGCTCCGCCGGCCGAAATACTCGGCCCAGGCGACCGGCACCAGGGTCAGCACGCCGCCGATGCCCGCGCCGAACAGGCACGCTCCGATGTAGCCGTCGCGCGGCGTCGCGATCGTCGTCATGACCAGCGCCGCGGCGGCGAACAGCGCGCCGAACACCGCCAGCGGATAGCGGATCGGCAGGCCGCGCGGCAAGAACCCGCACGCGAGGCTCGTCAGCGCCGACATCGCCGAGAACGTGCTGACGATGGTCGCCGCGGTGTCGGGCGCGATCCCGCGTTCGATCAGGTTCGCCGCCTGATGCAGGCTCAAGCCCGCCTGCGTCGGGTAGACCAATGCGGTGTAGAGCGCGAGCCACCAGAACGCGGGTGTGCGCAGCGCCTGGGCGCGCGTGAAGCTCGGCTCGTCGTCCGACGCGTCGTGGGCGCGCGGCGGCGCCTGTGACGTCGCGAGGCGGTCGGGCACGAGGCCAAGGTCCTCGGGCTGGCGAACCAGCAGCAGCCACACGGGCGCGAAGCCGATGATCAGGACGGTCACGCCGATCGCGAGCCAGCCGGCGCGCCAGCCGTGCAGCGTGATCGCGAGCTGGGCGATCAGCGGCAGCGCGACCAATCCCAGGCTCTGGGCGAACGACGCGGTCGCGTTGGCGAAAGCGCGGCGCGCGACGAACCAGTTGTTGAGCGCACCGTAGATGCCAAGGTCGAACGGTCCGGCCCAGATCATCCGCGCGAAGCAGAACACCACGTAGAACATCAGCAGCGACGATGTCAGCGACAGCGCCATGCATGCGATGCCCGAGCCCAGCACGGCGAGGCACAGCACCAGGCGGGCGCCGCGGCGATCGAGCACCGGCCCCAGCAGCGGCGCGGACAAGGCACCCAGCACGCCGCCCAGCGAGATCACGCCCGACAGCCCCGCGCGCGACCAGCCGAACTCGTGCGTCATCGGCTCGACGAAGATCGACAGCACCGCGTTGGCCGGCCCCTGGCGCGCGAAACCGGCGCAGCACACCGCCGCGAGCACGAGCCAGCCATAATAGAACGGCAGGCGCGCGATCAGCAGGCGGGGCACGGTCGACGGGGGCATGGCCGCGCACGAAGATAGAGCAAACGCGCCGCGTGTCGACGCCGGCCGTCGGTTTCGATGTCCGCCCATGTGCCGATTCGCCGATGGTGCTTGACGCGCCGGTTCCGGCGATCAGACTGCGGCTGCGATCAGCGCGCGACGCAAACCAGGCGCGCGACGCCTGCGAGGAGGGGCACACCATGACGATGTCATCGAGCCTGGCGCCATGGGCGCCGCGCGTGTTGTCGATTCTGCGGCTGATCGCCGGCCTGCTGTTCCTGGAGCACGGCCTGGTGAAGCTCGCCGGCTTCCCGGGTCCGGGGCCGGCCAACATGACCACGCTGCTCTATGCGGCCGCGCTGATCGAGACGATCGGCGGTGCGTTGGTCGCGGTCGGACTCTTCACGCGGCTGGCCGCCTTCATCATGTCGGGCGAGATGGCGGTCGCTTATTTCCTGCGTCACGCGCCGCAAGGCTTCTTCCCGATCCTCAATCACGGCGAGGACGCGATCCTCTACTGCTTCATCTTCCTCTACCTCGCAGCGGCGGGCGGCGGCGCCTGGAGCCTCGATCGCGGCATGCGCCGCGTCGACTGAGCCGGAGCGCCGCTACTCCGCCTTGATGCCGGCCTGCTTGACGACCTCGCCCCACTTCGCGGTCTCGGTCGCAAGGTAGCGGGCGAACGCGGCGCGCTCCATCGGGCGCGCGTCGGCGCCCTCGGTCGCGAAGCGCCGTCTCGTCTCGTCGGAGGTGAGGATCGCGTTGATCTCGCGGTGCAGGCGCTCGACGATGTCCGCCGGAGTGTGCGCGGGCGCCATCACGCCCCACCAGTTCTCGGCCGCGAAACCGGGCAGCCCCGACTCGTCGATCGTCGGCAGGTCGGGCTCGGTCGCCACGCGCGTCGTGCCGCTGACCGCGATCGCCTTGAGCTGACCGCCGCGCATCAGCGGCAGGCACTGGATCAGGGTCGCGAAGGTCATCTGCGCCTGGCCGGCCGAGACATCCATCATCGCCGGTGCGCCGCCCTTGTAGGGCACGTGCACCATGTCGACCTTGGCCTGGATGCGGAACAGCTCGCTCGCGAGATGCACGAGGCTGCCGATGCCGGCGGTCGCGTAGTTGAGCTGGCCCGGCTTGGCGCGCGCGAGCGCGAGCAGGTCTCCGACCGAGGCGACCGGCAGGCTGGGCGTGACGAGCAGCGCCAGCGGGCCGCCGCCCAGCATCGCGACCGGCTCGAACGCGGTCGCCTGGTCGTAGGGCAGATGCTTGTAGAGCGCCGGGTTGTAGACGAACGACGCCGAGATCAGGAGCAGCGTGTAGCCGTCGGGCGCCGCGGCCGCCACCACGGCGGCGCCGATCGTCGCGCCGGCGCCCGGGCGATTGTCGACGAACACCTGCTGACCCAGGCGCTCGCCGAGCTGCGCCCCGATCATGCGCGCGACGATGTCGTTGCTGCCGCTGGGCGGGAACGGCACGATCAGGCGCACCGGCCGTGCCGGCCACGTCTCGGCCGCCGCGCTGTGCGCCAGCGCGAATGCGAGCACCGCCAAGCCGATCTTCGCGATCCACCGCATCGACACGTTCCTTCCGTTGCTCCCGAAGACTGTCATTGCGAGCGCAGCGAAGCAATCCAGAGAGCGGCCGAGATCGACTGGATTGCTTCGTCGCTGCGCTCCTCGCAATGACGTCGTAGAGTGAGGCCGAGAACACCGGGGAGGACGACATGGCGGCGCCGACCATCGACAACCCGATCCTGGATCGCATGCGCGCGGGGGACGCCGCGCTCGGCATGAGCGTGCGGCTCGGCCGCTCGGGCGACATCGCGCGCATCGCCAAGTCGACCGGGCACGACTTCATCTTCATCGACATGCAGCATTCGCTGTTCTCGCTCGAGACGGTCGGCCACATCGCGCAGACCGCGCTCGCCTGCGGCATCTCGCCGTTGGCCCGCGTGCTCGGCGTCGACGATCCCGTCACGCCGCTGCTGCTCGACAACGGCGTCACGGGCATCGTCTTCCCCGACGTCGGTACGCCGGAGCAGGCGCGCCGCGCGGTCGACCGCGCCAAGTTCCCGCCGGTCGGCAAGCGCTCGGTCGCCGGCGGCTATCCGCAGTTCGATTTCCGCCCGACACCGGTCGCCGACGCGGTGCGCGCGCTCAACGAGGCGGCGCTGGTGGTGTGCATGATCGAGACCGTCGAGGGCCTCGCCAACGTCGAGGCGATCGCCGCGGTCGAGGGCGTCGACGTGATCCACGTCGGCGCCAACGATCTGCTGACCGCGATGGGCAAGCCGGGCAAGTTCGGCGACCCCGAGATCATGGCGGCGATCGACAAGGTGATCGCGGCGGCGCTCAAGCACGGCAAATACGCCGGGGTCGGCGGCGACCGCCACGTCGAGCGCCAGGTCGGCTTTATCCGCAAGGGCGCGCGTTTCCTGACCACCCAGACCGACATCGGCTTCCTGGTCGCCGAGGCCTCGCGCGTGACCGGTGAGCTGCGTCGTGCGCTGGGCGGCTGAGGCTCCGCTGCGTTTCGATCCGCGTTTCGCCGCAGCCGAAGCCTGAAGGCCGATTTGGATTGTCACCACGGGCTTTTCGCTGCAGGCTAACTTCGCGCATAGCGAAGGCTGGCAGGAACCTGATGCGGTTCGACCTGGTCGATCTGACCCTGTTCCTGCACGTGGTCGAGGCCGGCAGCATCACGCGCGGCGCCGAGCGCATGCATCTCGCGGTCGCCGCCGCGAGCACGCGCATCCGCAACATGGAGCTCACGCTCGGCACGCCGCTCCTGACGCGCGAGCGCCTGGGTGTCCAGCCGACGCCGGCCGGCCGCACCCTGGTGCGCCACGCGCGCCTGATGCTCCAGCAGGCCGAGCGCATGCGCGGCGAGCTGACCGAATATGCCGACGGCCTGCGCGGCCAGATCCGGCTGTTCTCCAACACCAATGCGCTGACCGAGTTTCTGGCCGAGCCGCTGAGCGACTTCCTGGCGGCGCACCCGCAGGTCAACATCGACCTCGAGGAGCGCTTGAGCGACGAGATCGTCGCGGCGGTCGCCGACGGCGTCGCCGACATCGGTATCGTCGCCGGCACGGTGGCGTCGGACGGCGCGGTGCGGGTCGCCGACCTCGAGGTTTTCCCGTTCCGCGAGGACCGCTTCGTCCTGATCGTCGCCAAGGATCACGCGCTGGCGCAACGCAAACGCATCGCCTTCTCGAAGCTGCTCGATCTGGATTTCGTCGGGCTCGACCGCGTCAGCGCGCTGCAGCGCTTCCTGGCCGAGAAGGCCGAGCGCGTCGGACGGCGCCTCAAGCTCCGGGTGCAGCTGCGCAGCTTCGATGCGGTGTGCCGGCTGGTCGAATGCAACGTCGGCATCGGCATCGTGCCGGCGACCTCGGCCGAGCGCACCTCGCGCACCATGGCGATCCGCGTCATCGCGCTCGAGGACGACTGGGCCCTGCGCAAACTGACGATCTGCGTGCGGCGCTTCGACGAGCTGCCGCCCTACGCGCGCGACCTGGTCACCCACCTTGCGGGGGCGTGACGGTCGCTCTCTGAAGAGCGACGCGCCTCAGTGCTTGAAGTGTCGCATGCCGGTCAGCACCATCGCGGCGCCGGCGGCGTCGGCGGCGGCGATCGCGGTGTCGTCGCCCTTCAGCGATCCGCCGGGTTGGATCGCCGCCGTGACGCCGGCGTCGAGCGCCACTTGCAGCGCATCGGGAAACGGGAAGAACGCGTCCGACGCCAGCACCGCGCCTCTGGCGCGCGTGACCGGCTCGCCGGCGGCGGCGGCGAACTCGGCCGCCTTGGCGACGGCGTGGCGCGCCGCGTCGACCCGGCTCGTCTGGCCGCCGCCGATGCCGACCGTCATGCCGTCCTTGACCAGCACGATGGCGTTCGACTTCACGTGCTTGACGATCGTGAAGGCGAGCAGCAGGTCCTCGAGCTCGGCCGGACTGGGCGCGCGCTTCGTCACGGTCTTGAGCTGGTTGGCGCCGATGCGTCCGGTGTCGCGGCCCTGCACCAGGTAGCCGCCGGCGACGCTCTTCACCGTGAGGCCGGGCTCGCCCGGGTCGGGCAGACCGCCGGCGGCGAGCACGCGCAGGTTCTTTTTGGCGGCCAGCACGGCGCGCGCCGCCGGCTCGATCGCGGGCGCGATCACGACCTCGGCGAACAATTCGGCGACCAGCGTGGCGGTCGCTTCGTCGAGCGGCCGGTTGAGCGCGACGATGCCGCCGAACGCGCTCACCGGATCGGCCTTGAGCGCGCGCGCATAGGCGTCGGTGAGGCGCGCGGCGGTGGCGACGCCGCACGGGCTCGCGTGCTTGATGATGGCGACCGCCGGCTCGGCGAACTCGGCGACCAGCTCATAGGCCGCGTCGGTGTCGCCCAGATTGTTGTAGCTCAGCTCCTTGCCCTGCAGCTGGGTCGCGGTGGCGACGCCGGCGCGGCGCGGCCCGCCGACGTAGAACGCCGCGCTCTGGTGCGGGTTCTCGCCGTAGCGCAGGGTCTGGGCGAGCGTGCCGCCGAGCGCCAGATGGCGCGGGGCGGTCTCGCCCAGTTGGCCGTTGAACCAGGCCGCGATCGCGGCGTCGTAGGAGCCGGTGCGCGCGAACGCGGCGGCGGCGAGCCGGCGCCGGAGCGCGAGGGTGGTGCCGCCGCCGTCGAGCTCGGCGAGCAGCACCGGGTAGTCGGCGGGGTCGGTCACCACGGCGACGAAATCGTGGTTCTTGGCGGCCGAGCGGATCATCGCCGGTCCGCCGATGTCGATGTTCTCGATGCAGTCCGCGAACGGCGCGCCGCGCGCCACCGTCGCCTCGAACGGGTAGAGATTGACCACGATGATGTCGATCGGCGCGATGCGGTGCTGGCCCATCGCGGCGACGTGCTCGGGCGAATCGCGGCGCGCCAGCAGGCCGCCGTGGATCAGCGGATGGAGCGTCTTGACGCGTCCGTCCATCATTTCGGGAAAGCCGGTGTGCGCCGACACCTCGACGACCTTGAGACCGGCCTTGGCGATCGCCGCCGCCGAGCCGCCGGTCGACAGGATCTCGACGCCGTGGCGCGCCAGGCCCTGCGCGAGTTCGACCAGGCCGGTCTTGTCCGACACCGAGATCAAAGCGCGTTGCGGCTTGATGCGCGCGTCATCGGGCATGCTGGGCTCCGCTGGCAGACCGGGGTGGCGACGCGGACGCGTCGGGAGACGAATCGGTCGGCGCGCCCGAGGACGCGCCGGTGAACTCGGGCACGAGATGGGCGAGCAAGGCGCGCACGTCGGCGGCGCGCCGCGCGCGCGCCAAGCTCTCGAGCTCGTCGAGCGCGCGCGCCAGCATCGCGGCGTCGGAGGTGCGCGGATCGGCGAGCCGGATGCCCGACGCCGCGGTCTCGACGAGCGCTTCGCCGGCGTGGAACAGCTCCTCGTGCAGCTTCTCGCCGGGCCGGAGCCCGGTGAACACGATCTCGATGTCGCGGTCGGGCCTGAGGCCGGCGAGCCGAATCATCTGGCGCGCCAGGTCGACGATGCGCACCGGCTCGCCCATGTCGAGCACGTAGATCTTGCCGCCGGCGGCCGGGTCGGCAATGCCGAGCGTGGTCGCCTGCAGCACGAGCTCGACCGCCTCGCGCACGGTCATGAAGTAGCGCGCGATGTCGGGATGCGTCACGGTCAGCGGGCCGCCGCGCGCGAGCTGGCGCTGGAACAGCGGCACCACCGAGCCGGTCGAGCCCAGCACGTTGCCGAAGCGCACCGTGATGTAGCGCGTGCCCTGGCCGGTCTGCTCGATCCGCCGCCGTTCGGCGACGTCGAGCGTCTGGCACCACGCCTCGGCGAGCCGCTTGGTCGCGCCCATCACGCTGGTCGGGTTGACCGCCTTGTCGGTCGAGATCAGCACCATGGCGCCGACGCCGGCGTCGCGACAGAGCTCCGACAGGTTGCGCGTGCCGATCGCGTTGGTCAGCACGGCCTCCTCGAGGTTGCTCTCCGATAGCGGCACGTGCTTGAGCGCGGCGGCATGGAACACCAGCTCGGGCTTCAGCTCGCCGAGCGCATGGGCGAGCTGCCTGCGGTCGCGCACGTCGCCCAGCACGGCGCTGCGCGGCAGCGCCGGGAATCGCTCGCCGAGCTCGAGATCGATCGCGTAGAGCGCGAACTCGGCGCTGTCGAGCAGGCCGAGCGATGCCGGGCCGAGCGCCGCCACCTGGCGCGCGAGCTCGCCGCCGATCGTGCCGCCCGCGCCGGTGACCAGCACGCGCCGTCCGGCGATGAGCGCCGCCATGGCGGGCCGGTCGAGCGGCGTCTGCGGCCGGCCGAGCAGGTCCTCGATCTCGATCGGCCGCACCTCGAGGCGCTCGCCGCCTGGCCGGAACTCGGTGAGATGCGGCAGGCGCGCCAGCGGCAGGGCGAGCGCCTCGCTGATCTCGAACAGCCGGCGGATCAGCTCGGGGTCGATGCGTGGCCGCGTGAGGATCAGGCGCTGCGGCGCGATGTGATCGCGCGCCAGCCGTCGCACCAGCTCGGGGATGTCCTCGATCTCGCCGAGCACGGGGACGCCGCGGATCGAGCGGCCGACCCGCCGCGGCCGGTCGTCGACGATGCCGATCGGCCGGTAGACGCCGGTCGCGCTGCGCGTCATCTCGCGGATGAACACGTCGGTCTCGTCGCCGGCGCCGACCAGCAGCACCGGCACTTTCTTGGCCTCCGCGGTGCGCCGCAGCAGCTGGTTGAAATGGCCGTCCTTGATCACCCGATAGACGAAGCGCGGCAGCGCCAGCAGCGCGATCAGGAGGAACCAGACCAGGACCGGGGTCGAGCGCGGCAGCGCGTCGAGGCGGGTGATCAGGAACAGGAGGGCGACGAAGACGAGGACCGTCAGGGTCACGGCCTTGACGATCGCGATGATGTCGTCGAGCGAGGCGTAGCGCCATACGCCGCGATAGAGACCGGTCCACGTGAACATCAGGGCCGCGACCGCGCAGAACAGCACGGTGCCGAGCAGCAGCACCTCCGGCACCCGCGCGAACGCCTCGGCGCCCATGCGCAGCACGACCGCGACGACGAACGCGATCGCCGCCATGACGAGATCGTGAATGAGCGCGACGTGCGCCGGGGTGGGTCTCAACGGCACGAGATCGGCGGCGGTGGGGGGACGACGGCGCGGACCATAGCAGGCTCACCCGGCGGACGGGAGCGGGCTCGCGCGGCCGAAGCGGCGCAGCAGGGTGGCGACCGGCACCACCGCCAGCGCCAACGCCAGCAGCGGCGCTCCCTCGACCGACAGATAGGCGAGCGCGATCAGGACCAGATTGGCCGACGCGAGCTGGCGCGCCACGTCGCCGTGGCGCATGCCGTGCTGTACCGCGCGCTGATAGAAGTGGCCGCGATGCGGCCGCCAGACCGCCTCGCCGCGCGCCAGACGCTGCAGCAGGGTCAGCGTTGCATCGGTCCAGTAATAGGCCGGCAGGATCAGGGCGGCCGCCCAGGCGCCGTCGAGCGCGGCGCCGATCATCAGCCAGCCGAGCAGGAAGCCGAGCGGCACGCTACCGACATCGCCCAGGAAGACGCGCGCGGGATGCCAGTTCCAGCGCAGGAAGCCGAGCGCCGCGCCGGCCGCGGCGAGGCTGAAGCCGACCGACGCGAAGCTGCCGGTCAGCCAGGCGACCAGCGCGCCGCCGCAGCCGATCGATGCCGCTTCGACGCCGCTGATGCCGTCGATGCCGTCCATGAAGTTGAACAGGTTGACGAACCAGAGCCACGCCAGCCCGGTTGCCAGCCGGTCGGCCGGCAATGGCAGCAGGCCCTGGAACACAAAGCCGTCGGCCGGCAGGGCAGACAGAGCGAGGGCGACCGCGAGCGCCTGGACCGCAAGGCGGGACGCCGCCGGCAGGCCACGGACATCGTCGATGAACGAGACCGCGGCCAGCACCGCGGCGCCGGTCAGCGCGGCGCCGGTCGCCCACGGGTCGGCGCCCGGCAGCAGCACGAGCGTCCCGGCCCAGCCGACCGCCAGCCCGGCCAGCAATCCAAGTCCGCCGCCGCGCGGCGTCGGCCGGTCGTGCAGCCCGCGCGGGGTCGGATGGTCGAGGATGGCGCGGCGTTCGAGCCAGCGCGTGACCGCGCCAGTGGCGACCCAGGCGACTGCCAGGCTCGCGACCGTCAGCGTCAGACACAGGGTGTAGATCATGCGGCTTGGGCCATGGGTCCGCGGCGAACCGCCTCAGCAACTATGGGTCGCGGGTGCAGCCAACCACAACCAGTTGCGTTCGTCATGGCTTCACCCTACTGTCGATTCGGTTCGTAACAACCGAAAGGAGGTGATCCGGTGTCTATCCCAAGTGTGGCGAAAACGGTTCGGGGTTTCCGGATCGTCGGCACAACGGTCACTTTCCCTGGGTTGTCCCGGGATCACTGACGTTCGGCCAGCGCCAAACACGAGGGGAGGGCCGCCTACGGGCGGCCCTCTTGTCTTGTCGGCCCTTTTTCCGCGCCGGGGCAGGCCGCAGCGCTACTTGTTGACGCCCTCGCGGCGCAGCGCCCACTTGATCACCGGGTCGCGGCCCTCGATCAGGCCCCAGAGGATGATCTGCTGGGCGCGCTTCATCTCGCCGCGCCGTCCGAGATAGATCGAATCGCCGAGCACGAACGTGCCGGCGCTGGCGCGCAACCGCCAGCCGAGCCCGCTCGGCAGGCGCAACAGCACGGCCGAACCGTCCTGCACCAGGCTCGCCTGGACGCGCGGGTGCAGGTGGAAGCGGATGGCGTAGCGGCCGTGACCGTCCCCCACCAGGGTGTCCTCGCCGCGCAGATCGTCGCCGGCGGCGGACAGGACCAGCCGGCGGCGGTGCACCACGCCGAACTGCCGCACGTAGCCGTCGTGGCTGAGCTCGAGCCAGACACTGCCGTCGGCCTCGTCGCGCTGGCAGGCGACCTGGCTCGGCCGCTGGCCCAGCGTGCCGGGCAGCGGTCCAGCGGGCCCCAGGATCTCCGAGGAGTTCGTGTCGTCGATGGTCAGCGTCGAGTGCGCCGCGGTGGCGCGCTGGACGCGCCGCCAGTCGGTCTGGTCGGCGACGTGCGCGCCGCAGTTCACCACCAGGCGCTCCTTGCCGACGCTGAGCTCGAACGACAGCGTGCCGGCATGCGCATGGCCGTCGAGCGCGGCCGGCGCCGCGGCATCGACCAGCATCAGGGTGCGCTCGGCGGTCACGCGCTGGAAGCCGGTGTGGGGCGCGGTGGTTGGCGGCTTGCCCTTGGCCTCGGCCAGGTTGAGCACGGCATCGATGTCGCCCGCGACTTCCTCGTTGCTGTCGTTGAACAGCGCGAGCCCGCCGTCGGCGTGGCGCACGTAGCGCAGGAACGGCGCCATTCGGTCGATCGCCGACTCGAGTTCGACCGGCGGCCCGGTGCGCGCGCCACGCAGCACGGCGCGGATCTCGATCAGGTCGCGCAGCACCGCGAGATGCAGGCTCGGGCTGCGTTCGATGTGCCCGCCGTCGGGGTTGATCTGGCGCGTCAGCGCGGCGCCGAGCAGCTTCAGGGTCTGGGCACGCCGCCGCTCGAGCGTGCGCGGCGCGAAGCGCAACGACCAGTTGGCGTGGATCAGGCCCTTGAGCGCGGCGAAGCGCGGCGCGCCGTCGAGGCTGCCCGAGATCGTGCGTTGGAGATGGCGCGCTTGGACCACCAGCGCGCGATCGAGAGTCGTGCGGAAGCGATCCGGCGTGCCTTCGGTCAGGTAGGCGTAGTGGCCGAGCCAGGCGGCGATCCGGCTGCCCAGCACGTCGGCACGCCAGGTCAGGGCGTCCCACCGCGAGGCGCGGGCCAGCCAATCGACGGTGAGGTCGCGCGCCCGAAGGCGCGCTTCGTCGCCGCCGACCGCCGCCAGGTCGCGCAGCCAGGCGAAGCCGTGCTGCTCGGTGCGCCAAGCGGCGTGCGCGCCCGGCGGTGACCACAGGCCGGCGCGGCCTTCGAAAGCCTGGCCGTGGGACGCGAACGTGCCGCCCAGGATCGCGGCGCCGCGCGCGGCGTCGCCGGCCCACGGATCGCCGGCCGCCGGCGTGACTTCGGGCGCGGCGGCGCGGCTCAGGATCGCGCGGTAGAGCGGGGAGCCGTAAAGCAGCGCTGCAGCGCCGTGCCAGACGTCGAGCAGCCGGGGCAGCGACGCGACGCGACCGGCGCTGCGCCGCGGCGCGCGTCGCACGATGCCGCCCAGACGAAGACTGAGGCCGCTCACGCCGCGCGCCTCAAGCGCGCGCGGCCCGACGCGCCGGCCGGAGATCGGCGGCGGCGCGCAGGCGGCGGATGTTGTCGGCATAGGCGGCCGCGCCGCCCGTGAAGGTCGCCGAGCCGGCGACCAGCACGGTCGCGCCCGCGGCGATCGCGCGGCGCGCGGTCTCGGGATTGATGCCGCCGTCGACCTCGAGCTCGATCGCCCGGCCCGTGGCGTCGATCAGCTTGCGGGCGGCGGCGATCTTGTCGAGCTGGCTCTCGATGAAGCTCTGGCCGCCGAAGCCTGGATTGACGCTCATCACCAGGACGAGATCGAGATCGTCGATCACGTGCCGCAGCGCCTCGATCGGCGTCGCCGGATTGAGCGCGGCGCCGGCGCGGCGACCGAGCGACTTGATCAGCTGGATGGTGCGGTGCAGATGCGGCCCGGCTTCCGGATGAACGGTGACGATGTCGGCGCCCGCGTCGACGAATTCGCGCACGAACGGATCGATCGGCGAAATCATCAGATGCACGTCGAACGGCAGCTTCGTGTGGCGCCGCAGCGCCTTGATGACGCTCGGCCCGATCGTGATGTTGGGCACGAAGTGACCGTCCATCACGTCGATGTGCACGTAGTCCGCGCCGGCGGCGGTGACGGCCTCGATCTCCTCGCCCAGCCGCGCAAAGTCCGCCGACAGAATCGAAGGGGCGATTCGAACCCGCTGCGACATGGCTCGACATACCAGCATCGGCCGACCTTGGAAAGAGCCGGAGGGCCGGAGTCGCCGCGCTATTCCAGCCGTGTCAGACGAGCCGCGTAGAATCCGTCCATCCCGCCCAGGTCGGCGAGATGGCACGGCAGCGTGCGCAGATCGCCGTCCGGGGTGACGAGCGCGTCCAGGCCGTTCAACTCGGCCGAATCGACCCGCTGGCGCCGCACCGGTGCGCCGCGCGCGAGCAGACTCTCGATTCGTTCGGGCCCCTCGGCGGCCTCGAGCGAGCAGACGCAATAGACCAGCACGCCGCCCGGCTTGAGCTGGTCGATCGCGTGGTCGAGCAGCCGGTCCTGCACCGCGGTCAGCCCGGCGACGTCGTCGGGCGACTTCAGGTGCAGCACGTCGGGATGGCGCCGCGCCGCGCCGGTCGCGCTGCATGGCGCATCGAGCAGGATGGCGTCGCACGACGGGTCGGCGCGCCAGGTCGCCGCGTCGGCCACGACGATCTCGGCGTCGAGCCCGACGCGCGCCAGGTTGGCGCGCACGCGGTCGAGCCGACGTGCCGCCCGGTCGACCGCGATCACGCGCGCGCCGGCGGCCGCCAACTGGAGCGTCTTGCCGCCGGGCGCGGCGCACAGATCGGCCACGCGCGCGCCGGCGACCGGGCCGAGCAGGCGCGCCGGCAGCGCGGCGGCGGCGTCCTGCACCCACCAGGTACCGTCCGCATAGCCGGGCAGGCGCTCGATCTCGCCGCCGGCGGCTCGCCGCACCGTGCCGGTGGGCAGCAGGCGCGCGTCCAGTCGCGTCGCCCAACCCGCCGGATCCTCGCGCACGGTCAGGTCGAGCGGCGGGTCCTGCGCCAGGACGGCGGCGATCGCGCGCGTCGCCGGCTCGCCGTAGCTCGCGGTCCACGAGCGCCAGATCCAGTCCGGCAGGTTGAGGCGCGCGGCGTCCTGCGCCGCGAGCAGCGCGCGGCCCTCGCGCGCCAGCCGGCGCAGCACCGCATTGATCAGACCCTTGAGGCCGTGCGCCGGCCCGGCGTCGGCGAGCCTGACCGCGCCGTCGACCGCGGCGTGCGGCGGCGTGTCGAGGAACAAGAGCTGGACCACGCCCAGCCGCAGGATGTGGCGCGCGGTCGGCCGCGCCGGGTCGAGCGGCCGCGCGACGCAGAGATCGATCAGCGCGTCGACCTGGCCCAGACGGCGCAGCGCGGTCGCGACCAGGAGCCGCGCGAACGCGCGATCGCGCGGCGCGAGCAGCTTGAGGTCGCGATGCGCATCGAGCGCCTCGTCGAGCGCCTGGCGGCGGTCGAGCACGGTGGCCAACAGGTCGAGCGCCGCCGCGCGCGCCGTCGGCTCAGCCTCCATCGCGCGCGCCCCGCCACGCGATCGCACGGTGCGCGATGGACAGGCGCCGCCGCGCGTCCCATGTTGGTGTCATGACCAAGCCGACCGAACCAGCGTCGACGCCCGCGCCCGCCGCCGGGGCTGCGGATCAAGCCAAGTCCGAGCCGCCGGCCGCCAAGCCGACCGAACATGGCGGGCCGCGCGGGCCGGAGCCGACGCGCTACGGCGACTGGGAACGCAACGGCCGCTGCAGCGACTTCTGACGCGCGCCGCTCCGGACGCTCGCGCGGCTGGCGGCCCGGCCGCGCCGTTCAGCGGTTCATCCGTCGGTCGACCAGCTCGTTGACCACCGAGGGGTCGGCGAGCGTCGAGGTGTCGCCGAGCTGGTCGTGCTCGTTGGCGGCGATCTTGCGCAGGATGCGGCGCATGATCTTGCCCGAGCGCGTCTTGGGCAGCGCGGGCGCCCACTGAATGAGGTCGGGCGAGGCGATCGCGCTGATCTCCTTGCGCACGAAGTTGACCAGCTCCTTGCGCAGCGCTTCGGTCGGCTCCTCGCCGACGTTGAGCGTCACGTAGGCGTAGATGCCCTGGCCCTTGAGGTCGTGCGGATAGCCGACCACCGCGGCCTCGGCGACCTTCGGGTGGGCGACCAGCGCGCTCTCGATCTCGGCGGTGCCGAGCCGGTGGCCCGACACGTTGATGACGTCGTCGACGCGGCCGGTGATCCAATAGTAGCCGTCGTCGTCGCGACGGCAGCCGTCGCCGGTGAAGTACTTGCCCGGGAAGGTCGAGAAATATGTTTCGACGAAGCGCTTGTGGTCGCCGTAGACCGTGCGCATCTGGCCGGGCCAGCTGTCGGCGATGCAGAGGTTGCCCTCGGTCGCGCCCGCGAGCTCGTTGCCTTCGCCGTCGACCACGACCGGCTTGACGCCGAAGAACGGCAAGGTCGCCGAGCCGGGCTTCTGCGCGATCGCGCCGGGCAGCGGCGTGATCAGGATGCCGCCGGTCTCGGTCTGCCACCAGGTGTCGACGATCGGGCAGCGATGCTCGCCGACCACGCGGTGGTACCACAGCCAGGCCTCGGGGTTGATCGGCTCGCCGACCGAGCCGAGCAGGCGCAGGCTCTTGCGGCTCGTCTTCTTGACCGGCTCCTCGCCCTCGCGCATCAGCGCGCGGATCGCGGTCGGCGCGGTGTAGAAGATGTTGACCTTGTGCTTGTCGACGACCTGCCAGAAGCGCGAGGAATCGGGGTAGTTGGGCACTCCCTCGAACATCAGGGTCGTCGCGCCGTTGGCCAGCGGGCCGTACACGATGTAGCTGTGACCGGTGACCCAGCCGACGTCGGCCGTGCACCAGTAGATATCGCCGTCGTGATAGTCGAACACGTACTGGTGCGTCATCGAGGTGAAGACCAGATAGCCGCCGGTCGTGTGCAGCACGCCCTTGGGCTTTCCGGTCGAGCCCGACGTGTACAGGATGAACAGCGGATCTTCCGCGCCCATCTCCTCGGGCTGACAGTCGGCCGACACCTTGGCGGCCTCGTCGTGCAGCCAGACGTCGCGCCCGGACGTCATCTTGACGGCGCCGCCGGTGCGCTTGACCACGACGACGCGCTTGACCGACGGGCACGACTGCAGCGCCTCGTCGGTGTTCGCCTTGAGCGGGATCTTGCGGCTGCCGCGCAGCCCCTCGTCGGCGGTGATCACCAGGTTCGAGTCGCAGTCCTGGATGCGGTTCGCCAGACTGTCGGGCGAGAAGCCGCCGAACACCACCGAGTGGATCGCGCCGATGCGCGCGCAGGCGAGCATGGCGTAGGTCGCCTCGGGGATCATGGGCAGGTAGATCGTCACGCGGTCGCCGCGCTTGACGCCGTTCGCCTTCATCACGTTGGCGAGCCGGCACACCTCGCGGTGCAGCTCGGCGTAGGTGATGTTCTTGTGATCCTTGGGGTCGTCGCCCTCCCAGATGATCGCGGTCTGGTTGCCGCGCTTGGCGAGATGGCGGTCGATGCAGTTGTAGCTGGCGTTGAGCGTGCCGTCGGCGAACCAGCGGATGTGGACGTCGCCCGTGAAGCTCGTGTCCTTGACCGTCTTGAACGGCTTGATCCAGTCGATCCGCTTCGCCTGCTCGCCCCAGAAGGTCGCTGGTTCGGCGAGCGACTGCAGATACATGTGCTCGTAATTGGCTTTGTTCACCCAGGCCGATTTGGCCCAGCCGGCGGGCACGTCGAACAGGCTCACGTCGGGCATGGCGATCCTCGTTTCCTCCGTCGCCGCGGCGTCGGACGCAGGCTCGCCTCCGGCGCTACCGGCACATGCCGGAATTTCTACCGCCAAAGCAGCGGCGCCTCAAGCCGACCCGCCCCCCGTCGCGGTGTCGCACGGCGGCGCGTCAGGCGTAAAGCCCGCCATTAAGAGCGGATTTCGGCGTCCGCGGACTTGATCTGGCGCAAACTCGGGGCCGGCCGGCCCAGGCTACTTGCTCGGCTCTTCGGTCCGCGGATAGCCGAACTCGACATGCGCGTTGGGATCGCCGCTCTTGGCGTCCTCGATCATGCCGTTGCGATGCTGGCGGTAGACGCTGCGCAGCGTGGCGTAGAAGTCGAGCGAGTTGCGTTGCAGATCGTCCAGCGTGTCGATGTTGCGGCCGCGCTCGTCGACCCCCTCGGTGGCACCCTTGCCGATCCCGGCGACCAGCGGCGCCGTGCCCGACATCCAGGTCAGCGGACTGGCCGCGAAGCTGACCGCCAAGCCGACCGTGTCGCGCACGTCGGACGGGCCGAAGATCGGCAACGTGAGATAGGGGCCTTCGCCGATGCCCCAGACGCCGAACGTCTGGCCGAAGTCGGCGTCGTGATGCGGCAGGCCCCACGTCGACGCCATGTCGAAGAACCCGCCGAAGCCGAAGGTGGTGTTGACCAGAAAGCGCGTGCTGCTGGTCAGCGCGCGTGTACCGTTGGCCTGGAGCACGTCGTTGAACGCGACGACCGGCTCGTTGATGTTGGTCAGGAAATTGTGGACGCCGGTGCGCACCCCTTGAGGCAGGTCCTCGTACGCCTGCGCCACCGGCTTGAAGACGTTGCGGTCGAGCGACTGGTTGAACGCGAAGACGTCGCGGTTGGTCGGCTCGGCGGGATCGTTGGTCTTGTCGAACTCGGCCGCCGCCTCGGGGTCGGTCGGCCGCGTCGCGCAGCCGGCGGCGCTCCAGGCGAGACCGATTGCCATCAGCCCGATCGTCACAGTTCGGCGAACGCATGTCTTCGGCACGGCTTCCCACCCTCGGTGCGCGATGCGGGGCTGACGGGACCGCCGCCCGAGCTGCCATTAAGCCGATTGGCGCCCGATTAGCCAAGCAACTTTCGGTCGAAGCCGGGGGCACCGAACCCGAATGGCGGGGACCCGAGAAAATGCAGCTCAGTCGTACCGAAAACTGATCGGCACCACGATCGGCCAGGATTCGCCGGGCAGCGTGGCCGGCAATGCCGGCAAGGGCGACGCGCGATAGATCAGGTCGATGCCGGCCTTGTCGAGGAAGCTGTAGCCCGAGCTGCGGTGCACCTCGGCGGCCAGCACGGTGCCGTCGCGGGCGACCCGGAACGCCACCTCCACGCGCCCACTGGTGTGGTAACGGGCCAGGCCGGGATAGTCCTTCAGGCGCTGGAGCCGCCGCAGCACGGCGTCGAAGTAGCTGCGGTCGGCGTCACCGGTGGTGGAGCGCTCGAGCGGCGGGGCCGCCGCGACCGCGGCTTGCGACGGCTGGGTTGGCGGTGGCGCGGGCACCGCGGGCGCGCTGGCGGCGGCGGGCGGCGGCGTGGCCGGCGGGACGGGCGGACCGGGCTGCGTCGGCGCGGCGGCCGTCGCCAGACGCTCGACGGGCGTTGCCATCGGCGGGGAGGGTGCGAGCGCGGTCGCCGCCGGTGGTGCGCTCGGTGCGGCGATCGGGTCGGCGGCCGCGACGACCGGCAGGCTGGCCGGAGCGGCGCTGGGGGGCGTCGCGGATGGCGGACTCGGCGCCGCCGTCGGGCTGGCCGTCGCGGCGGCCAGGGTGGCGTGTCCCCGCGGCACGGTCCGGCTGGCGGTCGCGGTGGGCGACGACGACCCGGTGGCCGGGTGCCGTCGGTGCACCAGCGTCACGACCAGCTCGTCCATCAAGGCGGCGTCCCGACGGGCCGCCAGCAGCGCCGCGAGGGCGGCCCGGCTGGCTGCCGAGCTCCAGGCGATGCCGGCGCGTTCGCCGACCCGAACAGCCGGGTCCTCGGCCGTAAGGGTCACGGCGAGCGACCGCACGTCGGACGCGTGCGGCTCCCGGTGATGCATGACCAGCAGCGCGGCGAGCAGGCAGACATGCAGCAGAACCGAGGCGGCGATCGCTGCCGGGAAGGACGGCGATCCCTGACGCGCGAGGTCATGGGCGAGCGCCGTCGCGGCGCCCGACGACGCGATCGACCGCGCGGCCGGCGTCGACCGCCACTCGGCGTGCACCAGCCCCGCCAGCATGTGCCGGGCCTGGACGACGACGGCACCGCCGGCCCGCGCGAGTCCTCGGTGCGCGGCCGTCAACCGCGCCCGGCACGCTGCGATCGCGTGCTGGGCGCGGATCAGGGGGCGGAACGGCACGGATGGCAGCATGGGGATCGGTCGACGGCATCCTCGTCAGCGCGGTGCGCCGGACCTTCCGATGATACGGCACCAGTGGTTAAGACGTCCCTCGCTGATCCAGGCCGCCTTGATCCGCGCCTCACGGGTCCGGGGCGTCCAGGCTGGCGGTGTCCGGCGCGTCGACGACCCGGTGCGCGATCGCCGCGCTGAACCCCGCGCGCGCCATGACCCCGAGGTCCCGCAGCCGGTGGGCCGCCCGGTCGCCCGCGCGGAAGGGCCCGAGGCGGCGCCGGCGCGCCAGCTGCAGGGCGGCCGCCAGCTCGGGGTCGCCGGGCGCCGCGTTGCGCGTCGCCAGCACGGCGCGAATCGCCTCGGCGTCGATGCCCAGCGCGGCCAAGCGGGCATGGATCGCCCGCGCCGACGCGCCGCGCCGGTGCAGGCTCTCGGCGCGGCGCGCGGCGAAGTCGGTGTCGTCGAGCAGTCGCGCCGACGTCAGCCGGGCGAGTACGCGCTCGACCAGCGCGGCGCCGGCCGGCCGCTCGGCGACGCCGGCGCGCGCCGCGTGCTCGACTCGGCGCAGCAGCGTGCGGCGCACCATCTCGGTCGACGCGGCGAACCGTTCGAGATAGGCCAGCGCCGCGGCGTGGAGACCGGCTTCCGAGATCGGCTTGGCGGGACGGCGCGGCATGGCGTGGAGCCTAACCGCTCAGGGGCGCTCCCGCCACGACACCCGGCACGGTGACTCCTGTTTGATCATGGTTCTGCACAGGCGGCGTGCACGAGGCCGGCTAGTCGTCGGGAATCGCCGGCTTTTTCTGGCACGCGCTTTGCGTCGTGAAGATTACGGCGCGTCCGCGCGCACCTGACCGGGCACCTCGAGACCAGGCAATTTCGCCCGCGCGCGGCGCGCCGTCCAATTAAAGGAACATCTCGCGGATATCGATGCTCGAGTGCGCGCCGAGCGCATCGAACGTCGCCTCGAGCCATTCCCCCGCGCGGACCCGGCCGATCTCCTTGAGCGCCAGCAGGAAGTCGAAATCGGCGTTGAACTTGCTGGCCGATCCCAGGCCCTCCATGTGGGCGGGATCGCCGATCATGTGGACGTGGACCTTCTTCAGGCGGTCGAGACCGCGGCCCTGCACGTGGTCGCTGTCGATCAGCTGCTGCACGAAGGCGATCGCGCGCATCTCGCCGCGCAGCGCCGAGTTGAAGGTGATCTCGTTCAGTCGATCGGCGATCTCGGCGGCACTGCGCGGCGTGCCCTCGCGCACCAGCGGATTGATCTGCACGATCACGACGTCGGACGATTTGCAGCCGTAGATCATCGGCCAGATCGCCGGATTGCCCATATAGCCGCCGTCCCAATAGGGCTCGCCGTCGATCTCGACTGCCTGGAAGACCGTCGGCAGGCAAGCCGAGGCGAGCAGCGCCTCGATGGTCACCTCGTGCTTCTCGAACACGCGGATCTTGCCCGTGCGCACGTTGGTCGCGGAGATGAACAGCTTGATCTGACGGCACGACGCCAGCGCGGCGAAATCGAGCGTCTCCGCGAGCACGTCGCGCAACGGGTCGAGATTGAACGGATTGAGGTCGTAAGGCGAGAACATGCGGCCCACCATGTCCCACCACATCGCCGCGGGCGACTTGTCGAGGTTCCAGTTGCCGAACCACTTGTCGAACGGATTCGAGCGCACCGGGTTGAACGCGGAAAATTCGCTGATGCGCTCCCAGAACGCATCGAGCGCGCGGCGCGCGCCGGCGGCACCGCCTTTCTCGTAGCCGTCGGTCAGCACCGCGGCGTTCATCGCGCCGGCGCTCGTGCCGCTGATGCCCTCGAGCTCGATGCGCTCGTCCTCGAGCAAGCGGTCGAGGACGCCCCAGGTGAACGCGCCGTGCGCGCCGCCGCCCTGGAGCGCCAGGTTTATCCGCTTCGTCTTGGCTGCCGGGCTGCGCGCCATCTGCCCCTCCACGGTGGCCCGAACGATATCGCGGGCGGGGGCGGCGGCGAAGCGCGACGGCGGGTCGCGCGGGCGGTGGCATCCCGGCCGCCCGGGCGTATGATGGCCCCGGTCGACGACTGCCCACGCGAGCAAGGAGCCGGAGCAATGAAGAAGCTGCTGATCGGGCTGGCGGTGATCGTGGTCGTGATCGTGGCGGCCGCCGTCGTGGTGCCCTTCTTCGTCCCGATCGACACTTACAAGAACCAGCTGATCACGCGCGTGAAGGCGGCGACCGGCCGCGACCTCAAGATCGCCGGCGCGGTCAAGTTCTCGCTGTTGCCCGTGCTCGGCCTCGAAGCCAACCAGGTGTCGTTCTCGAACGCGCCGGGCGCCAGCACGCCCGAGATGATCCAGCTCGGCAAGCTGGAGGTCGCCCTGAAGCTGTTCCCGCTGCTGGGCGGCGAGGTCGCGATCGATCGGTTTGTGCTCGACCAGCCCGTGATCGACCTCGAGATCGACAAGCAGGGGCGGCCCAACTGGTCGTTCGCCGCGGCCGCCCCGCCGGCCGGCGCGCCGGCTGCGCCCGCGCAGTCGGCACCGCCGGCGGCGCCGACAGGCGGCGCCAGCGCGCTCAGCCAGCTGCGGCTCGACGACGTGCGGCTGGTCAACGGCAAGCTCAGCTATCTCGACCAGCGCACCGGCCAGAAGCAGGAGCTGAGCGACGTCAACATGAAGCTGTCGCTGCCGAGCTTCGATAGCCCGTTCGCCGCCGACGGCTCGCTGACGTGGCGCGGCAAGCAGGTCAAGGCGACGATCAACGTCGCCAATCCGCGTGCGCTCATCACCGCCGCGACAACCGACGCCGCCGTCAAGATCGCGTCGGATCCGATCAGCTTCGACTACAAGGGCAAGATCACCAACGCCAACCCGATGAAGGTCGAGGGGCCGATCGATCTGAAGATCCCCTCGGTACGCGGGCTCGCCGACTGGACCGGCAATCCGCTCCAGATGCAGGGCAAGGACACGTTCGGGCTGCTCGAGATCAAGGGCAACCTCGCGATGGTCGGCAGCAAGATCGGCTTCACCGACGCGCAGCTCGCGTTCGACGCCATCAAGGCGAAGGGCGAGTTCGCGTTCGACGGCGGCGGCCCCAAGCCGAAGCTGCAGGGCAAGCTCGACGTCGACAAGCTCGACGTCAATCCGTACATGCCGCCAGAGGGCGCGGGCGGCGGTGGCGGCGGCGCGGCCAAGCCCGCCGCTTCGGCGGCGCCCGCCAAGTCGGGTTGGAGCGACGCGCCGATCGACCTCAGCGGGCTGCGCGCCGCCGACGCCGACTTCGCGCTCACGGTCGGCAGCATGCTGGTGCGCAAGATCCAGATCGGCCAGAGCGTGCTCAACCTGCAGCTCAATGGCGGCAAGCTGGTCGCCGATCTGAGCAAGCTTGCGCTCTATCAGGGCGGCGGCAAGGGCAGGCTCACGGTCGACGGCAGCGGCGCGGTGCCCGGCATCGACGCCAGCTTCAACCTCTCGGGCGTACAGGCCGAGCCGCTCCTGAAGGACGCCGCGGACATGGATCGCTTCAGCGGCACCGGGGCGTTCGACGTCGCGGTGACGGGGCACGGCCACAGCCAGCGCGAGATCGTCGGCACCTTGAACGGCAAGGGCGACCTCAAGTTCACCAACGGCGTGATCAAGGGCTTCGACCTGGGCGCGATGATCAAGAACGTCACGTCGGCGTTCGGCGCAGGCGGCGGCGAGACCCAGTTCTCGCAGCTGACCGGCACCTACACGATCACCAACGGCATCCTCACGAACAACGACATGGACCTGCAGGCGCCGATCGTCCACGCCACCGGCGCCGGCACGGTCGATCTGCCCCAGCGCACGGTCAACTACCGCATCAAGCCGCTCAACGCCAACGTCGCGGGCGTCAATCTGGTCGGGCTCGCGATCGCGGTCGAAGGACCGTGGGATAATCTCAGCTACCGGCCGGACATCTCGTCGGGCGCGGTGTCGGGCGTCGTGTCGGGCGCCGGCAAGGCGCTGCAGGGTCTGGTGCCGGGGCAGGGTGGCAGCAGCGGCGGCAGCAATCCGGGCGCGATCCCGGGCAACGTGCTGAAGGGCCTGTTCAAGTAGCGGGTTTGCGCAGCAGCACCGCGAGGCTGGGCACCGGCTCGCCGCGGTCGGTGCGCGTCGAGGTGTCCTCGATCGTGACGACCGCGAGGCCGGCGCGCGTCGCCTGCTCGACCAGATAGCCGCGGCCGTGGACGTAGCGGTGGCCGTCGTGCAGCGCGAAACCGTCGTCCGCGTCGACCCGGCGCTCGACCGAGAACAGCAGCCAGCCGCGCGGCCGCAGCACGCGGCGCACCGCCGCGAACACCGGCCCGAGCTCGCCGAAATAGACCAACACGTCGGTCGCGAGCGCGAGGTCGTAGCGCTCCGTCGCACCGGCGGCGAGGCACGCGATCAGCTCGCCGACCGCGAGCGCGTCGTAGATCGCACGGGCGCGCGCCTGCTCGATCATGCGCGCCGACAGGTCGATGCCGTCGAGCCGCTTGGCCAACGTGCGGAACGCCGCGCCGCCGAGGCCGGTGCCGCAGCCGAGATCGACGATGTCGAGCTTGGCGCCGAGCTTCACATGCGGCGCGAACAGCGCGTGCAGGATCTCGGGCGCGCGGTAGTTCAGGTTGCCGACCAGCTCGTTCTCGAAGCGCGCCGCGTAACCGTCGAACAGCTCCTGCACGTAGCGTTCCGGCGCGACCGGCGGCGTGACCGCGGCGCCCATCACGGCGAGCGCGAGGCCGGCGCCGCAGGTGTCTCCCGGATCGAGCGCGAGCGCCCGGTGGTAGGCGGCGGTCGCGCGCGGCGTGTCGCCGAGCGCCGCCGCCGACTTGCCGAGGCAGAACCAGCCGCGCGCGTCCTCGCGCAACGCGAGCGCGCGCTCGAACGCGGCGCACGCCGCTTCGTGGCGCTCGCGCATCTGCTCGACCAGGCCGAGATTGATCAACGGCTCCGCATCGTCGGGACGCAGCGCGGCGAGCCGCGCGAAGGTCTCGACCGCGCCGTCGTAGTCGCGCTGCGCCTTGCGCACGTGACCGAGATTGTTGAGCGCGCCGGGATTGTCGGGCGCCAGCGCGAGTGCGCGCTCGATCGTCGCGATGGCGCGGGCGGGCTGGCCGGCATCGGCGAGCGCGACGCCAAGATTGCTGAGTGCGCGCGCATAATCCGGGCGCAGCCGGACCGCCTGCTCGAACGCGGCGATCGCCTCGGGCAGCCGGCCGAGCTCGCGCAGCACCGAGCCCAGATTGTTGAAGCCCTCGGCGTGCTCGGGGCGCAGCGCGACGTCGCGCTCGAGCTCGGCGAGCGCCTCGAGGAAGCGGCCGGCCTGCAGCAGCGCGACGCCGAGACCGAAGCGCGCCTCGGCGACGTCGGGCGCACCGCGCACCGCGGCCTGGTAGTGCGCGATCGCGGCGTCGCGCGCGCCGGTCGCGGCGTGGGCGCGCGCCAGCGCCAGGCTCAGGCTGGGCGACGCCGGGCCGTGGCGCTCGGCTTGCCCGAGGTGGTCGAGCGCGCGCGCGGCCGCGCCGCGCCGGAGCGCGATCAGCCCGGCGAGATAGTGGGCCCCGGCGAGCGTCGGGTGACGGCGCAGGAGATCCGACGCCAGCGCGGCGGCTTCGTCGAGCTGCCCGGCGTCGTGCAGGCGAAACGCGAAGGCGAGCGCGTCGGCGGCCGATTGCCGGGTGGCGGAAGGCTGCGGGCGTTTGACCACGCCTGGCAGTCTAGAGCGTGATCGGCGCCGTTTGAATCGCGGTTTCCCGGCGCCGGTGCAGTGTTAGCGCGCGACCTTGCGGGTCAAGAATGCGGGGCGATGCTCGTCCAGACCGACGGGCGGCGCCGCGCGCTCCGGCTGCCGGGGCGTTGGCTGCCGTGGCGCCGGCTTGGCGGGTCGCCCGCCACGCGGCGGACGCGCCGGCCCGCGCGATGCTTGCGGCTTGGCGGCGTGGCGCGTGGTCGCCGGATGGTCGACGACGACCGGCTCGAGCCCGGCGATGACCGCCCGCTCGATCGGCTTGCCGGTGAACTTCTCGATCGCGGTCAGCAGCGGCCGATCGTCGACGCTGACCAGCGAGACCGCCGTGCCGGTGGCGTCGGCGCGGCCGGTGCGCCCGGTGCGATGCACATAGTCCTCGGGCACGTGGGGCAGATCGAAGTTGATCACCAGCGCGAGCTCGGGCACGTCGATGCCGCGCGCGGCGACGTCGGTCGCGACGACGACGCGGATCTCGTTGCGCTTGAGGCCGTCGAGCGTGCGGTTGCGCGCGCTCTGCTTCATGTCGCCGTGCAGCGATCCTGCGCTGTAGCCCTGGCGCATCAGCTGGTCGGCGAGCTTCTTGGCGCGCCGCTTGGTCTTGGTGAACACCAGGGTCTGGCCGTCGACGTGGGTCAAGAGATGGCGCAGCAGCTTGTCCTTGTGCGCCGCGTCGTCGGCGAGGTGGACGCGGTGCGTGATCAGCGCCGCGGTCTCGGGATTGTGCGCGATCTCGACACGCACCGGATCGGTCAGCATCGCGCGCGCCAGCTTGGCGAGGCGATCGTCCCAGGTCGCGGTGAACATCAGGGTCTGACGCGCGCGCGGGCACTTGTTCACGATGCGCGTGACCGCGTGGATGAAGCCCATGTCGAGCATGCGGTCGGCTTCGTCGAGCACCAGCAGCTCGACCTGGTCGAGCCGCACCGTGCCGCGTTCGAGATGGTCGGTCAGCCGGCCCGGCGTGGCGACCAGGAGGTCGATGCGCTGGCCGAGCAGATGCATCTGTGGCCCGAACGAGACGCCGCCGACGATCGCGCCTTGGGCGACCCGCGCGTGGCGTCCGTAGATCTTGCCTTCGGCGAGGATCTGGGTGGCGAGCTCGCGCGTCGGCGTGAGGACGAGCACCCGCGGCGCGCCGCGGTGCGCCGGCTTCTGGGTCTGCAGACGCTGCAGCGCGGGCAGCAGGAAGGCGGCGGTCTTGCCGGTGCCGGTCTGGGCCGAACCGATCAGGTCGCGACCGCTCAGGGCGAGCGGGATGGCGTCTTGCTGGATGGGGGTGGGGGTGGTGTAGCCGTGATCGGCGATCCCGCGCTGGAGCGCGGGGCAGAGGTCGAACTGTTCGAAGGTCATTCGGAATCCAAGTCATGGCGCGGCGCTCCCGTGTGCGCGGCGCAGGTCAAAATCCACCGGCCCTTGGGGCCAGGCGGCTGGGGTCAATCAATTCCGGGGGAGACGAGCGGTCTGCCGCGAAGCTGGCAGCGGGCTCGTACGGGACGGCTGCTGCAATGACGCGGCCACTATATGGGAAACGGGTGCCCGCGCCACAAGAGTTTGCGCCGCGCCCCGCATGGCTGCCGTGCGATCGCGCGGATTGGCTGGCCGGCCCGGCTGTCAGCCCGGATAGGGGTGGACCTGACGCCAGTGCCGCGCGATGTCGACGCGCCGGCAGATCCACACCTTGTCGTGGCGCTGCACGTGGTCGAGGAAGCGCGCCAGCGCAGCGGCGCGGCCGGGCCGTCCGACGATCCGCATGTGCAGCCCGACCGACATCATCTTCGGGCTGTCGGCGCCCTCGGCGTACAGCACGTCGAAGGCGTCCTTGAGGTAGGCGAAGAACTGGTCGCCGCTGTTGAAGCCCTGCGGGGTGCCGAACTTCATGTCGTTGTTGTCGAGCGTGTAGGGGATCACGAGGTGCGGCTTGCCGCCGACCGTCACCCAGTAGGGCAGGTCATCGTTGTAGGCGTCGGAGTCGTAGAGGAAGCCGCCCTCCTCGACCACGAGCGCGCGCGTGTTTGGGCTGGTGCGCCCGGTGTACCAGCCGAGCGGACGCTCGCCGCACACCGCGGTGAGCGTCGCGATCGCGCGCTGCAGATGCGCGCGCTCCTCCGCGATCGGCATCGCTTGGTAATCGATCCAGCGCCAGCCGTGGCAGGCGATCTCGTGGCCGGCGGCGACCAGCGCGCGCGCCGCCTCGGGATGACGCGCCAGCGCCATCGCGATCGCGTAGACCGTGATCTTGATGTTCCGCTCGGCGAACAGACGCATCAGCCGCCACAGCCCGACGCGGCTGCCGTACTCGTAGACCGACTCGACCGACATGTTGCGGTCGCCCTCGGCCGGGCCGGTGCCGACGACTTCGTGCAGATAGACCTCGGAGCGCGCGTCGCCATGCAGCACCGAGGTCTCGCCGCCCTCCTCGTAGTTCATCACCAGCGACAGCGCGAGCCGCGCGTCGTTCGGCCAGCGTGCATGGGGCGGCCGGCTGCCGTAGCCGACCAGGTCGCGGGGATAGCTATCGGACATCGCCGGTTCCGTTCATGCTGCGGGGCGCGGGCAGGCCAGCGTCGACCGGAACCGCGCCGGACGGCAAGTCGTTTATCCCAGCGCAACCGCTCCGCGCGCCGCGCGGACAGGAGGTCTCCGATGACGGTTCCCTCGTGCGGCCTCGCGTGGACGACGATCGGCCTGGCGACGGCGTTGGCAGCGGCGGCGCCGGCCTTCGCGCAGACCGCGCCGTTGGTCGATTCGCCGAACGCGCGCGAGATCCTGGCGCGCTACAACGAGGCGACCCAGGCGGCGATCATGTGCGAGCACCTGGAGCTCGGCCAGCCCGGCGAGACCCAGGTCGCCCAGATGGCGGCGCGTGCGTCGGGCGGCCAGTACCTGACCGGTAGCATGCTGACGACCATCGAGGACGCGCGCGGCTGGATGCGCATGATCATCTCGTCGCGCGGCTGCCGCGATCCGCTGGTGATGGATCGCCTGGCGTTCTTCGATCAGCAGATCGCGCCCGGCTTGCGTTGATGGGCCTGCGCTGATCGCCGCGCGGTGCACGCGTCGGCCGAGCGCGCCGGGGCGAAAGCCTCTGGCGCGCCGGCACGCGATGCGATAGAGCCCCGCGACCGAACCGCCGGGGATCCCCCATGTCGCTGCACGATCTTGTCTGCGTCGTCTTCCTGGGCGTGGTCGAGGGCCTGACTGAATTCCTGCCGGTGTCCTCGACCGGCCACCTGATCCTCGCCCGCTCGCTGATCGACTACGAACCGCCGGGCGGCTTCCTGATCATCATCCAGCTCGGCGCCATCCTCGCGGTCTGCTTCCTCTATTTCCGCAAGCTGTTCTCGGTGCTGATCGCCGCGCCGACCGAGCCGACGGCGCGCGGCTTCATCCTCAACCTCGTGCTCGCGTTCGTGCCGGCGGGCGTGGTCGGCCTCCTGCTGGGCGGCTTCTTCGAGCACCTGGTCGAATCGCGTATCGGCCCGTGGGTCGTGTCGGCCACCTTGATCCTCGGCGGCCTCGTGATCCTGGTGATCGAGCGCGTGCGCCCGGCGTCGGTGCACCACGACGTCGACGTGCTGCCGCGCTGGGTCGCCTTCAAGATCGGCTGCGCGCAGGTTGCGGCGCTGATCCCGGGCGTGTCGCGCGCCGGCGCCACCATCATGGGCGCGTTGATGTTCAGGGTCGACCGCCGCGTCGCCACCGAGTTCTCGTTCTTCCTCGCGATCCCGACCATGTTCGCGGCGACGCTGTATTCGCTCTACAAGAACCGCGCCACGCTCGACGCCAACGGCGCCGAAGTGATCGCGATCGGCTTCGTGGTCTCGTTCCTGTCGGCGCTCGTGGTGGTGCGTCGGCTGATCGCCTTCATCAGCCGGCACGGCTTCGCGCCGTTCGCCTGGTACCGCATCCTGGTCGGCGCCCTGATGCTGGGCCTGCTGATCGCGCGCTGACCCGGCCTAGAAGCTCGAGTCGGGCTCTTTGAGGAAGGCTTCTTCCTCGGGAGTCGAGGACCGGCCGAGGATGGCGTTGCGGTGCGGGAAGCGGCCGAAGCGCTCGATGATCTCGCGGTGGCGGCGCACCCAGCGCAGCGTCGTTTCGCGCTCGGGATGCTCGGGCAGGCGCTCGAACAGCGCGACCGAGAGGTCCTGGTCGTCGAGCGACTCGGAGTGCTCGAACGGCAGATAGACGAACCAGCGCTGCACCGGCAGGAGCGCGCGGTCGAACCCGGCCGCGATCGCGGCGCGCGCCTGGGCGCGCGCTTGCGGATCGGTCGCATAGACGCGCGGCGTGCCGCGGAAGATGTTGCGCGGCACCTGATCGAGCAGGATCAGGAGCGCAAGGCTGCCGTGCGGCGTGTCGGCCCAGCCGTCGAGCCGTCCGAGCGCCGCGTCGCGGGACAGCGCTTCGCAGTGCTCGCCGACCGTGCGGTCGAACGCCGCATCGGCGCGGAACCAAGTGTCACGGGGGGCGCCGTAGCCCGGGTCGGTCTCGCGCCCGAACCACAATTCGAGCACCGTCCGGGCCGCCGGCTGCAGCGGAGCGTCAGGCATCAGGGTGTCGAATAGTGGCGTCGCGCCATCAGATGAAAACGCCGTAAGCCGCGATGCTGTCGTCGATCTCCTGCCGCAGGTCCGGGTGAACCAACAAGACCTGCTCGACGATCTGGTCCTGGATGCCGTGAATGGCGATCGCCACGGACTTCAACAGCCGTTGATACTCGTCGCCGTCGCAATGCTCCTTGGCGAAGGGCAATATCTGCTCGAGGTAGGTGCCCGCCCTGAACGCAGACTTGATGATGTGCTTCGCGACCGGCTTCTGCATAGTTCGCCCCTGTCAGGAAATTGCCATGCATTCAGACACTTCTGGAAGTGCCACCGGTTTCGGTCGCCGCGCGTTAGAGCCGCAGGCCCAGCCGGTCGGCGTAGCGCGGGGCGATCATCTCGCCGCGCCGCCGATCGGCGGCCGCCAGACAGAAATGGACGAGGTCGTAGGCGTCATAGCAGTCATGCAGCAGCAGCGCCAGCTTGCGCAGCTTGAGGTCGGACAGCCGGTCGAAGTAGCGCGGGTCCTTGACGTAGATCGCATCGGCCCACAGCTTCTGGGAGACTCCGCGCTTGCCGGCGCTCGACCCCAGGCTCTTGATCGGCGCCATGACGCCGGTCCCCATATCGATCAGGTCGACGAACCAGAAACCGCGCGCGCAGAGGTACGCATTGACGTCGGCGAACAGCGGTTGGCCCTCGTAGATCTCGACGAACTCTACCTCGGTCTGGATCAGCACGGCGGCGGCGAGCGCGCGCTCGGCGCCGGCCAGCGCATTGAGCTCGCCGCCCTGGATGTCGATCTGGATGAAGTCGACGTCCTCGATCTCGGCGATGTCGTCGATCCGCACGGTCTCGACGTCGTGCACCTCGACCAACGATGTGATCTCGTCGAGTCCCTCGATCAGCTTGATCACCGGCCGATTCGGCGGGAACAGCGAGCTCGTGAACGAGATGTTGGTTTGGTAGAACTTGGCGGGTCGACCGTCCCCGATGAACGACGGGAAGAAACGATGGGGCGCGCCGTAGCGCCGGCTGAGCTCGGCGAGGCCGGTGGGATCCGGCTCGAAGCCGGTGAGCCGAGCACGGCCTGCTCGCATCAGGCCCTCGTAGCAGGCCTCCCAGCCGGCCAGCCCGATCGCGCCGATGTCGAGAATCTCCAAGCTCGGGAGGTCGCCGAGATACTCGCAGAGGCTGAACTCGTGCATTGCGTTGACCGGCCGCGTGCGGTTCGTGACGAACGTCTATTCGATGGGAGGACGCGGCCCGCCGCGCAAGCGAAAAGATCGCCGCCGACTTGGACGGCCGCCGACCCGGCCGGCAAGGCTCCCAAGGTCCGTAGTCCGGCGGCCAGCCGCTGCACCGTCT
>DATJNS010000425.1:0-20316 GCA_035507915.1 Candidatus Sulfotelmatobacter sp.
TGCCCGTGTTGCCCGAGATGCCGGCGCCCGGGCCCGAGCCGCTCGGGATCTCGCCGCTGGTGCCGCCGCCCGGCGTGCCGCCGATCGGCGATCCCGGCGTCGCCGCGGCGTTGCCCTGGGTGCCGCCGCCCATCGCGCCGGCGCTGGCGCCGCCCGTCGTCGTGCTGCCCATCGACGGTCCGCCGAGACCGCCATTCGCGCTCGCCCCGACGCCCGTGCTCGTGCCCGCGCCGGAGGCTCCCGCCGCTCCGCCCGCGCTGCCGCCGGCGGCCAACGCGCTGCCGACGCCGAGCGCCGCGATCGCCGCGCCGGTCACGAGCCATCGATGAAGCGCCATGATCGCCTCCCTGTTTCGCTCTGGAGGCAACATCGAGGGCGACGCCGGAGTTCCTGGGCGCGTGCCGCGCCGGCGTCGCCACGGGGCTCCCGCACTTCTACTTCGAGCGCAAGGAAGACCTCGTCAAGGCGGTGCTGCGCCGCGTGATCGTGCCGGTGGTCGGCGAGATCGAGACCGGTTGGGTCGCGGTCGAGCGCCCGACACGCGAGCTCTTGCGCGCGGCGCTTGCGACGATCTATCGACGGTTCGTGGCCGATCGCAACGCACGCGAGATCGTGCGTCGGGCCCGCGCTGATGGCAATCCTGTGGCAACTTCTGTTCGATCGCCGCCACGCTCTCGATCTCGACGCCTGGCTCGACGCCCATCTCGAGCTCGTGCTGCACGGTCTGGAGCAGCCGGCCGCGGACGGCACCCGGGCGCGCTGGGGCGCGCCCCGCACCGGCGCAAAACCTCGAACGCGCCGCAACAATTGGAACATTGCGACAAAGACGCCGTTGTCTCGCGGTATCAACAGTTCATGGAGACCGTCATGCGCGCCTCGCGTCTGGTTGCGGCATTCGTTCTGACCGCCGGCGTCGCCGTCCTGGCCGCCGGCTGCGACACCAACTACTACGGCGACAGCGGCAGGCCGCGCAGCACGACCACGACGACGACCACCGCCAATCCGCCGACGCCGATGGCGCCGGGCGGCTCGACCACGACCACCGAGCAGACCCAGACCTACCGTCCGAACTACTGACGGCACGCGCTCTCCGACATCGCCGCGCGCGGGCGACTGCGCGCGGCGAACCTTTGCGGGCCGCGATTGTTCATCGATGCATCGGCGTGCGCGACCCCATCGGAGGGCACCGTCATGATCACGAGGCTGCTGACCGCGACCGCCGGCGCCGCAGCCTTGATCGCGCTCGCCGGCTGCGGCGACGACACGCTGTTCAACGACCGGCCGCCGATCCCGTCATCGTACGGCTCGACCGATGCGCCCGCCGGCGGCGGCGTTGCGGCAGCCCGGCCGCCGGCGCCTGCCGATCCCGCCGCCGCACCCGCGCACAGCGGCACGCCAGGCTCCTAAGCGCGCCGGCGCCGCAACCTCGACGGCGCGTGGCTCTCTCGAAACGCTTCGCTCAAAATCACTTGGAATGCCGACGATACATCGCGTAATCGCGCGCCGGGGCGCGCGAAAGCGCGCTTCTCCGGCGTTATTCGATCTCATCCATTCATATTTTTATCCGAATTGCGGATTACGGCGCCCGCTGGACTCGGTCGGAACGCTTCGTCGGAAATCGCCTCGAATACCGGGAAACTGTCGTGTAATCGCGCATCGACGCGCACGAAACATGGCTTCTCCGGGTTTGTTTAGTCTCATGAGACTATATTTTTATCCGAATTACGAGTTATAGAAATCTAGTAAAAACTCCCACTACATTTCCTCATTATTCTTGGTCACGGAAAAATCACAGCATGCGACGCTTTGTCTGTGAGAGAACGACTACGCCTAAGACTAAGAGCTAGTCGCGGCTAGACATTAATGTCTGATTAACCGCGACAAGTACTTCACTCCGCGTAGATCCCAACCTTCGAGAGCCCGTGAAAGCTCCCAGAGGACGGATCTCTTGTCCAAGCGACACTCCGTCTCGCGGCCATGCGTGGCCGGCGTGTGTGTCCAACTTGTGTCCGCGTCCTGGGCCCGCACGCGATCGCGCGCGACCGCCTCGAGCCGACGGACAGGCATGAGGAGCCGCGGTCGAGGGCCACGATCAAGGGGACGCTGACACCCCTGACGCGAAACAGACAAAACGAGGAGCGCGGGTAGGATGGCAAATAACACCGATCTCGGATCGATTCTCAGCGCCGCGGTGGCCGGCGGCTATGTCGCGCAGCTGAACGGCGGCACCTACACGGTCAGCCAGCCGATCGTGATCAACATCAACAGCACGATCCAGGGTGCGCTCGGCATCAATGGCGGCGGCGCGACGATCAATTCGACGGTGACCGGCGGCCAGCCGGTCATCGAGATCGTCGTCGGGCCGGGCGTCGATCTGCGCTACCTCGACCTGTCGAACTTCAACATCGTCGGCAACGGCGCCGAGGGCGACGGCATCAAGATCATCGCCGACGGCAACGACCGCTGGGACTACAACTGGAACATCAACAACGTGAACGTCAGCCATGTCGGCGGCTACGGCCTCGACATGCAGGGCAGCATCTTCGAAGGGCTGGTCTCGAACTCGACCTTCAACAACAACGGCCAGGGTGGGGCCTATATCGGCAACAGCGCGGGCGGCGGGATCGCCAGCGCCATGCATTGGTTCGGCGGCGGCGCCTCGAACAACGGCGGCGCCGGCATCACGCTGGGCGACGGCATGCGCGACCTCAGCATCGACGGCGCGAGCTTCGCCGACAACCACGGCGCCGGGGTCAACGCGGCGTCGGGCATCACCTCGGTGACCAACAGCAGCTTCGCGGACAACCAGGGCGCCGGCATCGCCTATCAGGTCTACGGCAATTTCAACGACAACACCTTCACGAGCACGGGCGCGCAGTCCGAGGGCATCACGGGCTACACGATCGGCGAGACCACGATGGTCGGCAACAGCGCCACCGGCTCGGGGCTCGCCAACCTGACGGGCAGCGGCAGCCTGCTCGAGACCGGCAACTCGGGCTCGGTCAACGCCGCGTCGAGCATGACGACGGGCGGTGTCGGCACCGGCGACGCGGTCAGCGTGTCGGAGAGCACCGCCGGCGTGGCGCTGCCGACCCTGCAGGCGATCACCGCCGCGACCGTGGCGCCCGAGACCAGCAGCCCGGGCACCAGCGGGCTCGACGCCGTGATACACGCCGCATTCGCCAGCGACACGGTCGAGAGCGTGACGAGCGCCACCAGCTATTCGGTGAGCGCGCCGATCGTGATCAACATCACGAGCTCGGCGCAGGCGGTCGGCATCGACCTCGGCGGCGCCAAGATCGAGTCCAGCGTCGGCGGCGGCCAGCCGGTGATCGAGATCATCGTCGCGGCGGGCGTGACGGTCGGCTCGCTGTCATTGTCGAACTTCTCGATCTTCGGCAACGGCTCGGAGGGCGACGGCGTCAAGATCGTGTCGAACGGCACGACCCAGCTCAACGTGACGAACGTCAACATCGAGCACACCGGCGGCATCGGCCTCGACGTCGTCGGCAACGTCACGGGCTCGGTCACCGACTCGTGGATGAACGGCAACGCGCTGGGCGGCGCGCAGTTCGCCAACGGCCCGAACGGCGGCACGGCGAGCGGCCTGCAGTGGGTCGGCGGCGGCTTCCGGCTCAACGGCGTCGCCGGCCTGATCCTGAACAACGGCGCGCACGACATGACGGTGAGCGGCGCCTATTTCGTGCAGAACAACGGGCCCGGCATCGACGCCGCCTCGGGCATCACCTCGGTGCTCGGCAGCGGCTTCGAGAACAACACCGGCGGCGGCGCCGTGGTGCAGGGCTCGGCGAACTTCACCGACGACACCTTCTCGACCTACGGCCCGCAGATCACCGCGGTCGGCGGCTATCTGTCGAGCGGCCAGCAGGTCACGGTCACGGGTCCCGACGCCGAGTATTACGGCTCCGGATCGTCCGATCCGATCATCCTCGCCAACATGCAGGGCCAGGGCACGCTCGCGGTCGCCGGCGCCGGCAACGTGATTGCCGGCCCCGGCATCACGGTGACGGGCGGCAACCCGGTGGTCGACCCGCCGAACCTCGCCACCGCGTGGGGCGGCTCGAGCGGGAGTGGATCGGGGAGTGGTTCCGGGAGCGGATCGGGCAGCGGCTCCGGCAGCGGGTCCGGGAGCGGCTCGGGCGGCGACCCCACGCTGACCTTCACGGCCGGCACCATCACGAACGGCGAGGTCACGCTGACCGGCACGACCGGCCAGGCCAACGACCAGGTCACTATATATGACGGCAGCAACTGGGTCGGCACCGCGACCTCGAGCGGCAGCACCGGCGCCTTCACGTTCACGGCGGCAGCCAACGGCAGCGTCACGAACACCTACGGCGGCTACGTGACCGACCCGTCGGGCACCATGTGGCACAGCGCGAGCACGCTCACGATCAATGCGGGCAGTGGCTCGGGTAGCGGGTCGGGTAGCGGGTCGGGCAGCGGCTCCGGCAGTGGATCGGGCAGCGGCTCGGGCGGCGATCCGTCGCTGAGCTTCACGGGCGGCACGATCGCGCACGGCGAGGTGACCCTGACGGGCACCACCGGCCAGGCGAACGACCAGGTCACCATCTACGACGGCAGCACCTGGGTCGGCACGGCGACCACCGACGGCACCGGCGCCTTCACCTTCACGGCGGCGGCCAACGGCAGCGTCACGAACACCTACGGCGGCTACGTGACCGACCCGTCGGGCACCATGTGGCACAGCACGAGCACGCTCACGATCAACGCGGGCTCCGGCGGCACGACCGCGCCGACGGTGACCGAGACGCTGGTCAAGGACACCGGCGCGTCGGCGACCGACCACATCACGTCCGATGCGGCGGTGACGGGCACGGCCGACGCCAACGCGGTGGTGCACTTCACCGTCGACGGCACGGCGGCATCCGCGACCGCGACCGCCGACGCCTCGGGCGACTGGAGCTATACGCCGACCGGGCTGGCCGACGGCCAGCACACCATCGTGGCGAGCGAGACCAACGCGGCCGGCCTCACCGGCACGGCGTCCCTCGCCTTCACGCTCGACACGACGGCGCCGAAGGTCACCGAGGCGCTCGCGAGCAGCGGCGCGCCGGCGCTCGCCGGCAGCGGCGACGCCGACGCGACCGTGCACTTCACGGTCGACGGCAGCGCGATCTCGACGACCGCGACCGCCGACACGAGCGGCGACTGGTCGTTCACGCCGAGCGGGCTGGCGGCCGGCTCGCACACCGTGGTGGCGAGCGAGACCGATCTCGCCGGCAACACCGGCACTGCCTCGCTCACTTTCACGGTGGGCGGCGGCTCGGGCGGCGGCTCGGCGCATCCGGTCCCGGTGTTCACCGGCGAGACCATGTCGAGCGGCCACGTCACCCTGACGGGCACGACCGGCCAGGGCGGCGACCAGGTCACGATCTATGACGGCAACAGCTGGCTCGGCACCGCGACCACCAACAGCGCCGGCCAATTCACCTACGTCGCCACCGACAATCCCGCCGCGGTCAACATCTACGGCGATTACGCGACCGACGTGTCGGGCAACGTCTGGCACGGCACCAACCAGGTGATCGTCGGCGGCACCGCCGCCGCGAGCCTGACCGGCGCCACGGGCGACGACATCATCAACGCCAACGGCGGCAACGACACGATCACCGGCGCCGCCGGCGATCAGCTGGTCGCCGGCTCGGGGAAGGTCACGTTCGCCTTCTACAGCGCAGCCGCATCGGGCCCGTCATGGGCCGACTCGATCGCGGGCTTCCAGCACGGCGTCGACAAGATCGACCTCACCAGCATCGCGGGGATCACGGCGACCAACGGCACGCCCTTGTTCCAGGGCGCGCTCGCGGGCACCGGCAACCTGACGGTCAACGCCCACAGCGTCGCCTATGTCGAGGTCGGCACCCAGACCGACGTGCTGGTCAACACGACCGGCGCGGCCGAGACGGTCACGACCTCCAACCAGCACGCCGCCAACATGGAGATCGTGCTGCAGGGCGTGCATCTCGGCCTGACGGCCGCCGACTTCCATCACGCGTGATCGCCATGGCCAGCGATAGCTTCACCCTGCACCGGCTGGTGCGCGCCGGCGGTGCCAATCTCGGCACCGCCGGGGCGTTCAGCCTCGCCATCAACCTGCTCTTCCTGGCGGGCCCGCTCTACATGCTGCAGGTCTACGACCGGGTGGTGCCGAGCGCCAGCACGACCACGCTCGTGATGCTGACGCTCGCCCTCCTGCTCAGCTACCTGACGCTCGCCAGCCTCGACGTGGTGCGCGCCCGCGTGCTGACGCGCGCCAGTCTGCGGCTCGACCGGCGGATCGCGCCGCGCGTCATGACGGCGATCATCGAACGGTCGGCCGGGCTCGGCCCGGCGCGCAGCCAGCTCCTGCGCGACTTCGACAGCGTCCGACAGTTCGTCGGCGGCGCCGGCATCCACGCGATCTTCGATCTGCCGTGGGCGCCGATCTACATCGGCGTGATCTTCATGCTGCATTGGACGCTCGGCGCCTTCGCGCTGGGCTGCGGCGCCGTCCTCGTCCTGATGGCGTTGGTCAACGAGTGGCTGGTGCGCGCGCCGCTCGAGGAGGCCAACGCCGCGGCGGCGCGCAACTACGGCTTCACCGAGATGAGCCTGCGCAACGTCGAGGCGATCCGCGCCATGGGCATGACGGACGGCCTGCTGCAGCGCTGGGGCCGCGACCGCGACCGCACGCTCGAGCGCCAGGTGGTGGCGAGCGATCGCGCCGCGCTGGTGCAGAGCACCATCCGCTTCCTCCGGCTGTCCATGCAGTCGGTCATCCTCGGCATGGGCGCCTACCTGGTGATCCAGCGCGACGTGACCGGCGGCGCGATCTTCGCGGCGAGCCTGCTGCTCGGCCGCGCCCTGCAGCCGGTCGAGCAGCTGGTCGGCGCCTGGCGCACCCTCGTCTCGGTGCGCGGGGCGGCGTGCCGGCTCGGCCAGCTGCTCGCGCCCGGCGCTGCGCCGGCGCCCATTGTCGCGCTGCCGCGGCCGGCGGGATCGCTCGCCGTCGAAGGGCTGGCCTACATCCTGCCGGGCACGATCCGGCCGCTGCTGCGCGGCGTCTCGTTCGACCTCGAGCCCGGCGAGGTGCTCGGCGTGATCGGCCCCTCGGGCGCCGGCAAGTCGACCCTGGTGCGCCATCTCGTCGGCGTGCTGGCGCCGACCGCGGGCGCGGTGCGCCTCGACGGCGCCGACGTCAGCCACTGGGCGCGCGGCACGCTCGGCCGGCACATCGGCTACCTGCCGCAGGACATCGAGCTGTTCGCCGACACGGTCGCGGCCAACATCAGCCGCTTCGGGCCGGGCGACGACGCGGCGGTGATCGACGCCGCGCGCCTCGCCGGCGTGCACGAGCTGATCCTGCGCCTGCCCGCGGGCTACGACACCGAGGTCGGCGAAGGCGGCGCCGTGCTGTCGGGAGGCATCCGCCAGCGCATCGCGCTGGCCCGCGCGGTCTACGGCGCGCCCAGCCTGGTCGTGCTCGACGAGCCGGGCTCCAACCTCGACGCCGACGGCGACGCCGCGCTCGACGCCTGCATCGGCGCGCTCAAGCAGCGCGGCGTCACCGTGGTGCTGGTGTCGCATCGCCCGGGCGCGATCGGCATCGCCGACAAGCTGCTCGTGATCGACGACGGCGCCGTCGTGCTGTTCGGCAGGAGCGCCGACGTGATGGCGCGCCTCAGGCCGCGCGAGGTCGTCAACCAGGAGAAATCGGCATGAGCGACGTCGCCCTGCGTCCCAGCGACTCGATCTGGCGGCCCGCGCTCGCCGGCTGGCTGATCATCGCGCTGTTCTTCGGCGGCCTCGGCGGCTGGGCGGCGCTGGCGCCGCTCAACGGCGCGGTGGTCGCCCCCGGCGTCGTCAAGGTCGACGGCCAGCGCAAGAGCGTCCAGCACCTCGACGGCGGCATCGTCAAGGCGCTGCGCGTGAAGGAGGGCGACCATGTCGACGCCGGCGAGGTCGTGATCGTGCTCGACGACACCCAGGCGAAGGCCGAGTACCAGGTGCTGACCGAGCAGTGGTTCGTGCTGCGCGCGACCGAGGTGCGGCTGCTCGCGGAGCTCGCCGGCGACGACGCGATCGTGATGCCGCCGGAGCTCGCCGCCCACATGGACGACGCCTACGCCCGGCGCATCTGGACCGGCCAGGTCAAGCAGTTCGACAGCCGCCGCGCCGCGCTCGACGGCGAGCGCAAGGTGATCGGCGAGAAGATCGCGCAGCTCGAGGCGCAGATCGACGGCGCCGAGGCGCAAGCACAGGCCTATGCCTCGCAGAGCGCCTCGGTGCACGCCGAGGCGACGAGCGTGGCGCCGCTGGTCGAGAAGGGCATCCTCGCGCGCCCGCGCCTGCTCGAGCTGCAGCGCGCCGGCTTCGGGCTCGACGGCCAGATCGCCGACGCGCGCGCCAACGTCGCCAAGTATCGCCAGGCGATCGCCGAGCAGGAGCTGCAGATCGCCCAGCTCGGCAAGGACCAGATGGCCGACGTGACCAAGGAGCTGCGCGACGTGCACGCCAGGCTGGTCGAGGTGCTGCCCAAGCGCACCAACGCCGAGGCGGTGCTGAGCCGGATGGAGATCCGCTCGCCCTATGCCGGCAAGGTCGTCGGCCTGAGCGTGTTCTCGATCGGCGCGGTGATCCAGCGCGGCGAGAAGATCCTCGACATCGTGCCCGACCAGGACGCCCTGACCCTGGAGGCGCGCGTCGCCGTCGAGGACATCAGCGAGGTGCATCCCGGCCAGCGCGTCGAGGTGCGGCTGACCGCCTACCAGCAGCGCATCGTCCCGACGGTGCCGGGCGAGATCGTCCAGGTCTCGGCCGATCGGCTGACCGACCCCAAGACCAACGAGCCCTACTACGTCGCGACCGTGCGGCCCGACCTCGATGCGGTCGCCCGGTTGCCCGGCGTGCAGCTCTATCCCGGCATGCCGGCGACCGTGACCGTCCCGACGGTGAGCCGCACCGCGCTCGAATACATCGCGGGCCCGCTCGCCATGTCGTTCAACAAGGCGTTCCGGCAGAAGTAGGCGCGGCAGGCGTCGGCGGCGTTTGCATGATCGGCCGCGGCCCCGTCGTCGCGCGCGAGCGCGCCGCCGGGACGCTCGTGGCGTCGGATCCCCGGGACAGCTCCTGCGCGGCGATCTCGACCTTGCGCCACATCTCGGCGCCCGCCGGATCGCCGTGGCGCCGATGCTCGCGCACCCGCTCGGCGATCAGCGCGGGCGCGTCGGCGCCGAAGCTCTCGAGCGCGTCCTGGGCGATGGCGACGATGTCGGCGAGGCTGGCCATGACGCACATGAATAGGCGCGCCAGGCACCGCCGGCATTGACATGGGTCAACGGTCGAGCGGCACGCGCGGCGCCGACCGTCGGTCGACCGTCAATTGATCTCGGGCACGTACATGTAGCCGACGCCGCGGATCGTCCGGATCAGGCTGGGCTTCAGCGGGTCGCCGTCGATCTTGCGCCGCAGGTTGACGATGTGCACGTCGATGGCGCGGCTGAGCGGATGCCACTCGCGCTCGAACGCCGCCCGCATCAGCTCGTTGCGCGCGACCGGCCGCCGCGGATTGCTGAGCAGCAGCATCAGCATGGAGGACTCGGCGCGCGTGAAGCGGCTCGAACGCAGGATCAGGTCGAGCGCGTCGTTCGACGCCCGCGGGGCGCCGTTGGACCAAGGGGCCGTCATGTCGACGGGCGGGGGCGCCTCGAACGGCTTGGCCGCCGCGGGATCGCGCGGCAGCGCGTCGTCGATCACGTCCTCCGCATGCCGCAGCGACAGCTCGGGAAGACGCATGGCCGCTCGGGTTTGCTCGGTCATTGTTGGTTTCTCCGTTTGCGATGACGCGCGCGGCTGGATCGTCGGTCGCCCACGACGCCGCACGGCATCGCGCCGTGCCACAAGCGAATCGTAGGCGCCGGTCACGCCGGAACGCCCGTCAAGAATTGTCAGATACCGTAAGGCCGCGCTGACACCCCGCGACGGCACGGGCCCCTGACGAACGAACCCTGACAAGTCGCTACAAGACTTGACTCCGGTGGGGCGCCGATCGCGCCTAGCGTCGGTCCATCGCACGGCCGCGCGTCTCGCCGGCCGGTCGCGACGTCGCGCCGGCGGGAGACGACGGATGTCGATCAGGGCCTATTTTCTGCTCTTCACCGCGATGGTGACCGCGGTCGCGACGGTGGCGGCGGCGGCCGTGATCGCGATCGCCTATGCCGAGCTGTCGAGCGCCACCCGCACCGAACGCACGACCCGCGCGTTCGGCGCGGTGCTCGAGGTCCAGCAGAAGGCGCAACGCGAGCGCGCGCACTTCAACGGCATGCTGCTCGCCAACCCGATCGCCGGCGAGGACGACGAGACGACCACCGTCGAGACCGACGCGGCGTTCGACACCGCTCTGCGAGAGCTGCAGGCGGAGCCCAACACGAGCTCTCTGGCCGGTCCCCTGGACGACATCCGCGGGGACTTCATCGTGTGCCGCAACATCGCCGTCGCGCAGCTGAACAGCGGCCGGATCGACGTCGAGACCGACCGGCGTTACGTCGAGGGCCTGATCGCCCTGATGGGACGGATCGACGCGATCGCCGACCGCGCCGAGCGCGCGGCGACCGCCGACGCGAGCGCGCAGGCGCGCAACTACATCGAGGTGGCGCGGCTCGCCTCGATCATGCGCGACTATGCCGGCCGGCGCGTCAGCCGCATGGCCATCGTGATGAGCACGCACGAGCGGATCACGCCGGAGCTCGCCGAGACCCTGGGCAGCAACATGGGGCGCGTCGACGGCACCTGGCAGCGCGTGCGGCAGGTGATCGAGGTGATCCGCCAGACCGGCGCCGCCGAAGGTCACGCGCTGCCGGCCGACCTCCAGCAGGCGGTCGAGGCGATGGACCGGCTCTACTTCCGCGACACCGAAGCGCTGTTCCGCGCCGTGATCGCGGCCGGCCGCACCGGCGCCCCGTCGCCGGTCACGCTCGCCGAGGTACGCACGTATCTGCTGCCCGCGATCGACGCCAACGTCGCGATCCGCGACACCGCGCTGGCGCATGCGCTGGCGACCGCGGCCGAGGACGCGCACATCGCGCGGATCGAGCTCGTCGAGGCGGCGGCGCTGCTGCTGCTGCTCGGCGTCACCGTGGTGGGTGCCATCCTGCTGCTGCGCGCCAAGGTGGTCGCGCCGCTCGACACGCTGACCCGCATCGTCGTCCGGCTGGCCGAGAACGACCGGTCGCTCACCGTCCCCGCGCTGCCGCGGCACGACGAGATCGGACAGCTCGCCCGCGCGATCGAGACCCTGCGCGCCAACGCCGAGCGGGCGCAGGCGCTGGAGGTCGAGCTGCGCCAGGCCCAGAAGCTCGAGTCGCTCGGCACGCTCGCTGGCGGCATCGCCCACGAGATCAACACGCCGACCCAGTATGTCGGCGACAACGTCCGCTTCCTCGAAAGCAGCTTCGCCGGCATCCGGAAAGTGCTCGACCGCGCTTCGGCATTGCGCGCCGCGGCGGCGAACGAGCCCGGCCTGGCGCCGCTGGCGAGCGCGCAGCACGACGCCGAGACCGCCGTCGACCTCGCGTTCCTGCTCGACGAGGTGCCGACCGCGATCGCCCAGACGCTCGACGGCGTCGACCGCATCCGCCAGATCGTGCTGGCGGTGAGGGAGTTCTCCCATCCGGACGTCAAGGTGGTCACCGCGCTCGACCTCAACCGCGCGATCGAGACCACGATCACGGTCAGCCGCAGCCAGTGGAAATACGTCGCCGAGCTCCACACCGCGCTCGACCGCTCGCTGCCGCCGGTGCCGTGCCGCGGCGGCGAGATCAATCAGGTGATCCTCAACCTGATCGTCAACGCGGCGCATGCCATCGAGGCCAAGGGCCAGGGCATCGGCAAGATCGTCGTGACGACCGCCGTGCACGACGGCTGCGCGGAGATCCGCGTGAGCGACGACGGCACCGGCATTCCGGCCGAGATCCGCGAGCGCATCTTCGATCCGTTCTTCACCACCAAGGCGCCCGGCAAGGGCACCGGCCAGGGCCTGGCGATCTGTCACACCATCGTGGTCCAGAAGCACGGCGGCACGATCGCGGTCGAGTCGGAGCCCGGCGCGGGCACGACCTTCATCGTGCGCCTGCCGCTCGAGGCGGCGGGCGAGGTGGTCGCCGGCGTCGGGCTCGCCGCCTGAGCGGCGACGCGACGGCCGCCACGCGGCACGCTCCCGCTCGCCTTTCTGATAGACTGGCCACCCGCCTCCCTCCCTCGCCTCTCACCGGCGGTTCGACATGGTTGGTCCCCTGAGGCTGGCAGCCGATCTCAATGCCTGTCTGGACGACGAACGCGGGCAGTGGTGCTGGTCGTTGCGCTACGACGGCCAACCGCTGGACGACGTCGCCGAGAAGCTCGGCCTGTTCGAGGGAATGAAGGTGACCTTGTTCTACGAGGACCCGCACGAGGGCTTCGAGGTCGACGCCGTGCTCGGCCGCGTCGCCGATTGGCAGCGCTGGATGGCGCTGCCCGACTGGGACTCGTTCCGACAGGTTCAGGACTAGACGCAGCCCCGTCGGCGCGCCGCCTTACAGCCGCGGCACGGGTTTGGTCTTGAGGGTCTCCAGCAGGATGCGGATCGCCGCGTCGAGCTGGGCGTCCTCGCCCGCGAAGGTCGCGTGCGGCGGGTTCGCCACCGCGATGTCGGGTTCGACGCCCTCGTTCTCGACCAGGAGCTGGCCGCTGCTCGCGTAGAACAGCGGGTATTCGGCGGTGCGCGCGTTGCCGCGGTCCGCCAGGGTCGTGTGCCTGTCGTCGAGCCAGATGCCGGCGCCGGCGGTGCGCATGCCGATCAGCGGCCCGAGCCCGAGCGTCTTGACGCCGGCGGCGAACGCCTCGCCGTCCGAATAGGTGCGCTCGTCGATCAGCACCGCAAGGTGACCGCGGAAGCTCTGCTGCATGGTGTAGTCGTAACGCGTGCCGTAGCGCGGCCGCCAGAACGCCCAGGCGCGGCGCAGCAGCTTCTCGATGATCCAGCTGTCGATGTTGCCGCCGTTGTTACGGCGCACGTCGATGATCAGCGCGTCCCGGTCGAATTGCGCGTAGAACTCGCGGGCGAACGCGGCGATGTCGTCGGCACCCATCGCGCGCAGGTGGAGGTAGCCGATGCGCCCGCCGCCCGTGGTCTCGACCTTGGCGCGCCGGCCCTCCTCCCAGTCGCCGTAGCGCAGGCTGGCGTTCTTCGCGGCGTCGACCGCCTTGACGACGGTCTTGATCTCGCGCGTCGCCGCCTTGGCCTTCGCCGCCGGATCGGGGCGCGCGAGCGTCAGCAGCGTCTGCTCGCCGGCCTGGCCGACCAGGAGCTCGGCGATGTCGTTCGCCTCGGCGACCGCGCGGCCGTCGACCGCCACGATCAGATCGCCGTCGCGCGCGTCGACGCCCGGCTCCGCCAGCGGACCGCGCTGGTCGAGCAGCTCGGGATCGCCGCGATAGATGCGGACGATGCGCGCGCCGCCCGGCTCGGGCGCCAGCACCGCGCCGAGGAAGCCCGGCTTGCCGCCGTCGTCGGACGTACGCAGGTCGCCGGGCCGGATCTGCGAATGCAGGGTGCCGAGCTCGCCCATCATCTGCGCCAGCACGTCGTCGAGCTCGTCGCGGTCGGTCACGCGCTCGACCAACGGCAAATATTTCTCGCGGATCTTGAGCCAGTCCACGCCGTGCATGTCGCGGTCGTAGAAGAAGTCGCGATGCAGGCGCCAGGCGTCGCCGAACAGCTGGCGCCATTCCGCCCTGGGATCGACCGTGATGGTCCAGTCGCTCGCGCGCACCAGCATGCGGTCGAGGTCGCCCAGCATCCGCGCGAAGTCGCCGCTCGCGCGGCCGAGCTGGCCCCTGACCTTGCCAAGCTCGGTCGGCGTGTTGGCGAGCTTGTCGGGCGCCTTGGCGCCCGCCGGCACGATGTACATGTCGCCGATGCGGTTGTCGGCGGCCCAGCGCCGCACGAACAGCGTCTTGCGGTCGGCCGACAGCGCGAACGCGCGAACGTCGCCCAGGAAGTCCTGCGACGGCTCGCCGTGATTGTCGATCTTCAAGGTCTTGAGGGCCGCGCGGTCGTCGGGGCCGAGGCGGTCGAGCACGTAGAGCAGTTTGCCGTCGGTCCCGAGCCCGACATAGTTGCCCGGCGGCAGCGGCGCCTCGTAGAGCCGGTCGGCGAGCCCGGCCCATACGACCGGCGGCGCCGGCTTGCGCGCCGCGTCGGCGCCAGGTTTGGCCTTGCCGGCGTCGACCCGGTCGGCGCCGGGTTGCGCGGCCGACGGCGCTGCCGGCGTTTGGCTCGACGTTTCGCCCGCCGGATCGTCCGGCCGCTCGCGTGCGGCGGCGGCGGGTTCACGTGGCGCGAGCTCGTCCTTCGGCTGGAACGGGAAGCGCGTGCCCGGCTGCAGCGCGAGCGCATAGACCTGGGTGCGCCGGTCGAAATACGGCCCCATGTTGCGATCGCCCCATGGGCTGACGTTGCTGCTCTTGAACGCGCGGTCCGACAGGAACCAGAGCCACTTGCCGTCGGGGCTGAAGGTCGGCGCATAGGCATCGTAGCGGTCGCTGGTCAGGCGCGCCTTGGTCCCGCTCGCCGGTTCGTAGAGGAAGATCTGCGCCCGTTCGAGGCTGCTGTCCGAGCGCGCGAAGGCGAGATAGCGGCCGTCCGCCGACCACGCGACGCTGCGCAGGTCGGTCGCCTGGGCGGTGTCGATCAACCGGTTCTCGCCCTTGTCGAGATCGAGCAGGAACAGCCGCCCGTCGAGCGTCGCGTTGGCGAGATGCTTGCCGTCGGGCGACAGCCACAGGCCCCAGCGATGGCCGGCGTCGTCGACCGTGAGCTGCTTCCTGTCGGCGCTGCCGTCGGCGGCGAAGCGCCAGATCTCGGGCGCGCCGGGATCGTCGCTCGCGACGTTGCCGGCGTCTTCGACGATGGCGTAGACCCAGCGCCCGTCGGGACTCACCGTCGCGTCGCGCGCGCGGCCGGTCGGCGGTGTCGCGACGTCGACCCGGCGCAGGCGACCCACGCCCATCAGCGCGATGCGGCCACGCGCCGTCACGGCGACGCGCTCGCCGTTGGGGGCGAAATCCGCACTCTCGAAGAAGTCGAGCGGATGCTTGACGAGGTGTCGGCGCTCCTGGTCGAAGTCCGACGGCAGCACGATCGCCAAGGTCCGGTCGGCGCCGGCGTCGATGTCGTAGACGTGCAGGTCGGCGCCGAGCTGGTAGACGATGCGGCCGCGCGCGAGGCTCGCGCTGCGAATGTTGAAGTCCGTCTCGTGCGTCAGCTGCCGCGCGTCGCCGCCGTCGAGCGCCATCGACCATAGATTGTCGTGGCCGTCGCGGTCCGAGATCAGATAGATCCGGTCGCCCCACGGCATCGGCCGGCGATCGTTGACGCGCGCCTTGCCGTCGTCGGCGGCGCCGATCGGTTCGGCTTCGGCCGTGCCGTCGAGCCCGAAGCGCCACAGCCGCGACAAGAGCCCGCCGCGATAGTGCCGGACGTTGTCGCCCGAGATGCCGAGCCCGAACCGCGTGAAGTAGAGCGTGCGCCCGTCGGGCGACACCGCCGCGTCGCTGACGTCGGCGAGCGGCAGCGCATGACGGTGCAGGCTCGCGGGATCGACCGCGACCGCGATCCACTGCGGACTCGGCCCGCTCGGCGTCTGGGTGACGTAGAGCACCTCGCCCTTCGGCGTCCAGCCGACCGGCACGCTGCGCACGCCCTCGAAGCTGACGCGGTGCGGCGCTCCGCCGGCCAGCGGCATGACGTAGACCTCGCTCGGTCCATCATAGGTCGCGGCGAAGGCGAGCGAGGCGCCGTCCGGGGATGCGACGGTACTGGTCTCCTCGGCGGCGTGGGTGGTGATCCGGCTCGCCCGTCCGCCGGCCAGCGGGACGCTCCAGAGGTCGCCCTCGGCGGTGAACACGACGCTATCGCCGGCCAGCGCCGGATGGCGGAAATAGCCGTCGGCTGCGCGCACCGACGACGCGGTGAGCGCGCCGGCGCACAGGCCCGCCACGATCGCCGCCCCAATGCCGCGTGACATCATGATCGCCCCCGCCCCGCTCAGTGGCCGACGGCCACCAGGCTGCTGTAACCGTTCCACACGATCTGGATGCCGATGCACAGCAGGATGAAGGCCGACAGCCGCACCAGCACGGTGGTGCCGCGCTCGCCGAGCACGGCGACGATGCTTTCGGCGAAGCGGTAGCACACGTAGATCGTGACCGCGATGGCGAGCAGGCCGGCGACCGCGCTGCCGCCGAGCAGCGCCAGGTGCGCGAGATCCCTGGGCACGGTCGGCCGCTGGCTGCCCAGCGTGATCGCGACCGAGATCGAGCCCGGGCCGACGGTCAGCGGCATGGTCAGCGGATAGAAGGCATCGGTCGCCGTCCCCGGCCGGCTGCCGGCGTCGTCCGCCGCTTGAGCTTCCGACCGATCGCCCTCCTGCAGCAGCTTCCACCCGAAGGCGGTCACGACCAGCCCGCCGCCGATGCGCACGATCGGCAGCGTGATGCCGAAGAACTCGAGCACGTGCGAGCCGACGAACAGCGAACCGAGCAGCAGGCAGAAGCCGTTGACCGCAACCCGCAGCGCCAGCACGTGGCGTTCGGCGACGCTGGTGGCGCGCGTCATGCTGAGGAAGATCGGCGCGCTGCCGACCGGGTTCACGATCGGGAACAGGCCCGCATAGACGAGCAGGAAGGCGTTGGCGGCGTCGGTCACGGCCGGGCGCGCCGCCCGCGCACGGGCGCATCGAGGGGCCGGCATGCCACGGCGGCGGCGCTGGATCGCAACACGTCGTCTCCCGTTCGCCGCCGCAGCGTGCCGGCGGCCTTCCCGTCGGCACCACCAGTATTCGCCGAGCGGCGGCGCGGCGTCAAAGGGCGGCGCGGGGCGCGAACGCCCGCACGCGCGCCGGGCGGCGCGTCACGGCGCGGCGGACCAGAAGGCCTCGAGCGCCTGGAAGCGCTTCCAGGGATCGACGAGCCGCCGGCGCAGCCGGCCCAGGCGCTTCGTCGTCGCCTTGCGCAGGTCGGCGATCAGCCGCGCGGTGTCGTGCCCGGTGGCGGCGCCCAGCCGCTCGAGCTGCTCCAACGCGACGATCGCATCCTCCGCCTGGCCGGTGATGTCCTGCAGGCGCTTGAGCACGGCGACGTAGCGCTTGGTCGCCTTGCCGGGCCACAGATCGGCGAAGAACTCGATGGCATAGCGCAGCCGCTTCACGCGGATGCGCAGCGCGTGCAGCTCCTCGGCGCGCAGCTTGCCGAGCTTCCGGCCGAGCTTGTGGACCTGCTTGTGGCGCTTGCGCAATGCCGTCGCGGCGAGCGTCGCGACCGGCTGGCTCGATCCTTCGGGCGGCGCGCGGCGGCGCGCGGCGGGCGGCACGACGCCGCCGTCGTTCGGCGCCGTCGCGCGCGCGAGGTCGCGCAACAGGGTCTGGCAGCGCCGGCTGGCGAGCGCGGCGCGGCACGCCGCGTAGGCTGCGCTGCGCTCGCGTTGCGACGCCGCGAGCAGCGGCTTCAGGCCGCGGTGCGCCGCCGGCGCCGCGCGCACGGGCGTCAACACGTCGCCGATGAAGACGTCCCACTCGCGCGCCACGCCCAGCGCGCCCTGCAGCCAGCGCAGGTCACGGCCGAGCCGCGCCGCGGGGCCGGCCGGCAGCACGTCGCGGAAGGCGGAGAACGCCGCGCGCAGCCGCCGGATGCCGACGCGCAGCTGGTGCACGCCCTCGGGATCGCGCGCCGCGGCGGCGCAATCGACGTTGGCGACCATGTGGGTCACGCAGGCGCGCGCGATCCGCGCGAAGGCCTCGGCGGCGGTCAGCGCCGGCACCAGATGCACCGCCTCGGCCTTGCGCGGCCGCGCCGCGCGCCCGCGCGACGGCTTGCGACGCGCCAACGGGCCGGCGGCGGCGCGCGCGATCGTGAAACCGAGATCGACCTGTTCCGGCATCGGGCCCCCTTCGTTCAACGGGCGGCGGACTGATTCCGGCGATCAGACGCGATGAACCGTGTCAGAACGAGCGTCGACGCGGCAAGTGCGGTCGGCAGCCTCAGCGCGCGCGCTGCCGCAGGCTGAGGACGTAGGCGATGATCTCGGCGGTCTCGTCGGCGTTCAACCGCAGGTTCGGCATGGCCTCGTGCGGGTGCGTGAGCAGGAAGCGCAGCGAGGTCTCGGTGGTCGCCGGATCCTGCGCCAGCTCGAAGAAGGTGGGCGGCACCGCGTGGGCCTGGGTCGGCCCGACATCGTGGCAGGCGGCGCAATAAGTGTGCGCGATGCTCTCTCCGGCCTTGGTGTCGATCTCGGCGCCGACCGCGGCCGACGCCGACAGGCCCGCCGCGACCAGAGCCAGCGCCAGCGCTCGCCTCATGTTCCACTCCACATGTCCGTCGCGCGAGTGTCCCCGCCGACGCGATGCCCGCCTTGATCTGGGTCAACTCCGGTGCGCGGTGGGAAACTCGAAGCGCGGCGCCGACCGCGTGAGCACGGCGGACCTGGGATCGCCCGGCCAGATCGCCGCGAGCGCGGCCGCGAGCGTCGCCGTCAGGCGCTCGACGTCGGCCGGCGCCGATGCGTGCAGGGCTTCGGCCACGATGAGGACGCTCGACGTCTCGTCGCGCACCGCCGAATGCGCGCTCTGCCGATTGGTCCAGCGGCGCGCGTGCGCGGCGCCGGCGCGGTCGGCGAAGATCACCTCGCGCGGTTGCGGATGCTCGGTCTCGCCGGCGAAGCTCGCGTAGGTCTCGTCGCCGGTCGCGTAGCGGACCTCGAGGTGATCGGCGAGCTTCGCGACGTCGAAGACCGCGATCGGAACCGCGAACGCCAGCGAGACGGCGTTGCAGAGATCGACCAGCGGATGGATGCGTGGCAGCGATCCGTCCTTGCGGAAGCGCCGCAGCAGCGCCTCGGAGGCGCAGCGATACTGGGTCGGCTTCAGCCCCATGCGGGAGAACGCGCGCCGCCAGGCCTGGATCTCGGGCAGCTCGCCTTCCGTCCCGGTCGCCAGCCGCGCCCGCGCGATCGCGTCGAACCCGGCGATGCGCGCGTCGACGGCGCCGGCGGGCGTGATCCCCGTCACGAACAGGACGCCGGGAACGAGCTCCGGAAAGTCCTGCCAGATGGCGTCCGAATGGCGGAAGTGCACCGGTCTCCTCCGCGTATCCGCGTCAGCCCTGCGCGGGATCGAACAGGCCGAACGAGAAGCCGTGGTAGTCCAGGGCGCCGATCGCCGCGTTGACGCGGCCGGTGGCGTCCGCGAGCGGCAGGAGGATCTGCTCGTGCGCGGCAAAGCGGCTCGCGCGCGCGAAGCGCGATGGACCGAAATGATATTGCGGCACGGGGTCGGCGAGCAGCCGCTGCAGCAGCCCGTAGGTGACCGAGCGGGTCACGCCGGGAATTTCGCTGTCGAGCAGCCGCCGACCGGTGAAATCCCGCCCGACCGCGCCGACCACATAGCCGCCCAGGACGGCGTTGCGGCACGTCGAATCGTCCTCGGGAATGCGGATCATGTGCATGCGCGGCCACAGCGCGGCCGGCAGATCGATCGGATCGAACCGGGACTTCAAGGCGATGCCGCCGGGCGCCTCGAGCGCTTCCCAGTGCTCGAACAGCAGCTTGAGCAACGGGTGTCGGATGCCCTGCTTGAAGGCGTCCCAGGCGGCGCGTGCGGGCATCAGGACTCTCCTCCGCACATAATGCCGCCGAGACGAGTGTGACCGGTTGCGGTGTCGGGCCGGCCATCCCAGCTCGATTGTAACCGCCCGTCGACGACGTGCTCAAGCGCGGCCCAAAGGCGACATTGCGTTGAGTCTACCCAGGATGCGGCTCGATCTAGGATGACGAGCGCGGTCCCGAATAGGCTCGCTCCACTTTGGTTACCCGCAGCTCGTAATGGGAATACCAGCGCTCCTTGCCGAGGCGCTGGGCGACCATGTGCTCGGAATTCTGCTTCCATGCCTGAATAGCCGACTCATCCGTGAAGTACGCGACCGTAATTCCGAATCCGCCGATGTCGCGGACGCTCTCGGCGCCCAGACAGCCGGGCTGCTTGAGCGCCAGCTCAAACATCGCTTGCGCCATGACTTCGTAGCCGCGATCTCCCTCGGTCCGCTGCGACGTGAAGATCACGGCGTAGTAGGGCGGCTTCGGCGTCTTTGCAAAACCGACGTGCGTGCCGGTATCGGATTGCTGGTTCTGCTGCATGTACGTTCGTCCGCGCCTGTGCACGTCGAGCACTTATAACACAAAACTGCCCCAACGCGGGCCTTGGCCGG
>DATJNS010000426.1:0-3834 GCA_035507915.1 Candidatus Sulfotelmatobacter sp.
CCGGCCGCATGCCGGACGAACGACGTTGCCTGCCTCGGAATTGCATGGAAACACCAGCCGGATCAGCCAACATGCCCGACTTCCGCATCACCGACCTCGCGACCCGCCCACCTGCCGTCCTCGACACCGCCCATGTCGGAGACATCATGGGTGCGCTCGGCACCATCTACGAACACGATGTGCTGCCGCGTCTTACTTGGGGCGCCAGGCTGCGCACGCTTGCAGCCATCGTCGGCCCCGGCCTGATCGTCATGGTCGGCGACAACGACGCCGGCGCCTTTGCAACCTATACCCAGGCGGGGCAGAACTACGGCACGGCGCTACTGTGGACGCTGATGCTGCTGATACCCGTGCTCTATGTGAACCAGGAAATGGTGTTGCGCCTTGGCGCGGTCACCGGCGTCGGACACGCGCGGCTGATCCTGGAACGTTTCGGCAAGTTCTGGGGTGCTTTCAGCGTCATCGACCTGTTTATCCTGAACGGCCTGACGATCGTTACCGAGTTCATCGGCGTCAGCTTCGGCCTGGATTTCCTTGGCCTGCCGAAGATCTGGGGAGTCGCGATTGCGGCGGCCACGACAATGCTGGCCGCCACGACAGGCAGCTTCCGGCGGTTCGAACGGTTCTCGCTGGTGCTGTGCCTGGGCAGCCTGCTGCTCGTGCCCATCGTGCTGGCGATGCACCCGCCGATCGGCGACATGGCCCGCGACCTGGTCATCCCGCGGCTTCCGGTGTCGGACAATTTGTCCGACGTGCTGCTGCTGATCATTGCCATCGTGGGAACGACGGTCGCCCCGTGGCAGCTCTTCTTTCAACAGAGTTATGTCATCGACAAGCGAATCACGCCCCGCTTCATGGCCTATGAGAGGGCCGACCTCTGGATCGGCATCGTGTTCGTGATGGTTGGCGCGATTGCGATGATGGCCTTCTGCGCGGCGGCGTTCTCAGGGCGGCCGGAGGCAGGCCATTTCACCGATGCCGGAGGAATCGCGATCGGGCTGGCGAAGTACGCCGGCCAGGTCCCGGCGACGCTGTTTGCCATCGCGCTGATCGACGCCAGCATCATCGGGGCTTCCGCCGTATCGCTGGCTACCGCCTATGCGCTCGGCGACGTGTTGTCACTCAAGCACTCGCTGCATCGCCGGGCGAAAGACGCGCGGGGCTTCTACCTTGTCTACTGCGGCCTGATCGCAGGCGCCGCGGCACTGGTGTTGATCCCGGGATCACCGCTCGGGCTCATCACTGAGGCAGTGCAGTCGCTGGCAGGGGTGCTGCTACCATCGGCGACGGTGTTCCTGCTGCTGCTGTGCAATGACAAGGCGGTACTTGGCCCGTGGGTCAATGACCGATGGACCAATCTGTTCACCGGCTCGGTGATTGCCATCCTCGTCCTGCTGTCCATCGTGCTGACCGTCTCGGTCCTGTATCCGTCCATCACCGGCGAGCAGATCCTGTTCGTGCTGGCTGGCGGCACGGCGCTGGCCCTCGTTGCGGCCGGTGCGCCGCTGGCGTTCCGCACGAAGTCAACGGAAATGCCGCTCGACCGCTCGCTCCGCCCGATGTGGCGGATGCGCCCGCTCACCCAGCTCGCGCCTGCACGGCTGACGGGCGCCACGCGGGTGTGGATGATCGTACTGCGCGGCTACCTGTTGCTGGCGGTCGGGCTGGTCGTGGTGCGGGTCGTGCAACTGGCGCTGGCGCAGTAGAAACCGCATGCGGGTCGTTCCTGTTGTGGCTTTGACATTGGTTCCGGCGTTTGTCGTGCGCGCGGCGACGCCGGGCTTCCCGGCATCATGCCGGGGCTTGGTCATCGCTGATGACGGCGTGACGTGACGGCGTTTCAGCGGCTGTCGCCCGGGCCGACGATCCCGGATCTCATGCAGGCCGAGTTTCAGGCGTGGCTTCGGGGGAGGACGAATAGTGTGTCCCGCGGATGCTATTTCTCTGCCGCCAGCCTTGTTCTGCGGACGGCGAGCATTCTGCTGCGCATGGGCCTGATCGAACCCGACCTCGCCGGCGTCGCGTTCCGGATTGCCTCCGGTCTGACGGAGGCGGGCGTGCGAACCTGGCGTAGACAAACGCTCGCGAATCGCCAGGCCGGCTGAACTGACAATTATGGCTAAATTCCCGGTGGTAGCGCGCCGCGGCAGAAAATGTCTGGTACCCGCCCGACTCCGCCGTTGGTGGGATCGTCAGATACCGAGCCCCCGCTTCCGGCCGAAGCTCCAATCTACGTTGCCGCCAGGCGCCACCACGCCGCCGACCTGGCGGCCAAGCCGCTGTTCCAGCGCAGGCCGCCAGGGCACAAGCCGAAACCCCATGCCATCCTCGATCATGGCGAAGCGGCCGGACGAGAGCGTGACCCGCTGGCGGTAGACGCCCGAGACATTCTCGCCTTCGGCGGAAGGGCGATACGCAAGCCCCTTCTCCGCTGAGAGCTTGGAGGCGGCATCCTTGAGATCGCGGCGGCGCAAGGTATCGATGAGATCGCGCGCGAAGATGACCCGCTGTCCCTGACGCCGTGCGAGGCCTTCCTCGACCAGGTAATCGACCCGTCGATCCATCGCCTCGCGCACCTCGGCGCCGAATCCGCCGCCGCTGAGCGACGAGCCCTTCGCAAGAAGCTGGCGGTCGATCCAGGTCGCACCGGGTGCCGCGATCTGCGCCTCGATCGAGAGGTCGGATCGGATGGCGAGAGACAGCCGCCGCCGACCGGCGCCGTCCTCGTAGGACCGGCTCTCGACGATCGCACCTGGCCTGGCGTCGCCGGTCAACTCCAGGTCGGGGAAGGTGAGATGGTGGGTGCGTCCGTCAACACCCTCGACGACGACATAGGCCGAGCCTTGAAGCTCGTCGTGCAGTCCGCGCGCGACCAGCCGACCGAGCACCGGCTCGGAAGGCTGATCGCCGTGCAGCGCGAAGCCTGTCACGTCCGGCTCGTGACACGCGCCCGTTATCGCCCGGTGCATCGTCTTGATGATGTCGCCGCGGATGCCGAGGTCGCGCAGCGCCGGCTCGAGGCCCGGCTTCAGCTCCCATCGTGCCGAACCGATCGGCTCGGCGAGCCCAAGGCGTTCGAGTTTGCCCGCTCGTCCGATCATCAGCCGCTTCAGTTCCGGGTCTTCTGCGTCGCCCCCGAGGCGGAGGTCCACCACACCGCCGCCCTCATCGGAGATGTCGCGCAGCGAGCGATCGAGGCTCGTCCAGCGCTCCGCCTCGACCTCCTTTTCCAGGGCTGTCCGTATTTCCTGTTCGGTGCGCGGCCCGAGCTCCATAGTAACCCGCTCGGCGGCGCGGTCGCGGAATCCCTGCTTGATGTAGTCACGGCTGATGACGAGATCTGCACCGTCGTCGGCGCGCCCGCGCACCAGCACATGGATGTGCGGATTGTCAGTGTTCCAATGATCGACAGCGACCCAGTCGAGTTTCGTGCCGAGATCACGCTCGGCGTCAGCCATCAGCTCGCGGGTGAAGGCGCGAAGGTCGGCCATCGCGGCCGCGTCCTCGGGAGACACGGTGAAGCGGAAGTGATGGCGGTCGTCCTCGCAACGCTCGGCGAACGCCCTAGTGTCGGCGTCGTCGGACCGGGTGTCGAACATCCTGGCGTCCGCGCCGTCGCGGGTGACGCCCTCGCGCTTCAGATAGGCGACATGCTTCGACAGCGGCGCCGAGCGGAACTTCGATCCCTGATGCCGGACGATCCGCGTCATGATGACGACGCGCCGGCCGCGGGGCCGGGTCGACAGAGACAGGGCGGCACGCCGGCCGCGCCCGAACGTGGAGCGCCCCGCGGAGCCGCCGCTCCGACCGAACGCGTTGCCGCGATGGCCGGCC
>DATJNS010000427.1:0-2923 GCA_035507915.1 Candidatus Sulfotelmatobacter sp.
TCGCGCACGAAGGCATCGTCGTCCCAGCTGTCCCACAGGCCCTGCACGACCTCGACGAACTCGAACGCGCGGTCGTAGCGCGCGTCGTGCTCGTAATGCGCTTCCCGGCCGAAATTGTAGGCTTCGGAGAGGTTCGAGGACGTGACGACGTTCCAGCCGGCGCGCCCGCCGCTGATGTGATCGAGCGAGGCGAACTTGCGCGCGACGTTGTAGGGCTCGTTGTAGCTGGTGGTCGCGGTCGCCACCAGGCCGATGCGCTCGGTGATCGACGCCAGCGCGGACAACAGCGTGATCGGCTCGAAATAGGCCATGTATTGCGGCCAGCGGCTGAGCGGCTCGAGATCGCCGTCGCGCACCGCGACCGCGTCGGCGAGGAACATGAGATCGAACTTCGCCCGCTCGGCGGTCTGACACAGCCGGGCGTAGTGACGGAAGTTCTGCCCGGCATCGATCTGCGAGCCCGGATGCAGCCACGACGCGACGTGATGGCCGGTCGGGTGGTACATGGCGCCGAGCTTCATCTTCTCGTTCGGACGGGCGGAACGCATCGGGTCAGCCTCTCGTCATGCGGATGCGGCCGGGCGCGCCCGGCCGGCCATCGCGGTTCTGGCGGCCCATTATGCGCCGCTGATCAGCCGACGAGGTCAAGCAAAAGCGAGTCCACGCGCATCCGCGCGCCCGCGCTCAGGTCAGGAAATTGACGAACGAGCCGCGCGGGAACGACAGGGTCTGGACCGGGCTCTGGGCCGCGCCGCCGAGCGCGTTGATGCCAAGGCTGCCGGCCGGCTGACCCGGCGGCGGCGGCTGGACCGCGGCGCCCGCGTCGGCCGGCGCGGGGCCCGCCGTGACGTCGTGCGCCGTCGGCAGCTGCGCCGGCGGCGCGCCGGAGACCAGCTGCTGAATCTGGGCGTACAGCGCAAGGGCGCGGCTGGCGGTCGCCCCCGTGGGCGCCGCTGGAGTGGCCGCCACCGGCGCGCCCGGTTGCGGCAGCGCGATCGGCGGCGGGGGTGGCAGCGGCGCGGCGGCGCCCGGTGCCGGCGTCGCGATCACGGCCGGCAGCTGGAACCGCGGCGGCGGCGTGCCGTCGGTCACCGGCAGCGTGGTCGGTTGGGTCGACGGCGATAGCAGGCGGTGCAACGCCGTGTAGACGTCCACGCCCGACGCCGCGGTCAATGGCAGGTCCATGACGGCACCCCTCTCCCCGCCATCAACCTAGGGTGGCGGCAATGCTCCGACAAGAAGGGGGACGCCGATGGATCGTAAGCGCCGGCCTCTCAGCGCGACGCCTTGTCGAGCAGCTCCTGGGGCGTGCTCGACACCACCTCGGCGTAGGTCGGGATGAAGCCCTTGCCCTCGATCAGCCCGACGAACGCCGGCTTGAGATCCTCGGCCAGGATCTTGCGGATCTTGGCGTGCACGTCGATGTCGGCCCACTCGCCGAGCAGGTAGAAGTGGTCCGGATCGTTGACGTCGCGGCACAACACGCCGTCCTTCACCTGGGCCGACGACTTGTGCATCGGGTTGGCGTCCGAATAGTCGAACTCGTCGAACAGCTTGATGAAGCGGTCGCCGGTGCCCGGCTTCACGCGGAAATCGTAGATGTGCATGAAGTTGCCGGCCGTGGCCAACGATACCAGCGCCATTCCCGCCTCCTGGTTCGCCTGGGGTTGCTGCGATCGGCCAGCCTAGCGCGCGCTCCGCCGCGGGAAAAGGGGTATACTGAGCAATTCGCGCGGCGCTATACTTGCCGCCGGGCTTCAGGAGCGACGACCATGCCCGACACCGCCTCGGATCTGCGGACCGACCCCCGCGCCGCGCCTCTCGCCAACGAGCCGGCGCACGTCTGGCCGGCCGAGGGGCTCAGCGCCATCCCCGACTGGGTCTACACCAGCCAGGCGATCTACGAGCGCGAGATCGAGCGCATCTTCCACGGCCGCACCTGGAACTTCGTCGCGCTGGAGGCCGAGCTGCCGGAGCCCGGCTGCTTCAAGCGCTCGCATGTCGGGCCGACGCCCGTCATCGTCGCACGCGATCGCGATGGTCGCGTCAACGCGTTCGAGAATCGCTGCGCGCATCGCGGCGCCGAGCTGTGCCGCCCGCCGAGCGGCAAGGCGACCGAGCTGGTCTGTCCCTATCACCAATGGACCTACGATCTCGCCGGCAACCTGACGGCGGTGCCGTTCCGCCGCGGCATCCAGAAGCAGGGCGGCATGCCGCCCGACTTCAAGCTCCAGGACCACAACCTCAAGCAGCTCACCGTGACGACGCGCGGCGGTCTCGTGTTCGCGTCGTTCGCGCGCGACATGGAGCCGCTCGAGGATTATCTCGGGCCCGAGATCCTCGCCGACTTCGACGCCACCTTCGACGGCCGCCCGCTCAAGCTGCTCGGCTATTACCGCAACACGGTGCCGGCCAACTGGAAGATGTATCACGAGAACCTGAAGGACCCGTACCACGCGACCCTGCTGCACGCCTTCCTGGTCAATTTCGGCCTGATGGTCGCGGGCAACAAGTCGGCGATGATCGTCGATCCCAAGGGCCGCCACGGCACCTTGGCGTCGGCGCGGCCGCCCGAGCCCAAGGTCGACGACGCCAGCAAGCGCGAGATGCGCGCCTTCTCCGACACCATGAAGCTGGCCGACGACCGCATGCTCGACTACGTGCGCGAGTTCGATTCGCCGTGGTCCGTCACCATGCAGACGATCTGGCCCAACCTGATCGTGCAGCGCGAACTCAACACGCTCGGCGTGCGCCACATCGTGCCCAACGGTCCGCACGAGTTCCTGATGGTCTGGACCATGTTCGGCTACGCGGGCGACAGCGCCGAGATGACGCGCCACCGGCTGCGCCAGGGCAACCTGATGGGGCCGTCGGGCTTCCTCGGCCTCGAGGACAACGAGGCGCTGCGCTTCGTCCAGGAGGG
>DATJNS010000428.1:0-21586 GCA_035507915.1 Candidatus Sulfotelmatobacter sp.
CTTCATCACCTGGTACCGGATCTTCATGATCGTCGTCGTGATCGTCGCGGTCGCCGGTCTGTTCGCCTTCCTGCGCTACACCCGGGTCGGCATGCGCATCCGCGCCGGCACGCTCGATCTCGACACCGTGTCCGCCCTGGGCGTCAACGTCGCCGCGCTGCGCTCCTACAATTTCGCCGTCGGCAGCTTCCTCGCGGGCCTGGCCGGCGTGCTGGCGGCCGGACAGATCGGCCTCAACCCGAACATGGGCGACGATCTGATCATGCCGAGCTTCATCGCGATCATCGTGGGCGGTGTCGGCAGTTTGACCGGCACCCTGCTGGGCGGCCTGCTGATCGGCGTCGCCGCGGCGCTGACCACGGTGGTCTATTCGGCCGGCGCCGAGGCGGTGATCTACGTCATCATGGCGATCGTGCTGCTGCTGCGACCGCGCGGACTTCTCGGCGAGGAGGGAATGCTGACATGACCACCCTCGCGCTACCCGCCCGCGCCACCGCCTCGCGGCCCTGGCTGCAGCTGGCGATCATCTGGGCCCTGCTGCTGTCGGTGCCGCTCTGGCTGCCCCTGCTGGGCGGCTACACCGCCATGGCAGGCCGCGTCCTGGTGTTCGCGCTGGCCGCCATGAGCTTCAACATGCTGCTGGGCTTCACCGGCGTCATGAGCTTCGGGCACGCGGCGTATTTCGGCCTTGGCGCCTACGGCGCCGGTCTCTGCCTCAAATACGTGGCGGCTTCGACGCCGCTCGCCATCGTGGCGGGCACGTTGCTGGGCGGTGTGGCCGGCACACTGTTCGGGTTGCTGCTGGTGCGCCGCCGCGGCGTCTACTTCGCCATGGTGACGATCGCGTTCGGCCAAGTCTGCTTCTACATCGCCTACAAGTGGGACAGTCTCACCGGCGGCTATGACGGCTTGCGTGGCTTCATACGGGCGCCGATCGATCTCGGCCTTATCCAGCTCGACATCGCCAACAGCGGCACGCTCTTCTACTTCTTCATCCTGTTGGTCTTCGGCCTCGCCGTCGGCCTGCAGGCGCTGATCCTCGGATCGCCTTTCGGACGGACCATGTTGGCGATCCGCGAGAACGAGCGCCGGGCGCGCTTCCTCGGCCTGCCGGTGGAGCGTCACATCTGGCTGTCGTTCTCGATCTCGTGTTTCTTCACCGCGCTGGCGGGCACCCTCTACGCGCTGCTCAACAACTTCGCCGATCCGCTCGGCTTGAACTACATCATGTCCGGCAACATCGTCATGATCACGGTGATGGGCGGCATGCGCACGTTCTGGGGGCCCCTGGTCGGCGCCGTGTTGTTCGTGATGCTCCAGGATTACGTGTCGTCGATGACCACCAATTGGATGTTCTTCGTCGGCATGGCCTTCGTGCTGGTCGTGCTGTTCTTCCCGCGCGGCCTGATGGGCATGCTGCAGAAGAGGACCGGCGCGTGAGCGACGCGACAGCCAAACTCGAGGTCCGCAACGCCTCCAAGAATTTCGGCAGCCTGAAGGCCGTGTCGGACGTGTCGATGCGGGTCGAGAGCGGCGAACTGCGGGCGATCATCGGGCCGAACGGCGCGGGCAAGACCACGTTCTTCAACCTGATCACCGGCTTCTTCCCGCCGACGTCGGGCGACATCCTGCTCGACGGCCAAAACATCAACCGCGTCCCGGCCGCTGGTCGGGTCAAGCTCGGCATGGGCCGCACCTTCCAGATCACCGAGATCTTTCCCGAGCTCAGCGTCCGCGAGAATGTCCGGATCGCGGTCGAGACCGGCCTCGGCTTCAGCCTGCGGGCCTGGTTGAACCCCGCCGACAAGCAGCGCGTCGTCGATGCTTCGGACGAGGTCATGGCGATGGCCAACCTGACCGCGAAGGCCGATCGCTTGGTCGGCGAGCTGTCGCACGGCGACCAGCGCGCCGCCGAGATCGCCATGGCGCTGGCGCTGAAGCCGAGCCTGCTGCTGCTCGACGAGCCGACTGCGGGCATGGGCGACGAGGAGACCTACCAGGTCACCGGCCTGATCCGTCGCCTGCACCGCAATTCGAAATACACGATCGTCCTGATCGAGCACGATATGCGCGTGGTGTTTCACCTCGCCGACCGGATTTCGGTGCTGGCCGAGGGCAAGCTGCTGGCCGAAGGCACTCCCGATGAGATCACGCACAACGAGCACGTGCAGAATGCCTATCTGGGAAAAGCCGAATGAATGCGATCGAGGTCAGCCGGCTCAACACCTTCTACGGCAAGAGCCACATTCTTCATGACGTCTCGCTGACCGCGCAGGAAGGCAGCATCACGACCCTGCTCGGGCGCAACGGCGCGGGCAAAACCACCATGATGCGCAGCATCATGGGGCTCACGCCGGCGCGCTCCGGCTCGGTCAAGGTGTTCGACACCGAAGCGGCGAAGCTCCCGCCCTATCGGGTGGCACGGCTCAGGGTCGGCTACGTGCCGGAGGGCCGGCGCGTGTTCGCCAATCTCACGGTCGAAGACAATCTCAAGGTGCCCCAGGGCCATTCGGGGCCGTTCGACATCGCGCGCATCTTCAAGCTGTTCCCACGGCTGGAGGAGCGCAAGATGAACCGCGGCCGGCAGTTGTCGGGCGGCGAACAGGAGATGCTGTCGATCGCCCGTGCATTGCTGCTGAACCCGCGGGTGCTGATCCTCGACGAGCCGTCGCAAGGCCTGGCGCCGTTGATCGTCAAGGACGTGTTCCGCATCGTCAGCGAGATGAAACGGGAAGGTATGACCGTCCTCCTCGTCGAGCAGAACGTCCGCATGGCGCTCGACGTCGCCGACACCGCCTACGTGCTCGATCACGGCGTGGTGGTGCATCAGGGCCCGGCGGCCGCGTTGGCGTCCAACGAGGAGCTGGTTCAATCGCTGGCCGGTGCCTCGGCCGAAGAATGGGATCTCGACAAGGTCTGACCGGGTACGCGCGTTCACCGGCGGCGTTCTGGACGCCGATCGTCGTCGCCGTGCCGCCCGCGCCGCCACTCAATCCCCTGGGGTGGACCCGCAACCACCGACGGCTTGAAATCCTGGTAACCCTGCAGGACGCGCGACCCGGTATCGGGATAGTTACGGCAAGACTGTGAAGGCTAGCGTCCGAGCTTACGGGCGACGCCGAGCAGGTCCATCGCAGACAGCGTCGGCTCGAACACCAAGCGGCAGACCCGGCCGTCGCTGGCGACCACCTTGGCGTCATAGGCTCGTAGCACCGCGCCGCTGCCGGCCAGCACCACCCGCTCGCCTCGATTCACGGCCTGCTGGTTGCCAAACTCGAGCGCAGCGCCGCTGCGCGAGATATCGCGCACGGTCGCAGCCAGAAACTGGTCGGCGATGTTGAGCGTCGCAGGCAGGGTCACGGCGACCCTTTGAAAGCGTCGGCGATCGTCGTACGTCTCGATATGTTGAGGGAGTTTCTGCCGGTCAAGTGACGCGGGCAACGGCGTCACAGTGAGTCGCTGATGGTGTCGGCGATCGTTGCGCATCAAGCGATATCCTCGTCGCCCCGTTCGCAAGGCATTTTTATCATGAACCGCAGGGGCAACAAATGGCGTTCTCTTTATCGAGAAAATATTCTTACGACACCGTCAGATCATGCCTCAACGGGTTCGAAACCGTGGCGCACGACCTTCATCGACACCGATCGACTCGCATGGGTGTCAGCGATCTTGAGATGCCACACCGTCGTCCCGTCGGGCTGCCGTTCCGTCAGGTCGAAGCCTAGCCGTGCGTAGTGATCGACGACGAGCCGATTGCGCGCCGTCGGTCGGTAGATGCCGCGCAGCCGTGCGATGCGCCGCCTCCGAGCGTGCCGCACGATTTCCTCCAGGACGGCGACCTCGACTTGGCGTCCGAGAACGCGGCAGCTCATCAGCCAGGTGTCGATATCCCAGTCGTCGGCGATCGGTCGACAGATGATGACGCTGATCATGCCGTTGTTGCCGTAGACGTCCGACAGGCTGACCTGCAGCGTGAGACAATCCGGATCGTCGGCTACGTCCCGGATCTCCGATTCCGTATAGCGCCGCGTCGTCAGGTTGAACTGGTTCGACTTGTTGACGAGCTGCGCAATGCGCGCGCGGCCAGGGTCGTCGAACGGGCGAAACGTGACCTCCATCTCGAGCGATGCCAGGTAGGCGTCGATGCCGCCCGCCTGAGCTTGCAGGGTCGCACGCCTGGCGTTATCGCGATAAAAGTCGGCGCGCGCGCGATCCTCCGCCGAATACGCCGCCGCCTCGAAAAATCCCGACGCCGCCAAGTAACGCGCATAGAGTCCGGGATCGTCGGGCAGCTCCGGCACCGCGACCTGCGGCAGCAGCCGGCGCACCAGACCGCGCTCTACCGGATTATCGTCCAGAAACACGAGCGCATCGAGACCAAGCGACAGCTCATTTGCGATCGCCTCGAGGTTAGTCGCCTTGTCGTTCCAGTTCGCCTGGAACACCGCGATGTGCTCTTCGCGCAGCAGCATGTCGGGATGCTCTCGGAAAGGTCGGCGCGCTACCGCATCGTCGTTCTTGGACGATACCGCCAGCACGATCCCGCGCTCCCGAAGATCGAGCGCCGCCTGCTGGACACTGAGATGCGCCTCGCCGGTGGCGTCGCCCTGGCCGATGACGATCCCCTCGAGCCCATCGTCGCCGATCACGCCGCTCCAGAGCGTATTGTCGAGGTCGAGAACCAGGCAGCGGCGGCTCTTGCCGCGCAGCGCGCCGATCAGCCGGCAGACGTGATCGGCGTAGAGAGGCAAGAAGCGATGCGCGAATGGCGCCTTCGCCAAGTTCCATTCGAGCGGCGCATGCCACGCGCCGAGCCCGACAATCTCCGCCAATCCTGCGACGTCGAGCACCACATCGCCGCTGCCCGCCGCGCCCGCCACGAGCGCGCGGTTGAGCGCGTCGATGACCGCACGCGGCGTGCCTGAAACCGTCCGGTCGAGGCTGCCGAAGCACGGCTCCGCCGGAGCGGCGATCGTCTGCAGGATCACGGTCGTCCCGCCTTCCCCGCGCAGGCCATCGCGGATCGTCATGATCTGCTCGAGCGACCGCGCGACCGTGGCTTCGGCCGCGGTCGCATCACCGAGGCTCGCGCGCAAGGGGAGACCTCGGAAATCCAGCGCGACGAGCACCGCATCGGGCCTCGCCGCCCGGATCTCGGACGTGGCAGACAACGCCTGCTGCACGACCTGGCCGAAAGGTGCGGCGATGCATTCGAGCGCAATGCCGTGGCGAAGGGCCGTGGCGACCAGCGTGGGGACGATGAAATCCGTCGTGGCATTGCTGACCACGCCAAGTCGGAACGGCGTCAACGGCGCCAACGCGCGGCCGGCGGCACGCGCGCGGAAGACCTGCGTGGCAAGCCGGCTGAGCTGGACATCGTCGAGCCCATGCGACGCCAGCCAGCGCAATCGTTCGACGAGCTCGGGCCCGGCGTCCAGGACGCCGCGGCATTGGGCCGAGAAGTCTGCCGGCGGCCGGGGCAGCCAGCCCAGCGAGGCATACAATTCCGTCATATCTTCGCTTCTCGCGAGGATCAGAGCTTCGCCTCGATCAGTTGCACGAATTCACCGACGTTCTTGAGTCGGCTGATCTCCAATGCGGAGAACTTGACGCCGAACGCCTGCTGCACCTGGAGCACGAGCCGGATGTGATTCAAGCTGTCCCACCCGTCGACGTCCTTCGCGGTGAGCGACGGGGCCAGCACGAGATCCGGATCGTCAAACAGCTCGTGGAAGATCGGCGTGAGCTTCTCGTAGATGTCAGGCATCGGCATATTGCTCACCTCGCGCTGCACCGGATTCCGGGCTCGTGTCATCGAGCAGCTCGATCACGCCGATCTCGGCGACGCTATAGAACGACACGGCGCGGCCGCCGAACAGCACTGCCGGCTTCGCCTCGCTGATCACGGCGACGTTGAAGCCGCTGGCCTCCATCGCAGCGATCGCTGCCGGAACCGACGCTGCGCCATAGCATAGGTGGTAGACATGCGGCCCGCGTCGCTTCAGCAGCTGATCGATCGGGGAGGCGACCGCGCCCGGCCACACCAGCTCGACATCCGGCATCTCGGTATGCCGACACAGCGCCAGATTGACGCTCTGCAACGGATCAAACACTACCGGCCCGGCCTGGTAACCAAGCGCTTGCAAGTATCGAAAAGCCGGCCCCGCCTCCGGCACTGCCAGCCCGAAATGATGGAACCGCAGGCCGAAACGGTTCACGGCGGCGGCCCCTTGTCGGAAACCGAACTCGCCAACGACATGCCCGGGGCGAGCAGCGGCGACAAGGCCCGGGCGAGCTCCTTCGACCAAGTCGGCGTGACGCGCGGTTTCGGGTGGACCTCGTCGATGAAGTCGGCATCGTGGTCGAGCCTGCCGAGATCGACAAAACGGAAACCGGGCCGGTCGCGAAATTCAGCCACCAGGCGCGCCTCCTGATTCTCGAATGGTCGATAATAGGGCGAGCGGTCCTTGTGCCACTTGGGCAGCGGCAAGTCGACGAGGACGACCTGTGATCCTTCCGACAGGATCGCGTCGCAGGCCTGCGCAAGAACGTCGAACTGCTCGTCGAGCGACTGCCGCGTTGCCGGCCCCATCGCGCTCGCCCAGTAGTGCAGATACTTGGTTCGATCCTCCTCGGTGAGCACCGTGGCATCCAAGATCGCCACTTCGGGGCGCTCGTGAGACGCAAGCAAGCTCGTCGCGTCGCGGGCAAGCTTGTCGAGGAAAAGGAACGGGTAGATCGCCGTCACGGCCGCGTCGGTGTAGCGCTCCGAAACGAGGGCGACCGGGCCACTCGGCGTACGCCATTCGAACCCGTAGCGATAGCGCTCGATATCGATGTCGGTATCGCCCGGCGTGCGGTCCGGGGTGAACCAGCGCAACCGGTCTTCGGTGAACATTCCATACCAGATCCCAATTACGAAGATCGTGCGACGCCGCGCTTCCGCCGTCTGCACTTCCTGGACGAGATCGATCACTTGGCGCACTTCGGTCATGTTGGCGCCGCCGAGACCAAAATTGTGCACAACCGCCCGCGGCGGCACGAACGACCCAAGTTCGGCGCGCGTGAACCCGCGCACCGAGTTGGATGCGCCGACGACCACGACCTTCTCGCCTGGGTCGCGCAGCACGCCCCGGTTCAAATAGATGTACTTGGGTTGCGTCATGAAGATGGTGTCGTTGGCGTGTGCCGTGTTGAGCCAGCGCCGGTCGGGTGGGCTCGGCGCCAGCGCCAACGCCGCCGCCAGCACCACGAGATAGAGACCGACGAGGCACAGCACGATCGCTCCGGCTTGGCGCAGAATCAGGCCCATTCAGAACGCCCTGTAGACGAACTCGGGAGTCTTGTGAAAAAACGACGCGACCATCAGGATCGCGAGGACCTGGGTCGCGGCCCACAGATTGCCGGCGATATGCGTGCGCGTCAGGGTCGATACGCAAGCCAGCCAACGACGTACCACGGCGAGGCCGGCGTCCTGCAACGACATGGCGATGGCCGCCGCGAGCGCGGTCAGCACGAGCGCCGCACACAGGCCAAACGGGCCGAGTCCGGCCCACAGGCGATCGAGTGCGGCCATGTCGACCCAGAGGCATGTGACGCCGACTACGAAATAGGCGATGGTCAGACCACGGCAGCCGTAGAGGTAGAACGGGTTCTCGCCGAGAGCGCGGTAACGCCGGCGCCCGAGGCGCGAGACGAGCATGACCTGCCACAGCTTGTTGGCACTGGCGCCGGCGCCCATGACGAGGCCGTAAATCATGAAGACTGCCGTCGTGCCGTGCCAGAGACCCATGACGAAGAAGGTCGCGAAAAACGCGACGACGCCGAGATAAGGCAGCAGAGCCGGCGCCGGCAGCGCCTCGGCCAGACTCTTGACGATCGGATTGAAGAGATAGGTTTTGAACCAATCCGATAGCGTCATGTGCCAGCGCGCCCAGAATTCGAGGAAATTGCGTGCCTGGAACGGTTTGTTGAAATTCTCCGGCAGATCACGATCGAGCAGCCAGCCGGCGCCGATCACGATGTCCATGTACCCCGAGAAATTGTAGTAGAGGTAGGCCGTATAGGCGGCGGCACAGGCGCCGTAGTCCACTACGGAACGCCAACCTGCCGACTGATCGGAGCCGGCGAGCAGCTGGTCCTCGAGCTTGAGGAACACGTGATTTGCGATGCCCGAGAGGATGATCACCTTCGCATACCCGGTGATCACGCGCGCGAAAGCATGGCGCACGCGCCCGGCGTCGAGCCGGACGTGCAGGCGCTCGCTGGACGCCGTGAAATCCTGATAGCGCTCGATCGGGCCCGACACGAACGACAGGAACCCGCACGTGTAGTTGAAGAACGCCAGCGGCGGTACTCGCGCCGCGAGCCCACCGTCGCGCGCATCGACCATCAGGTGCAAAATGCGGAACAGGATGTAGGAGAGGCCGACGACGAGATATGGGAACGGCAGCGTCGGCAGCCCATCGAGAAATGAAAAGCGCTTGAGCAGGAGGTAAGCGGCCAGCACGATACCGAGCCCCAGCGCAAGCACCGCCGCGGAAGCGCGACGGCGAACCAGCTCGATCATCACGTAGCCCAGCATGAGGAACGCCAAAAGCGGGATGATCTGCCTGAACTCGCCGACGTAGCTCGCGATGAACGCCGCATTCGCCAACGAGACAATCCCGACGCGGTAAACCCGCAATGGGACGGCGTGAAACGCCAACACCACAAGCGCGACGAAACCAACGAAATTCAGCGACGCGATGTCCACGTCACTCGCCCGTCCATACGTCCCGGCGGCGATGGTCGCTTCGAACCGACGCGACGGTTTCGTCGTACCTCATTGCGGGCGAGCCACACGACGCGGAACCCGGCGGCCCGACGGGCGCGCCGTCAATCGTCCGACACCGTTTCCCCCACACACGTGATGCACCATGAATCACGAACTCGGGCGAAGATTCAGGCAAATCGCCGATCATGTTGACATCGGCACCGGTATAAAATCGCAAGCTTAAGTCAAAATTACATAGAACCCCTTCATAATGGCATCGAGACTGCCGCGTGCCGCTTGTGGGTGGCCGTTCAGGCCACCTCTCGAGACAACGCGTCGCGTGGCGCACGACATTTGCATCCAGCCACTCGCCCGGCCGAGCAGCGTCGGAGAGCCTGCATGAACGCGTCCGAGCCGACACCATCGATCGCACCTGCCGAGGAGGGAGCGTCCCGTCCTCCGTGGCTGGTTCGGATGGCCGTGATCCTCGTCATCACTGGATTCACGATCCTCCAGCGCTTTGGGCTGAGCCTCGGCGCATCGGGCACGACCGCGTCAGCGGATGTTTCATCCCCTGGCGCAACCAGCGTCTATTCGATCGACGTCGCCTTGATCGCGCAGTACCTCCTGGTCGGGAGCTTGTTCGTCACGGGCTCTGTCCGGTTGGACAAGATGAACCTGATTCTGCTCGTCCCGTGCCTGCTCATCGCAGTCGCGAGTTGCCTGCTGAATATTCAGGACGCCTCATATCTGTCGCTGGCGCTGCTGATCGTCACCTATTCGCCGTTCGCCCTCAGCACGCCGGCCCGCGGGACGGTCAATCCATGCGGGGTATGGGCGATCGGCGTGTTCTGCAATTTCGCGCTGTTCTGTGCGCTCAGCGGAATCGCCCAGTTTGGCGCGCAATTCGTCATCCACCAACCATGGCTGTTCGATTTCACGGACTACATACCCGAAGCGATTCGGGGGAGCGGGATCTACAACACCGTGATACCGGTCGGCGCGGAGTCGTTTCACAAATCCAACGGCTTTTTCTTTCGCGAGCCGTCGATGTTCTCGCAGATCACGGCGCTCGCGCTCATTGCCGAGGTTGCCCTGTTCCGGCGCATCATCCGCATGGGCATCCTGTGCTGCGCGCTCGTGCTCTCGTACTCCGGGACCGGCATCGGGGTGCTGCTGATCGCCCTGATGTTCCCGCTCGGCGTCAGAAGCCTGATCCGCATGGCCCTGCTGGCGGCACTCGGCGGCTTGGCGCTAGGCGCTCTCATAGGGTTCATGGGCGATGCCCTGCATTTGACCATGCTCGAACGCGTCCACGAGTTCGGCACGAGCGGCAGCAGCGGTTTCGCGCGTTTCGTCGCTCCCTTCATCGTGGTCTGGGAGGCGATCGACATCGATACGTGGTCGGTCGTCGTCGGCCATGCCCCTGACACCTGGTCGACGATTCTCGGCTACGGTCCCGGCACGTTGGCCCGCGCGATCGCCCGCAATGTCAGTGCCTACCAGGTCCACGATCCCACCTGGTCCAAGCTGATCTTCGAATACGGCCTGTTGGGCTTGGCCAGCTTCACCATGCTGATTCTCCGCGCCATCAATCAAAGTCGCGCGCCTGTTCAGATCCGCGCGGCACTGTTCTCGACATGGATGATCATGGGGGGCTATCTGTTGACGCCCCAAGTGACCGCGCAACTTTATGTGCTGGCTGCGTTATGGCCGGTGCGTACCCCGCGCCGTCAAGCAAGGCCATACCAGGTGACGCGCTCGACGACACCGCTCCCCCACGCTGGTCCGCGGGATTTGCTGTAATTTTGGCTTAAGCTCGCCTCGCTATCAACAAGAAGCAAGAAGTAGCCGACAACCGCGCGGGACCGCCGGGTTGGCCGCTATCCAGCGTCGAGGCGAGCATGGCCGTGGGTGCGCGTGAGGTTGGTTCGTGCTGGCGGCTCTGATCGGCGTCGCCGTCCTTAGCTTCGTCTTGGCGGCGCATCCGTTCGGGACCTACCCCCTATCCCTCGCCCTCGGGCGCCGCTTCCATCGCCGAGCACCCTACCCGCCGGCCCGACGATCGCGGACGACCACGCCACGGCTGGCGCTGTGTTTCTGCGCCTATCGCGAGGCCGGCGTGATCGAGCAAAAGGTCGCCAATCTCCGCGAGATCCGCCGCCGGATCCCCGATATCCAAATCTTCGGTTTCGTCGACGGGTCGAGCGACGGCACGGATGCGATCCTCGAGCGCCATCGCGATCTCATCAATCTGACGATCAGCAGTGAACGGCGCGGCAAGACGTTCGGCATGAACACCTTGGTCGCGCAGACCGACGCCGAAATCCTGATTTTCACGGACGCCAACGTGATGATCGATCCTGATGGCCTAGACCGCATGCTCGACTACTTCGCGGATCCCGAGATCGGTTGCGTGGCCGGGCACCTCATCTACATCAACAGCGAGGAGACGGCCACCAGCCAGAACGGCGCGCTCTATTGGCGGCTCGAGGAGGCAACGAAGCGTCTCGAGAGCGAGACCGGCTCGACGGTCGGCGCGGACGGATCGTTGTTCGCCATCCGGCGCGAGCTCCACAGTCCCGTGCCTGACGGCGGGTTCGACGATCTGTACGTCTCCATGGACATCCTTTGTCAAGGCTACCGCGTCGTCAGCGCTCCGGACGTACGTTGCTTCGAGCGTACCGCGACCGAACCGATGGATGAGTTCCGTCGCAAGATCAGGATCGCCTGCGAAGGCTTCAACGTCACGCGCCTGATGTGGCCGCGCTTGGCGAAACTGCCGGCGTTCACCTTGTACAAGTACCTGTCCCACCGGGTGCTGCGCTGGTTCTCGATCTATCTGCTCGGCCTATCGGGATTGGCGTGGTTGGGTGTCCTCCTCATGCTGCTGGGCTGGGCCAGTGTTTTGGCGCTGTGCGCCGGCGGCCTCGTCGTCGCGACGATCGGCTGGCGGCTGCGCATCGGCCCGGTGCGCCGCGTTGTCGACATCTTGGTCGCCATGACGGGCGTCGGTATCGGAGTCGCGCGATCGATCCGCGGGGATCGCTTCGTCATGTGGGCGCCGGCGACATCGGTGCGCGAAACGGGACCCTCGACGGGGATCTGATGGGCCTGGCTCCAGCCTCGCGGTCAGGCTGGCGCGATCCGTGCCCTCGGCGCCTGCTGGCGCCTCACAGCCGCGCATCCCGAATATCAGGCCGTGCATGATTCCGACCGGATCGCGCATTGCGGCGCCCGCCCCAGGAGCCGACGCCCAGCCAACGCTCCCGCTGCCCGCGCTGGTGCGATTTGCCGTGGTGCTCGCCATCGTCTCGTTCACGATACTCCAGCGCTTCGGCCTGAATCTGGGTGGCTATTCCGTCGACCTGGCGCTGATCACTCAATACTTCCTGGTGGTCAGCCTGTTGTTGACCCGCCTCGCGCACGTGGACCACGCGAGCCTGACCCTATTCACCGCGTGCTTGGTCGTAGCCCTCGCGAGCTGTCTTCTTAACGTTCAGCAATCGTCGATTGGATCGCTTGCCCTGCTTCTGATCATTTATCTCCCCTTCATTTTCCACATCCGGCCCGAAGCCGAAGTCGGCGTGGGATGGCACTGGATGCTCGGGGTGTACAGCAATGTCGCGCTGTTCTGTGCGCTCTGCGGAATCATGCAGTTTGCCGCGCAGTTTGCGATCCATCAGCCGTGGCTTTTCAACTTCGACAGCGATATCCCGTCGGCGATTCGCGGCAACAACGACCCCTACAACACTGTGATCGCGGTTGGATCCCTGTACAAATCGAATGGATTCTTCTTTGTCGAACCGTCGCATTTCTCTCAGACGATGGGAATCGCCCTGATCGTCGAAATCGTTCTGCTCAAGCGACTCCTTCGAATCGGCTTACTGGGCTGCGCCTTGCTGCTGTCGTACTCCGGCACCGGCCTGGCAGTTCTGCTGATCGCCATGATGTTCCCCCTCGGACGTAAGACCGCGATCCGGCTGGCGCTGCTCTCCGGCTTTGGAGTCCTGATCTACTGGGGGCTTGGCGATTTGTTGAATCTCGGCTTCACGTTGAATCGCGTGGACGAATTCAATCAGGAGGGCAGCAGTGGGTCGGCGCGCTTCGTCTCGCCTTTGCTGCTGCTCTGGTGGGGCTTCGACACCGATGCGTGGTCGGCCATCCTCGGGCACGGACCTGGCATGATCCTGCGTGCGATCGAGCGCACGACGCGCCCCCATGACTTCTTCGATCCGACCTGGGCCAAGCTCGCCTACGACTACGGCCTCCTCGGCCTAACGCTTTTCGTGCTGTTCGTCGCCTCAATTCTGAACCGATCCCGCGCTCCGAGCGAGTTGCGCGTCGGTCTCTTCGTAATGTGGCTCGTGATGGGTGGGTACCTCCTCATACCGATGAAAACCGTCGAGCTGCAGGTACTGGCGCTGCTGTGGCCGGCGGGTGCCGCGCTACGCCGGCGGGGCGCGCGATCGTCGGCGTCGCCGATGTTCGTCGGCCAGCCGACCTCAGCCTGACCGCGCGATGATCCGAGACCCCGACATGGACGCCCTTCTGCCGCCCCGCCCGCGCGCCCACGGACCGCTGCCGTGAAGCTCGACCGGCGCAAAGCCGCGCGGTCCGTATTGTGGAGCGGCATCGAGAACGGCGGGCTCGCCGCCGTCTCGCTGATCTCGCTGATCGTCTTCACGCGCCTCCTGTCGGCGAGAGATTTCGGCATGTTTTCCGTCGTCCTGGCGCTGGTCGAGCTCATCGGCGTGCTCGTTACAATGCTGTTCCACGATGCCCTGATCCAAAAGCGGGACATTACGGATCTCCACTTTGATACGGCGTTCACTGCGACGCTCGTCCTCAGCGTCGCTTGTACGGTCGCCTGCCGGCTGCTCGCGCCGGTTTTCGCGGCGGCGGTCGACTATCCCGAGGCCACCGCGATCCTCATTTGGACGAGCCTGTATTTTCCATTCGCGGGCTTCACCGCAACCATCATGGCACGCCAGCGCCGCGAGTTCGGATTCCGAGCGCTGGCGCAGCGGTCCTTGGTCGGACGGATCGCCGGTGCCGCAGTCGGCATCACGGCCGCCGGACTGGGCGCGGGGTTGTGGAGCCTCGTTGTCCAGCAGCTCACGACGGCGCTGGTTGCCTCGACCGTCTTGTGGGTGACCTGTACAGATCGGCCGCGCCTACGCTTCGGCAGTACCGAGTTCGTCGAGTTGGTCTCCTTCGGGGCGTTCTCGGTCGGCGCACTGTTCCTCGGCTTCTCGATCAAGCGGGTGTTCACGATCATTGCCGGTGCTCTGCTCGGGCCAACGGCCGCTGGCTTCCTCAATCTGAGCTTTCGTATGGTCGACGTCCTCTGGGCCATCGCGGCGACGGCGGTATCGCAGGTCGTCATGCCGATGCTGGCCAACCTGCAATCCGACCGTGACCGCTTGAGGCGCGCATATCGCAAGGCCGTGGCGTTCACGTGCATCGTCCTCTATGCCGGCTTTATCGGGCTCGGCGTAACCTCGTCCGAGGTCGTCGAGCTGCTGTTCGGCCGGCACTGGCTGCCCAGCAGTCCGTATGTCACCGCACTTGCCTTTCTGGTCCTGGTGCAGGCGCCCCGCCTGTTCGCGACGCCCGTGCTGACCGCCGTCGCACGGCCTCACGCGCCGTTGGCCGGATGCCTGCTACAGCTCTGCGTCATGCTCGGAATCGTCGGTTGTTTCGGTTTGCCGTCGATCGGCTGGGCCGTCGGCGTGTGGATCGCATGCGAGATTGTGATGATCCCGGTCTCCATATGGCTCGTGCATCGGATGACCGGCCTCGGGCTGCGCGACCAATATGGCGGCGCGGTGATGCCTTTCGCGGCGGCGATGGTGATGGCGCTGGTCGTGACGGCCGCGCGCATCTGGCTGGTTCAAAATTTCGGTGCAGTCGCGCGCCTGGCGGTTCTGGCACCGCTCGGCGCCGCCATTTTCGTCGCCGCGCTGTGGCTGCTCGACCGCGCACTGATCGCCGATGCGAGCAGCTTCGCGCTGATCGCCGTGCGCCGTAAGCCGGCCACCGCCGCATGACCGAGCCCTCCGAACCGCACCGCACCACGATCGATTGCCGGGAGGAGCCGAATGGCTGAAACCGCGTTCTCCGTGTCGGTTATCATTACGAACTACAATTATGCGGAATTCGTCGGTGCCGCGATCGAGAGCGCGCTCCACCTCGACTGGAGCGATGTCGAGGTCATTGTGGTCGACGACGGATCGACCGATGCATCGCGCGACGTAATCGCCCGCTATGCGGATCGCATCACCGTTATTCTGCAAGAGAATTCCGGGCAGTTGGTCGCCTGCAACAGGGCGTTTTCGGCATCCCGCGGAGATGTCGTCATATTCCTGGATTCCGACGATCTATTGGCTCCCTCGCTGATCCGCGAAATAGCCGCGATCTGGCGGCCGGGCATCAGCAAGGTTCAGGTGCAGATGCAGACCATTGACGCCGGCGGGAAGTTCACCGGCAGCATATTTCCCCAATATCGCGTGCCCCCATCGCCCGACCAGATCCGCCTCTGGTACACGCGGACCGCCGACTACCCGACGCCGCCCGGATCCGGCAACGCCTACGCGCGCTGGTTTCTCGAGAAGATATTTCCGCTCGACGACCGGTGTGGCAGCGCAACCGACACCTGCTGCATCATTGCCGCGCCCGTTTTCGGCGACGTGGTCACGATCGCCAAGCCGCTGGTCTCTTACCGCGTCCATGGGCGAAACCAGGGGGCGATGTCTTCGCTCAACGTCGAGCGGTTCGCACGCGAAGTCGCACGCGCCCAGCTGCGAAGTTTGTATGCCCACGAAGTGGCGAAAACCGGCGGGCTGGACGTGCCGCGCGATGCGATTCGACGCAGCTTATGGCTGCTGCCCTACCGCATCGCCTCGATCAAATTGGCGCCTCGGGCGCACCCGATAGTGGGCGACCGCATGGTGGTGGCGCTTGCCGACGGCCTGCGTGGTGCGATGGTGCCGCAGGGGCGTACGAAGCGCGCGCGCGTCATCCTCACCCTCTGGAGCATCCTGGTTGCGCTGCTGCCAAGCGCGATCGCACGGACCCTGATCCTCTGGCGCCTGAGTTCGGTCACCCGCCCGCCCGTACTCCAATGGCTGCTCCGCGGATTCCGCGTCGTTGCCGCCGAGCCTGCCAGCCGCTCAGCGACCGCCCCGACAGCGGATGCTGCCACATGGCCGCCGCCTCCCCTCGCAACGGCTGCGGAGGGCCTCTCGGTATCGGTCGTGATCCCGAACTACAATTACGGCGACTACATAGGCGCAGCGATCCAGAGCGCGCTCGACCTCGACTGGCCGAGCGTCGAGGTGGTCGTTGTCGACGACGGGTCGACCGACAATTCGCGTTCCGTGATCGAGAGCTTCGGCTCCCGGGTGCGCGCGATCTTCCAAGCGAACGGGGGCCAACGCCGCGCCTGCAACGCCGGCTTTGCAGCCACGACGGGCGACGTCGTGATCTTCCTCGACTCCGACGACGTCTTGGCGCCGACGTTGTTACGCGAGCTCGCCGCCGTGTGGGCACCCGGCATCAGCAAGGTTCAGTTCCAGATGCAAACGATCGACGCAAAGGGAAGGCCGCTGGGAACCTGTCTGCCGCAGTTCGACGTCACGCCGGCGCCGCACGAGATCCGGCAGTGGGCGCAGGCAACCGGGACCTACCCGACCCCGCCCGGCTCCGGCAACGCCTACGCCCGGTGGTTTCTCGACCGCCTGTTCCCGCTCGACGATTCCTGCGGAGAATTCAGTGATTCCTGCTGCCTGATGGCCGCGCCGTATCTGGGCGACGTCGTCACGGTCGCGAAGCCGCTGGTGTCCTATCGGGTTCACGGGCGCAACGACTTCGCCATGACCGACCTCGATGTCCCGCGACTGGCCCGGGAGGTCGCGCGCGCGCTGCAGCGTTTCGCGTACTCGCGTCGCATCGCCGAAAGCGTGGGGTTCGCGCTACCCGCCGGCGCCATCAGACGAAGCCTTCACCTCCTGCCCTACCGGGTAGCGTCGCTGCGCCTCGCTCCGGCCAAGCATCCGATGCCGGAAGATACGATTGCCACGTTGCTACTCGACGCGATCCGAGCAGTGGCCTGTCCGCAGGGGACGCGGCTGCGCGCACGTCTCCTCATGCTCGTCTGGACCGCCATGGTTGGTCTGTCGCCCTCGGCGCTCGCAACGACTCTGGTGCACTGGCGCTTCGTTCCGGCCGAGCGCCCGCCCGCGTTGCGCGGCGTACTTCGCCAATTCGGCATCGTGAGATGAGGCGCTTGCATTCCCTCGTCCGGATACTGAGGCAGATCAAGAGCCATCCGCTTACCAAGTCCAAGAGAGCCAAAACGCTCACCGGATACGTCGCGTGGTTGATCGGCAGAAGGATCCTTCCAGGACCTCTCCTGGTGCCGTTTGTCGGTCGTACTCGTCTATTGGTCGCGCACGATATGACCGAAGCGGCCTACAACATGTATTTCGGACTGGCCGAGTTCGAGGAGATGGGGCTCGTTCTTCACGCGCTCCGCCCCGACGACGTCTTTGTCGATGTCGGGGCAAATATTGGGAGCTATACCGTCATCGCAGCCGGGGCGGTCGGTGCTCGCAGCTTTAGCTTCGAGCCGGCTCCAGCCACATTTTCCAAGTTTCTTGACAACATACATTTGAACGATATCGCCTCGAGAGTCTCGGCCAGGAACATGGCGGTCGGGTCGAAAACGGGCGTGATAAATTTCACAACCATGCTCGATTGCATGAATCACGTGTCATCGGACAGCGAAAATGTTGGCAAATCGGCGATGGTCCCGCTGGTCACGCTCGACGATGCGCTTTCCGGATCGCCCGTCACCATTCTCAAAATCGACGTGGAAGGATTCGAGGCCGAGGTCATCAAAGGGGCAACCGCGGCCATACGCTGTGATTCGCTTCTGGCCGTCATAATGGAATTCAATGGAAGCGGGTCGCGGTATGGGTTCGACGAGGATGACTTGCACCGGTATATGATTGATGCGGGCTTCAGTCTGATCGACTATGACCCGCTGCAACGGAAGATCACCCTCATCGAGGCGAAGCCGCTCAACCGGGGCAATGCCGTTTATGCTCGGAATATCGGTCGGCTGCGCGAGCGCGTCGAGAACGCACCACGCTATGACGTTCGCGGGTCATTGCTTTAGCGGCACCGATAGCGCCCTTCCAGGATCTCGAGGCTGTGACGGGTGTCGGCGACGCCAAAGATAGGCCATGCGCATTGGAGCGCCCCGACAGATCGAGGCAGCGCGATCAGGTAGTCGTTCATTCGGCACGGACACGGATCGCGGATTTTCCGCGGCTGATCATTGTATCTGGATCTCTCCCACCTGATAGCGCAGACGCGCATCGCGGGTTCCGAACTTTTCGACGGCGACCAGCGGAATGTTCTGCCGCTGCGGCGCGAGCAGATCCGATCCAGGCTTACGCGAGCCGACCGACACCAGAACGCGATAACGGCCCGGTCCAAGGCGCTCCGGCAGGGTCAAAGTCTGCTTCACGGACGCCGATCCCTTCCACCCGGTAGTGGCCGCCGCCGGCGGCGCCGAGAAGGTGAACACGTCCTTGCCGCGATCATCGACCAAAGTCGTGCAGACCTCTTGGGGCCGTTCGGTATTTTCGGTCGTGAAGGTATAGCGAACCTGCGCGGTGGTGCCCCGGGCAACGAGCCCCGGCGCGACAACAGCGTCGATCAACTTGGTCCGCGGCAAGTCATCGTACGGCGCCGTATAGCGCGCCTCGGCGAGCGGCGGCGTAAATTCGCTGCCACCGCAGGTGGCCGTACCGTCGGCGGCCGGCGTGAACTGACAAACGCGGACATATTGGACCTGCAGCTGCTGCGGGAACTTCGCGTCCTCGACCCCATTTGCCCCGGCCCAGTGCCCGCCGATCGCCAGGTTCAGGAGAATGTGCGCCGGCGCCGCTTCAGAGCCGTCGGAATAAACCCACTTGTAGCTCCGCGTGTAGATCTTCTTGCCGTTCACGTATTGCGTGACGCTGTCCGGCTTCCACAGCACCGCGACCACGACCCAATCCTTGTTCAGCGGCGCAGCGGCGCGGTAATAGGTCCAGCGCTCGTTGAACGCCGGATCGCGATAGACCCAACCGCCGCCTTGGGTGCCCGCCTTGTCGACGACGACGCTCGAGTGGATCATGTCGGGCGTCTCGTTGGTACCGTTGATGACGTATTCAAAGGCGTCGATCTCGGGCGGCCAACGCAGGCCGCCGTCTCGATCGTAGTCCGAGTTCAGCCAGAACGCCGGCCAAGTGCCGTTGGCGTTGGTGAGATGCACCTTCGCTTCGAAATATCCGTAGTAGAAGGTCTGGCGCGATCGGATCATGCCGGATTCGTATGCGCTACCCGGCTTGCCGTTCGACAGTTTCCGCGCGATGAGAGACAACTTGTTGCCGGCGACCTCGTGGTTGTCGTTGTCCCGATACCGCTCGAGCTCGTCATTCAGATAATCTTTGCTCTCGCCATCGTAGATGTACCGGGTCGCCCATTTCTTGGTGTCGAGCGCGGTCCCGGTGAAGCGATCCTCGAAGACGACTCGCCACCCCTCGCCACGCGCGACCCCGGCAGACGCCGCGACGATGAGCGCAGCCGCAATGGCGCGGACAACCAGCATGCGCCAGCCCGCCGCGTCGGAATGCCAGTTGCCGCGACCGCGGGCTACGTCAGCTCCAGGCATGCTTCGCCACGCCATTCCATCGCCGCCCGATAGGTCTTCTCGGTCTGCTCGGCAATGCGCCGCCAGGACGGGATCCGGTCGCGCAGCGCACCGACCTCGTGGTCGGCTGCCACGCGCCGGGATCGATCCGCGATCAGGGGCGCGAGCGCCGCCGCCAATGCGTCTGGATCGCCCGGCTCGACGAGCGCCCCATGACGACCATCCTCGAGAAGCTCCGCGAACAGGCCAATGTTCGAGGCGACGATCGGTCGCCCAGCCGCGATCGCAAGCATCAGGGCACCCGACGCGTCGATCTCGCGATAGGGAAAGACCTGGATGTCGGTTTGATCGAGGACGCTGGGAATCTCGGCATCGCCGATAAATCGCAAATCGAATTCGACCTGCTCGCGGATGCCAAGCTCGTCGACCAGCGCGAAGAGTGGTTCCATCGGCATCTGCGGTCGCCCGACTATCCGCAGCCGCACAGCCTGTCGCAAGGCCGTCGGCAGTTTCGCCAGGGCGCGAAGCAGAACGTCGGTGCCTTTGTAGGGCTTGATCCAGCCGAAGAGGAGCAGAGTGACCCGCGGATCCCGGCGCGTCGCCTCCGCCTTGGCGAACGCCGACCTGTCGAGATCGAGCAGGAGGCCGTGCGCGACCTGATCGATTTTCTCGGCGGGGACGCCATAGCTCTCGACTCTCACCCGCGCTCGCGCCGTGTGCACGATGAGGCGATCGAAGCGGTGCATGATATCGATCGCGCCGAGACGCTGGATGCCGACCCTCGGACTGTTGTTGAACGGTGCTGAGTCGTGGATCGTCATGACAGTTGGCGCGATCCGACGCAGCAGCGCGATGAAACGCTTGTCGACGACGGCAAGCGGCGCCCACTGGAAATGGATTACGTCCGGGCGCCATCGCCGCAGCGTCCACACCAGACGGACCATCGACTCGACATGGCTCAACCCCTTGAGACCCAGGAAGAGCGGGCCCGGCAGCTTACGGACAGCCGGCAGGCCCAAGGCCGGGTAGAAATGGCGCCGCAAATAGCGCTCTTCGACGGCCGGGAGCGGTCCGCTCGGCGCGCGACCGAAAATGACTGCGTCGTGGCCATTCTCAGCAAATCCCTGTGCAAGACGCACGTCGTAAGGCCACGTGAACAGCGACGGATCGACCAAGCAAATCCTCAACCCGCGGTGAGCATGTAGACCGAGGCGGGGTGTTGCCAGGACCGGTCTCATTGCCTCGACTACCTGCTGCATCTGCCGTCCCTCGCCCCGATGCCCCAAGTCCAAGCGCGCTGGGGAACAACCCGCGACACTTGGGCGCCTTTCACTGTCGAAAGATGTCGACGTCCGGTGTGCCGGTCGCCGTATCGCTGCAGATACCGGATCGCCGCGCCGCCTCGGCGTCGCAGGTCCGACGGTCCGCGTACTCGCACTGAACGACCGGTCCATTGACGACGAGGCAGAAGCGGCCCGCGGGCATTTTTGGTAGCTTCACTTCGTTCGCATTGACGGTGCAAACGCTGCTGGTGGTGCGCAGGGCATCGCGCCGACACACCTGGACGTCGGCATAGACACATTGCAGCGGCAGACCGACTGCTTCCAGGCAATAGGGCGCAGCGTGACCCGGCGAGCCATGCAGGCCGATCGCCGCCAGCGCGAGCGGCAGCCATAACCACCGCGGCATTACCCTCGAGCGCGGCGCCGCGATCGCGTCCGTCGCCTCACTGCGCCGTGATGATGCCAAGCAGCTTCCCCGTCGGATCGCGCACGACCGCGAGTGCCCGTTGCGTCACTCCCGCAGGCTGAAATTCTTCCGCCGCCGTCGCGATCGTGTGCCCGCTCGGATCGGTGAAGCGGAACCGCCGGCCCGATTGGCGCACGCGCCCGAGCCATTTGCCGACAACCGAGCGGCGATCGAAACCTTCGGCGGCCGGCACCAGCTGCTCGACCAGGCCGCCCTTTACCGTTCGGTAGAACAGCCGTCGGCCGCCTTCCGCCTGTGCGTCATGTACGTGCAGCAGTACCAGTAGGACTCCAGTTGCGAGCAATCCGACCGATCGCGCTCGCATCACAGCCACTGATAGATGAGACGAGGAATGTGGAAGCGCCGCTTGTTGA
>DATJNS010000429.1:0-12564 GCA_035507915.1 Candidatus Sulfotelmatobacter sp.
CGCAACAACCCGCTCGCGCAGATCCATCGAGTAAGGCTTTGCCATCCCTGCTGGCCTCCTCGCCCCAGTCAGCAGGTTGAATCAGATCCGGCTTCCCGTGGGAATCCCGAATCGATTCGGCCCCAACGAATCCCGCTCTAGCGGGCGGCGGTCTCGAACGGCGCGAGCAGGGCGTCGAGCTCGCTCAACTGTGCCGCCCGGCGCTCCGCCTGGACGGCGAGCACTTGCGCGGCGTCCTCGGGCGACCACGATGGCCGCGGCGCTACCAGGTTCAGGCGGCGGTTGGTGTAGACCGGATAGAACCACGAAAGCCCATGATCGGGGCCGCGCTGCAGTCCGGTGAGATCGAACAGATCGAAGCCGACATCATCGAGCAGCCGGTGGATGGCGGGGAACTCGTGCACGAACGTCTCGACCAGGATCACGTTGGTCGCTGCGAGGGTGCGCGGCGCGGCGGCGAGCGCGGCGTGCTCGGAGCCCTGGATGTCGAGCTTGAGGAGATGTGGCGTCGCCACGCCGGTCTCGGCGACGATCTCGTCGAGCGTATGCGCGGTCACCGCCACGGGGGCGCGCGCGGCGCCCTCGACGTGGCGCCAGTAGTCGTCGGACGCGGGCCGTAGCGAGCTCCAGTAGGGATGCGATGCCGTCGTCAGCTCCACCGTGCCCGCGCGGTCCGACACCGCGCAGATGCGGTAGTGTCCGCCGAGCGCGCGCTGGATGCGGGCGAGCGACGGCTCGTAGACCGCCTGGGCGTCGATGTTCAGGATCTGGGCGTTCGCCAGCGGCGCCATTCGCCGCGCGTTGACCGAGAACAGCCCGTCGGCGCAGCCGAGGTCGATGATCGAGGCGACTGCGGCGCCGCGCTTCAACGCGATCACGAGCGCCGCGAAGATGCTGCCGATCTCGAAGCGCAGCCGCGGCGGGCCTGCGGACGGTACGGGAGGCTGCGCCACCATGTCGACGACCATGGAACATCGCCGCCGGTCTGGCAATCGCGCGCCCGGACGTCCTAGCCAGGTTCCTCGTCCGCCGCGCGCACGGCCGCGATGGCGCCGCGGGCGAGCGCATCGGCGCGCTCGTTCTCGGGATGGCCGGCGTGGCCGCGGACCCAACGCCAATGCACCTCGTGCGCGTGCAGCGCCGCGTCGAGGCGCTGCCACAGATCGATGTTCTTGACCGGCTTCTTGTCGGCGGTGCGCCAGCCGTTGTTCTGCCAGGTCTTGAGGTAGCGCGTGATGCCGTCATGCACGTAGCGGCTGTCGGTGTAGAGCGTCACCGCGCTCGGCCGCTTGAGCGCCTCGAGCGCGCGGATCGCCGCCATCAGCTCCATGCGGTTGTTGGTCGTCGGGGTCTCGCCGCCCGACAGCTCCTTCTCGACGCCGCGCCAGCGCAGGATGGCGCCCCAGCCGCCCGGCCCCGGATTGCCCGAGCAGGCACCGTCGGTGAAGATCTCGACCGTCGTCCCCTGCGGCTTGCCGTCGTCGCTCATGCCAGCCCGTAGTCGGCGACGTCGCCGACGCTCTGGTGGAAGCGCAGCTTGGCCCAATACTCGAGCGGGTCCTTGGGCTTGACGAACGCCTCGGGCGGGTGGTTCAGCCAGTCGTAGAGCCGGGTCAACAGAAAGCGCAGCGCGCTGCCGCGCGCGAGCAGCGGCAACGCCGTGCGCTCGGCGGGCGCCAGCGGCCGCACCGACTCGTAGCCCTGGAACAAGGCGCGCGCCTTGGTGACGTTCAGGCTGCGATCGGCCTCGAAACACCAGGCGTTGAGACATACCGCGAGGTCGTAGGCGAGCGCGTCGGTGCAGGCGAAATAGAAATCGATCAGTCCGGACAGCCGGTCGCCCAGGAAGAACACGTTGTCGGGAAAGAGATCGGCATGGATCACGCCGGTCGGCAGCCCGCTCGGCCAGCGCGCCGCCAGCACCGCGTACTCGGCGTCGAGCGCCTCGGCGAGGCCGGGCTTGACGATCGCGGCCTCGGCGCGCGTGGCCTCGATCAGCGGCGCCCAGCCGGCGACCGACAGCGCGTTGGCGCGGCGCATCGGGAAGTCGGCGCCGGCGGCATGCAGGCGCGCCAGCGCCTCGCCGACCTGCAGGCAGTGCGACGGCGCGATGCGGCGCGGCCACAGCCCTTCGAGGAAGCTGACGATCGCGGCCGGGCGGCCCTTCAGGCTGCGCAGGAGCCCGCCGTCGCGCGCCTTGATCGGGGTCGGACAGGAGACGCCGCGCGCCGCGAGATGCTCCATCAGGGTCAGGAAGAACGGCAGGTCGGCGGCCGCGACGCGCTTCTCGTAGAGCGTCAGGATGAAGCTGCCGCGGCTGGTCCGCACGGTGAAGTTCGAGTTCTCGACGCCTTCGGCGATACCCTGGAACGACAGCACCTCGCCCAGGTCGTAGGCGGCGACGAACGCCTTCAGCTCGTCGTCCGTGACATCGGTATAGACCGCCAACTCGCCTCGCCGCTCAAGATTGCGCCCGAATCGCGCGCCCATCGCACCGGGCGCCATGCTATCAGTCCGCGCGCACGCGGGGCAGCGTGAAGACGGCGCCACGGCTGGCGCGGCCAGCTGCCGCTCCCGGCGGTGCCGCGGCGGGCTTGTTCCCGGCGCGACGCTTTGTCTACAGTCTCGGTCGCCCGAACCGCCCGGCGACGGGCGCCGGCGCGCGCAGACCATGGAAGGAAGGCCGATGGCCGATCCAATCGTCGCACAGAAGAGCCCCTATGGGGTCGAGGTCGAGGCCGGCAAGGAGTACTGGTGGTGCCGTTGCGGCCGCAGCAAGACCCAGCCGTTCTGCGACGGCGCCCACAAGGGCACTGGCCTGGCGCCCCTCATGTACAAGGCCGAGAAGAGCGAGACGGTATGGTTCTGCGGCTGCAAGGCGACCAAGACCCAGCCGCTCTGCGACGGCAGCCACAACCGGATTTGAGCATGCGCCGGCTGGCGCGCGCGGCGGGGCGGCTCGTCGCGCTGCTCGCGTTCGGTGCGGCTCTCGCCGGCTGCAACAAGGACTTCGCGGACCCGGGCGCGCCGGCGTGCCCGCGGGTCGCGTTGCTGGCCGACGCCGCGCATCTGACCGTGTATCGCCAAGGGCCCGGTCGCGACCTGACCGACATCGTCTATCAGGCCGATCTCGGCCGCATCGGCGGCGAGTGCGTCTACACGCACAGCAAGTCCAAGGTGACGGTCGAGATGAAGCTGCCGATCACCGCCAAGCGCGGGCCGGCCGACCGCGACCGTGTCGTCGACCTGCCGTATTTCGTCGCCGTGGTCGACAACCAGTCGCACATCCTGGCGCGCCAGGAGTTCGGCACCACGATCGAGTTCGCGCAGGACCAGACACAGGCGGGCACCGTCGAGGAGCTCGAGCAGATCATTCCGCTCAAGAAGGACCAGCCCGGGTCCGCGTTCCAGGTGATGGTCGGCTTCCGGCTTACCCCCGAGCAGCTCAAGCAGAATCGGGCGAGCGAAGAGTGAGGGTGTTCCCGTGAACCAACTCCGTTGAGCGATCAGGCCGAGCTGCTGATCTGCATCAATCGTCGCTTCGGCGGACCGAAGCCGTCGTGCGCCGCGCGCGGCAGCCTGGCGATCGCGCTCGCCTTCGAGCAGGCGATCGCCGAGCGCGGCCTCGCCGTCAAGGTGGTGCGCTCGCCGTGCCAGAACACCTGCGAGCGCGGCCCGTCGGTGCGCCTGATCCCGGGGCCTGCGTTCTATCTCGGCACGACGCTCGACGCGGTGTCAGACGTCGTCGACGCCATCGCGGCACAGCTCGCGGCGCGCTGAGCGTCAGACCGGATTGTCGCGATAGTACGAATCCACGAAGATCAGCGCGCGCTTCTCCGCCTCGTCCAGCTTGAAGCGCTCCGGATCCTGCTCGAGCCGCATCTTGCGGTCGAGCCCCAGCATCACGGCATGCATCTCGCGGGAGAGCGGCGCGACAGAGTCGATGACGCAGCGCGCGGCTGTTTCTCCCCAATGGGCGACGCCGGTTCGCCGGTCGAACGTCAGACGCACGTTGTTGGTGACCGTCCGTACCTCGATGGAGCTGTCGGTGACCACCATCACCAGGCAGATCAAGCTGTGATCCTCGGCGGTGCCGGCATGAAAGATGTCTCCGACTTCCAGCCGTTGAAGCAGGGTCTGTCGATCGGTCATGGTTCGCCTCCCGGCCGCATCATCCGTCCGCCAGCGGCTTCATGACGGCGTAGAGATTGCTCTTGGCCTCGAAGCCGACGCCGGGAATGTCGGGCAGGCGCACGGAGCCTTGCTCGACCGGGCAATCGTCGGCGAAGCCGCCGAACGGCTGGAACACCTGCGGATAGGACTCGTTGCCGCCGAGCCCAAGGCCGACCGCGATGTTGAGCGCGAACTGGTGGCCGCCGTGCGGCACGCAGCGGCGCGCCGACCAGCCGTGCTGCGCCAGCATGTCGAGGATGCGCAGATACTCGGCGAGCCCGTAGGACAGCGCCGGGTCGAACTGCAGCACGTCGCGGTCGGCGCGCAGCCCGCCGTGGCGGATCAGGTTGCGCGCGTCGTGCACCGAGAAAAGATTCTCGCCGGTCGCGAGCGGCGGCGTGTACCGCTCGGCGAGCGCGGCGTGCGCCAGATAGTCGAGCGGCTCGAGCGGCTCCTCGTACCAGCGCAGGCCGAGCGGCGCCAGGCGCTCGGCGTAGGCGAGCGCGGTCGCGAGGTCGAAGCGGCCGTTGGCGTCGACCGCCAGGTTCGATCCGGCGCCGACCACCGCGAGCACCGCGTCGATGCGCTTCAGGTCCTCCTCGAGCGGCGCGCCGCCGATCTTCATCTTGACGCACGCATAGCCGAGATCGAGGTAGCGCCGCATCTCGTCCTGCAGGGCAGTGTAGTCCTTACCCGGGAAGTAGTAGCCGCCGGCGGCGTAGACCCAGGCGTGCGGGTCGGCCTCGCCCTTGCGGTAGCGCTGCGCGAGCAGCCGCCACAGCGGCAGCCCTTCGGCCTTGGCGAGCGCGTCCCACACCGCCATGTCGAGCACGCCCACGGCGACCGAGCGCTCGCCGTGGCCGCCCGGTTTCTCGTTCGCCATCAGGCAGGCGTTGACCTTGAGGGGATCGAGCAGGCCCGCGGCATCGAGCAGGCTGTCGGACGGCGCCGCCAGGAGGCGCGGCATGAAGCGCTCGCGCAGCAGCCCGCTCGGCGCGTAGCGGCCGTTCGAGTTGAAGCCGAAGCCGACCACGGGCTTCCCGTCGCGTACGCGGTCGGTCACCACGGCGACCACGCTCGCCGTCATCTGGCTGAAATCGATGTAGGCGTTGCGGATCTCCGAGCGGATCGGCACGGCGGTTTCGCGGATCGCGGTGATGCGCATGGCGGCTCTCGGAGACTCGCTTTCAGGATCGAGGTCGTATAGTTGGAAGGGACCAGGCCGGCAAGGACAAGGGTGGTTTGAACCGATGAAGAATACCCTGAAGATCGCGGTCATCCCGGGCGACGGCATCGGCAACGAGGTGGTGCCCGAGGGGCTGCGCGTGCTCGAGGCCGCGGGCGCCAAGTTCGGCCTGTCGTTCGATCTGACGCATCTCGACTACAGCTGCGAGCGCTTCGCCAAGACGGGCAAGATGATGCCCGACGACGGCCTCGACCGCATGCGCGGCTTCGACGCCATCCTGCTGGGCGCCGTCGGCTTCCCGGGCGTGCCTGACCACGTATCGCTGTGGGGGCTCCTGATCCCGCTGCGCCGCGGCTTCCAGCAATACGTCAATCTGCGTCCCGTGCGCCTGTTCAAGGGCGTCGAGAGCCCGCTCGCCGGCCGCACGCCGGCCGACATCGACTTCATGGTGGTGCGCGAGAACACCGAGGGCGAGTACTCCGAGATCGGCGGCCGGCTCAACCGCGGCACCGAGAACGAGGTCGTGATCCAGGAATCGGTGTTCACCAAGCGCGGCGTCGACCGCGTGATGCGCTTCGCCTTCGATCTGGCGGCCAAGCGCAAGAAGCACGTCAGCTCGGCGACCAAGTCGAACGGCATCATCCACACCATGCCGTACTGGGACGAGCGCTTCGCGGCGATCGCCAAGGACTATCCCGGCATCAAGACCGACCAGTTCCACATCGACATCCTGACCGCGCATTTCGTGCGCCATCCCGATTGGTTCGACGTCGTGGTCGGCTCGAATCTGTTCGGCGACATCCTGTCGGACCTCGGGCCGGCGATCGCCGGCGGCATCGGCATCGCGCCGTCGGCCAACCTCAACCCCGAGCGCGAGTTCCCGTCGATGTTCGAGCCGGTGCACGGCTCGGCGCCCGACATCGCCGGCAGGAACATCGCCAATCCGATCGGCACGATCTGGTCGGTCGCCATGATGCTCGAGCATTTCGGATCGCCCGACGCGGCGCGTGCGGTCGAGCGCGCGATCGAGGCGGTGGTCGGCGGCGGCGGGCCGCGCACGCCCGACCTCGGCGGCAAAGCGAGCACCCAGGACATGGGCAAGGCGATCGCCGCCGCGCTCTAGCATCTTCTGAAGCGTGAGGGGGACGAAGGATGGCACGTACGCTCAAGATCGTCGGTATCTGCGGCAGCCTGCGCGCGGGCTCGTACAACAAGGCGGCGCTGCGCGTCGCGGGCGAGGTGCTGCCGCCCGACATGACGCTGGAAACCGCCGAGATCGGCGATTTCCCGCTCTACAATGCCGACATCCAGGCCAAGGGCTTCCCGGCGCCGGTCGAGCGCGTCGCGGCACAGGTCAAGGCCGCCGACGGGATCCTGTGGGTGACGCCGGAGTACAATTTCACGATCTCGGGCGTGCTCAAGAACGCGATCGACTGGCTGTCGCGCATGACGCCGCAGCCGTGCGACGACAAGCCGGTCGCCGTCATGGGCGCGGCCGGCGGCGCGCTCGGCACCGGCCGCGCGCAGTACGAGCTGCGCCGCATCTGCGTGTTCCTCAACATGCACCCGCTCAACAAGCCCGAGGTGTTCATCGGCGCCGCGCACACCAAGTTCGACGCATCGGGCAAGCTGACCGACGAGCCGACTCGCGAGTTCATCAAGCAGCTGATGGCGGCGCTCGACGTCTGGACGCGGCGCTTCAAGCCCTGAGGCCATGACGGGCCTGCCGCCCTACGGGCTCGGCACGCTGCCGGCGGGCATCTGCGCGCGCGTCGTCGGGGGCGTCAACGGGCTGGCGATGCACGTGCTGGAGGCGGGCCACGCGGGTCGGCCCGTGCTCCTGCTGCTGCACGGCTTTCCGGAACTCGCCTATAGCTGGCGCAAGGTCATGCTGCCGCTCGCCGACGCGGGCTACCACGTGATCGCGCCCGACCAGCGCGGCTACGGCCGCACCACCGGCCGGGATCCGGCCTATGACGGCGACCTCGACTCGTTTCGCCAACCCAACTTGGTCGAGGACGCCGCGGCGCTGCTCGCCCGGCTCGGCCATGCTTCCGTGGCGGCGGTGATCGGTCACGATTTCGGCGCATCGGTCGCGGCGTGGGGCGCGCTGCTGCGGCCGGAGGTCTTCCGCGCCGCCGTGCTGATGAGCGCGCCGTTCGGGGGGCCGCCGACGCCCGGCGCGCCGTCGCGCGAGGGCTTGTTCGCGGCGCTCGGTACGCTCGCGCGGCCGCGCAAGCATTATCAGGACTATTACGGCACGCGCGCCGCCGATGCCGACATGCGCGATGCGCCGCAAGGCATCCACGCGTTCCTGCGCGGCTACTTCCACATGAAGAGCGCCGATTGGCGGCAGAACCGCCCGTTCGCGCTCGCCGGCTTCACGGCGGAAGAATTCGCCAAGATGCCGACCTACTACGTCATGGATCGCGACAAGACCATGGCGGAGACCGTCGCCGCCGAGATGCCGAGCGCGGCGGAGGTTGCGGCGTGCCGGTGGCTGCCCGACGTCGAGCTCGCGGTCTACGCTGTCGAGTACGCGCGCACGGGCTTTCAGGGCGGTCTGCAGTGGTACCGCTGTCGCCAGGGCAAGTACGTGGCGGAACTGACGCGCTACGCCGGACGCACGATCGACGTGCCGGCCTGTTTCATCGCCGGCAAGAGCGACTGGGGCGTCCATCAGACACCCGGCGCGCTCGAGCGCATGGCGACCGGCGCCTGCACGCGCTGGCGCGGCACCCACCTGGTCGACGGCGCCGGCCACTGGGTGCAGCAGGAGCAGCCCGAGGCGGTGGTGCGGCTGCTGCTGGATTTTCTGCGCGGCTAAGCGCGTTCCGATGAGACGGCATCGCATCTAGCCGTCATTGCAATCCAGCAGGCGGTCTGGATTGGTTCGCTTCGCTCGCAATGACAGCCAGACGTGGCTGAGATCCGCTCTAGCCGCGCCGTTCCTTCAGCACGCGCAGGATGGCGGCGACGATGCCCATGTAGCCGGTGCAGCGGCACAGATTGCCGCTGAGCTCCAGGCGCACGCGCGGCTCGTCGGCGTCGGGCAGGCGCAGGATGATGTCGCGCGCGGTCACCAGCATGCCGGGCGTGCAGTAGCCGCACTGCAGCGCGTGCTCCTCGGTGAAGGCCTTGCGCAGCTGCATCATCACGGGATCGTCGTCGAGCCCTTCGATGGTGCGCACGTCGGCGCCGTTGCATTGCACGGCGTAGGCGATGCACGAGCGCCCCGGCGCGCCGTCGATCAGCACCGTGCAGGCGCCGCACACGCCGTGCTCGCAGCCGAGATGCGTGCCCGTGAGCCTGAGCTCCTCGCGCAGATAATCGGCCAGGGAGACGCGCGGCTCGAGGGTTGCGCTCACCGGCTTGCCGTTCACCGTCATGGCGGTCGGTTTCATGCGTCTCCTCGCGCGGCGCAGATCGCCGCGAGCACCCGGCGCGGCGTGATCGGGGTTTCGTTGAGCTCGGCACCGATCGAGACCAACGCATCGCGCACGGCGTTGGCGATCGCCGCTGGCGGCGCGATCGCGCCGCCTTCGCCCATGCCCTTGATGCCGTGCTCGGTGTGGATCGCCGGGGTCACGATATGCGCGATCTTGATCGGCGGGATCTCGACCGAGCCCGGCAGCAGATAGTCGGCGAAGGTGCTGGCCTGCGGCTGGCCCGCCTCGTCGTAGGGGATCTCCTCGAACAGCGCGGTGCCGATGCCCTGCGTGACGCCGCCGGCGATCTGGCCGTCGACGATCATCGGGTTGACGATGGTGCCGCAATCCTCGGCGACGCCGAAGTCGAGCAGCTCGACGCGTCCGGTCGCCGGATCGACCGCGACCACCGCGACGTTGGTCGCGTAGGAGAACACGCCCGAGTCGGCGGCCGGCTGATAGGTCTCGGTCGCCTCGAGGATCGGGTCGGTGCCGGGTGGCAGCCGCTCCATGCGCAGGTGCGCGCTGCGCGCGATCTCGGCCACCGTCACCGAGCCGGCCGGTCCGATCACCTGGTCGTCGGCGAGCCGGACGTGGTCGGTCGGGCATTGCAGCAGATGGGCGCCGATGCGCTTCACCTTTTCGCCGAGCGTGCGGCTGGCGCGCGCCACCGCGCCACCCGCCATCACCATGCTGCGCGACGCGAACGTCCCCATGCCGAACGGGCACAGCGCGCTGTCGCCGTGGCGCACCGCGATGCGCGCGGGATCGATGCCGAGCTCGGTGTGCGCGACCTGCGCCAGCGTGGTCTCGAGCCCCTGGCCATGCGACTGGATGCCGACCAGCAGGACCAGCGAGCCGTCGGTCATCAGGCGCGCGGTCGCCGACTCGTAGCCGGGCACGATCGGCGTGCCGCGCGACACCCATTCGCCGCAGCCGTGCGCGGTCTGCTCGGCGTAGCACGCGAAGCCGACGCCGATCAGCCGGCCGTCCGGCTCGCCCGCTTTCTGGCGTTGCCGCACCGCGGCGACGTCGACCAGGCCGGCGGCGCGCCGCACGCTCTCGGGGTAGTCGCCGCCGTCGAGCGTCAGCTCCGCGATCGTGCGATACGGCATCGCGCCGGGCGGCACCATGTTCTCGATGCGCACCGTCATCGGGTCGCGGCCGGCGGCGCGCGCGACCTCGTCGAGCGTGCGCTCGATCGCGAAGCAGGCGCCCGGGCGCGCGACGCCGCGATAGGGACCGAGCGGCGCCTTGTGGGTCGCGACCGTGTAGCCGCGTGCGCGGTAGTGCTCGATCCGATAGAGGCCCGGCAGGTTGCGCAGCGCCATGCCGGTTTCCATCAGGGCGCTGTTCGGCCACAACGCATAGGCGCCGCCGTCGACGAAGATCTCGGCGTCGAGACCGAGCAGCCGGCCGGCGGCGTCGGCGAACGCGCTGACGCGGTAGAAATGATCGCGCGCATGCGCCGACGCCAACAGATGCTCGCGCCGATCCTCGATCCAGCGCACCGGCTGGCCGAGCGCGAGCGCCAGCGCCGCGACCACGATCTCCTCGGGATAGAGCCGGTTCTTGACCCCGAAGCCGCCGCCGACGTCGGGCGCGACCACGCGGATGCGCTGCTCGTCGCGCCCGAGCGCCTCGGCCAGGCCGACGCGCATCACGTGCGGGCCTTGGGTCGAGTCGTAGATCACCAGCTCGTCGGTGCGGTGATCGAGATGGGCGAGCACGCCGCGCGTCTCCATCGGCACGCCGACCTGGCGGTTCATGCGGTATTCGCGTCTGACCACGATCGCGGCGGCGCGCTCGGCCGCGGCGACGTCGCCGGCCTCGAAGCGGCTCTCCAGATAGAGGTTGTCGGCCCACGAGTCGTGGACGCGCGGGGCGCCAGGGCGGCTCGCCGCGACGACGTCGACCGCGGCCGGCATCGCCTCCAGGCGCGCCGCGACGGATTGCGCCAGATCCTCGGCGGCGGCGCGCGTCGGTGCCACGCATGCCGCGATCAGCTCGCCGGCGAAGCGCACCCGGTCGGTCGCGAGCGGCGGATAGCCCGACGCCTTGAAGCCCGGAATGCTCGGCACCGAGCGCACCGGCTTGAGCTGAGGCAGGTCGTGCGCCGTGAACACGCGGCCCGGCCCCCCGGCTGGCGCCGTGACGCCGAGCACGCGGGCGTGCGCGTAGGAGCTGCGCACGAACGCGACCTCGAGGATGCCGGGCAATGGAATATCGGCGACGAAGCAGCCGCGGCCGCGCAGGTGGCGCGCGTCCTCCTTGCGCAGGAGACGCGCCCCGATGCCGAATTTCGACGAGGGGGCAGCGTGTTGCGCGGTCTCGGCCTGGCTCATGGCCGGCATCGTGCGGGCAAGCCCAGGGGCCTGACAAGGCCCGCCCCGGCCGTCCACCCGGGCACCTCTAGCCTTGGCGGGGCCACCCCTGGCATACTGGGCCATCCGCCAAGCCAAGCGAGGAGACCAGGAAATGCCCAAAGGCAGGCTGCGCCATATCGCGATGTCGGTGCCGGACCCCGAGAAGGCCGCGAAATTCTACCAGGAAGCGTTCGGCATGGAGTTCGTCGCCCGGACCGATTCGGACATCGCCAAGGGCGTGTTCGTGACCGACGGCGTCATCAATTTGGCGCTGCTCGCCTTCAAGTCCGATGAGATGGCCCAGGGCTTCAAGAAGGACTATGTCGGCCTGCACCACATCGGCTTCTGGGTCGACGACCCGAAGGAGTCCTGCGCGGCCGCCGAGAAGGCCGGCGCCAAGTACCTGATGGGCGAGGTCGCCAACATGGACGGCGGCTTCTACGAGATCAAATACAACGACCCGAATGGCGTCGTCCTCGACGTCAGCCATCACGGTTGGGGCGGCGCCCAGAAGGATCCCGGCGAGGCGTCCAACGAGCGCGGGCCCAGCAGGGACGAGATGCGCCGCCGCCGCGCGGCCAAGGCCAAGGAGCTCGAGGCCGCCGGCGACTAGACCGCGCGGCAGGGGCGAAGCCCCGCGAGCGCCCAAGAGGGCCTAGCTCTTCGTGCGCCGAGCCGAGCGCCTGCCCGTCGTCGTGGTGGGCGCCGGACCGGTCGGCGCGACCTGCGCGTTCGGCTTGTGGCGCCGCGGCGTGCCGGTCGTGCTGGTCGAGGCCGAGCCGGCGCCGGTGATCGACCAGCGCGCCGCCTCGACCCAACCGCCGACGCTCGAGATCCTGGCCGAGCTCGGGCTCTACGAGAAGGCGCTGGCGCGTGGCCTGGTGTCGCCGGTGTTTCGCTTCTTCGACCGCATCACCGGCGAGCGCGTCGCCGAGTTCGACTGCGCGGTGCTCGAGGGCGACACGCCCTATCCGTTCGTGCTCCAGCATGAGCAATTCAAGCTGGTCGACACGATCCTGAAGATCGTCGCCGGCGCCGCCGACTTCACCGTGCGGTTCTCCAGCAAGGTCACGGGCTTCGTCCAGGGCGCCGACGACGTCACGGTCGAGCTCGACGGGCCGGACGGCATCGAGACGATGCGCTGCAGCTATCTGATCGGCTGCGACGGCGGGCGCAGCACGGTGCGCAAGCTGGCCGGCATCGCCTTCGAGGGGTTCACCTACCCGGAAAAGTTCATCAAGATCGGCACGACCTTCGACTTTCTGTCGATCGGCCGCGGCTACTGCTTCCGCAACTACTTCTCGGACCCCGAGGAGTGGTGCAACCTCTTCAAGGTCAAGGGCGACGGCGAGCCCGGCATCTGGCGCGCGATCTTTCCGAGCCGCGTCGGCGAGACCGACGAGGCGGCGCT
>DATJNS010000430.1:0-2022 GCA_035507915.1 Candidatus Sulfotelmatobacter sp.
TGCATCCAGCGATCGGCCGACGTTGCTGCCGCGCTCGGCTGGTCCTGGGCGTCAGCGCTGCCACCGCGACCGGCGAGTAAGGGTTCAGAAGGTCACGTGTCTAGCGGGCTAGGTTCATCAGCCGCGTCCGGTATGCGGCACCGCCGACAGATCACGGCGAAACAAAGAGAACACAATCGTGACGAGCATCAGCAACGCAAGTCCGACGGTCATCCCGGCGAGCCGATCGAGGCTCGGCACGAGCGATTTGGGCGGCCCTTGTCCGTGGGCGATTCTCAACAGGAAGGCGACTCCTGCTTGGGCGCCGACATAGCATAAGCCTGCGACGCCTGACTGTATCTGGGCGCACAACCAGATCCCAACCATCAGCAGCGCGAGCCAGATCACGAGGTACCGCGATGATCCGCCCGCCGATTTAAGGGCTGATGGCGACCCGCTCTCACGGAATTCGAGCTTCCATTTCTCACCGACGGTCAGTGAGCTGCGCACCGGCACCTCGGTAATGCCTCCTTACCTCAACAGGAATCCGAATTTCTGCCGCGACAGGCGGCGCAACTCGGGCGAGGGCATGTTCACCTTGGGGAACTGGTCGCGCCAGTACCACGGCTTGCACGCGTCGATGATGGCGCGGCTGTTGGTGAAGTCGCCCTTGGCCTTGCGCTCGGGCTCGATGCGCGGGTCGAGCGGTGTCGACCAGGCATTCTTGATGATGTCGATCGAGGTCGCCGGATCCGAGCGGGTCAGCATCGCCCAGATCAGCTCGTCGAGGTTCGACGGATCGATGTCGTCGTCGACCACGATGACATAGCGCCCGGTATAGGCGCCCACATGGCACATGGCGGCGATGTGGCCGGCCTGGGTCGCGTGGCCGGGATAACGCTGCTTGATCGAGATGCCCAAAAGGAGCCGTGCGGTCCCGGTCTCATGCGCCCAGGCGGCGACCACGTCGGGCACGCCCGCCTTGGCGATGTTCTCGCGCAGAAGCGCCGACCGCGTCACGGCACGATAACGCGCCAGCTCGTCCGGCGGACGTTGCGGCGGGCAGCCCAGCATGATCGGGTTGTTGCGGTAATAGATCGCCTTGATGTCGAGCACCGGCTCGTCGCGCACGTCGGACGCGTAATAGCCGGTCCATTCGCCGAACGGACCCTCGGCCTTGACGTTGCCGGGCTGGACGAAGCCTTCGATCACCAGCTCGGCGTTGGCCGGGATGGGGAGGCCGGTGTGGCGGCCCTTCACGACCTCGACCGGCGCGCCGCGGATGCCGCCGACAATGTCGAACTCCGAGACGCCGTAGGGCACTTCCGAACAGCCCATGAGGAACGCCATCGGGTCGCCGCCGGCGACGATGCACACCGGCATCGGCTCGTTGCGCGCCATGTACTTGTCGCGCTGGATGCGGCCATGCTTGCCTGGGGAGATGTAGAAGCCGACCCGCTTTTCGTCATGGATCATGACGCGATAGGTGCCGCAATTGATCCAGCCCTCGTCCGGGTCGCGGGTGATGTTGTAGCTGCCGGTGCCGATATAGCGGCCGCCGTCCTCCTCGTGCCATTTGGGCGCCGGGAACTTGGTCACGTCGATGGCGTCGCCTTCCATCACGTTCTCGAGGATCGGCGCGTTGGTCACGTATTTGGGGGGGATCTGCTTCAGGTCCGCCATGTAGCTCTTGCGGAACTCCTCGGTGAGCTCGAGCTTGCCGAGGTCCGTCGGGAAGCCCAAGGTCATGTTCTGACGCTTGGCGCCGAAGAAATTCACCAGCACGCGGCTTCCGGGCAGCGTGCCCGGCACATCCTCGAACAGGACGGCGGGCGCGTTCTCGTCGTGGAGCACGACTTCGGACGCCATGCCGATCTCGGTCTGCCAAGAGGCGCCCTTGACCGTGCGCAGCTCGCCGAGCTTTTGCGCCTCTTCGATCCATTGGCGCAGGTCGCGATAGGCAAGGCGCGGCTCGATGTTGGAGCCCTCGCTCCCGCCGCGCGCCGCGCCGCCGATCGGGTTGGACATCGCGTCGGGTAGCTT
>DATJNS010000431.1:0-29224 GCA_035507915.1 Candidatus Sulfotelmatobacter sp.
TCGACCGCGCGGTTCCAGAAGTGCAGCGCCAGCGCGGCGGGGAACACGCCGACATAGGCGAGCGCCAGCAGATTGGGCCAGGTCGGCGCGACCGTCCGGCCGAGACCGAGCTCGATCAGGTAGAAGGGCAGCTCGAGCAGCGCGCCGATGCCCATCAGCACCGTCAGGAACGGCATCGGCGCGAAGCCGTCGGGGCGGCGGCGCAGCAGCGCGGTATAGCCCGACCACAGGCCGATCGCGGCCAGCATCAGGAGGTCGCCGCGGTTGATCGCGAGCCCGCTCAGGGTGCCGAGCTGGCCGCCCGAGATGATCGCCGCCACGCCCAGCAGCGACACGCAAACGCCGATCAGCTGGCGCAGCTCGATGCGGTCGCCGAACAGCACGAACGACACGCACATCACGAAGATCGGCGTCGTCGAGTTGATCAGTGCCGAGTTGAGCGCCGTGGTGTACTGCAGCGCGGTGTAGGTCAGCACGTTGCAGCCGGCGACGCCGAGCACGGTGTAGACCACCAGCAGGCGCCAGTGGCGCACGACCCGCCAGCGGATGCGCCAGACCTCGCGCCCGGTGAACGGCAGGATCACGGCGAGGCCGATCACCCAGCGCCAGAAGCTGAGCGCGATCGGCGGGATGGCGCCGCTGAAGGCGCGCCCGACCACGGCGTTGCCGGCCCAGAAGAACACGGCATAGACCAGCAGCAGGTAGGGCGAGGTCGCCGCCGCGAGCGCGGCCCGGAGCGGGCGGCCCAGGCGGGTCTCGCCGGGCAGGCTCGGGCGGACCGGCTCGATCGTGGGCGCTGTCGCCATGGCGCCTCCGTTTAGCCAGCCCGGCGCGGCCGGGCAATGGCGGCCGGCGCAGCCCTTCCCGGCGACCCCCACATGGCCGCTTCCCGGGCGCCCCGGGGGCTCGGGGCCGCGACGCGGACACTGCCAACTGACCTATGCGAATCTGTCCAAGAGTTAATGATCGACCGAGAAACGGGATGTTACGGTTCTGCCTCGTTTCTCGGGCCTCCCTGCACGGATCGTGGCTTTGGACACGCGGTTGCGCATCAAGACGGGCATCATGACGGCGGCGTTGGCGCTCGGTCTGGGCACCGCTGCGGCGTCCGCCGCCGAGCCCGCCCCCACCGCCGGCGCCGGCCGCGCGCCGTGCCACTGTCCGGCCGAGCTGGTGGCGCTCGGCGGCGCGCTGCCCCACAGCGCGGCGGCGTTGCGCGAGCGCCGCGCGCTCACGATCGTGGCGCTCGGCTCGTCCTCGACCTACGGCACCGGCGCCAGCGGCGAGGCGGCAACCTATCCCCATCGCCTCGAGATCGAGCTCGGCCGCATGCTGCCGGGCGTCCGCCTCACCGTGATCAACAAGGGCGTCCCGGGCGAGGTCGCGGGCGACATGCTGGCGCGGCTCGACCGTGACGTGTTCGCGCTCAAGCCCGACCTGGTGGTCTGGCAGACCGGCACCAACGACGCGCTGCGCGACCTGCCGGTCGACCGCTTCGCGCACCAGACCGTCGACGGCATCGCGCGCCTGCGCAAGGCCGGCATCGACGTCATCCTGATGGAGCCGCAATACTCGCCGAAGCTGGTCAAGCGTCCGCACTATGCCGAGTACATCGACGTGCTGCGCGCGATCGGCAAGCGCGTGCACGTGCCGGTGGTGCGGCGCTTCTCGATCATGAAGGCGTGGGAGGCCGACGGCCAGTTCGTCGACGCCACCATGCTGCAGTCCGACTGGCTGCACATGCGCGACGCCAGCTACGCCTGCCTCGGCTGGGTCGTCGCCCAGAGCATCGCGACCACCGTCGCCGAAGCGCCCGCGCCGGCGGTCAGCCGCCAGCTCTCGCAAGCCCCGCGCTGAGCCATCGTCATGGCCGGCACCAGGCCGGCCACGGCGGGTGAGGCTCGCCGCGCTTGACCGTCGCCGCGCCGCGGTTTAAGTAACCCGCACGTCGTGGGGATTTGGCCGGCCGGCTTGCGCCCACGTAAAACAAACCGCTAAAAGGTCGAAGCGTCGCCTCAGCACGCGCCACTTCCCCCTTTACGGCCCGGCCCTCGTTCGTGTGGAGGTGCGCGTGGCTCAGACGACCCAACAATCATCAAGCGATCCCGTCGCGGCGCTCGGCGTCGAGACGCGCCTGGTGCGCGGCGGGCTCACCCGCTCGCAACACGGCGAGACTTGCGAGGCGATCTTCCTGACGTCCGGCTTCGTCTACGACGACGCCGCGTCGGCCGAGGCGCGCTTCGCCGGCGAGCAGCCCGGCTTCATGTACTCGCGCTACGCCAACCCGACGATCGAGATGTTCGAGCGCCGGATGGCGCTGCTCGAGGGCGCCGAGACCTGCCACGCCACCGCAAGCGGCATGGCCGCGGTGTTCGCCGCGCTGATGTGCTTCCTCAAGGCCGGCGATCACGTCGTGTCGAGCCGCGCGCTGTTCGGTTCGTGCTTCTACATCCTCGGCACCCTGCTGCCGCGCTGGGGCATCGAGGTCAGCTTCGTCGACGGCCACGACCTCGCGCAGTGGGAGTGCGCGATCTCGGCCAAGACGCGCGCCGTGTTCTTCGAGACGCCGGCCAATCCGACCATCGCGCTGGTCGACATCGCCGCGGTCTCGAAGCTCGCGCACAAGGTCGGCGCCAAGGTGATCGTCGACAACGTGTTCGCCACGCCGCTCCTGCAGAAACCGCTCGCGCTCGGCGCCGACGTGGTCGTCTATTCGGCGACCAAGCACATCGACGGGCAGGGGCGGTGCCTCGGCGGCGCCGTGCTCGCCGACGCGACCTTCTGCAAGGACCTCGTGATGCCGTTCCTGCGCCACACCGGTCCGGCGCTGAGCCCGTTCAACGCCTGGCTGCTGGTCAAGGGGCTCGAGACCTTGAGCCTGCGCGTCGAGCGGCAATGCGCGACGGCGCGGCGCACCGCGGAACTCCTCGCGGGCAGCCGCGCGGTCGCGCGCACGCTCTACCCGCTGCTGCCGAGCCATCCGCACTACGAGGTCGCGCGCCGCCAGATGTCCGACGGCGGCACCGTGGTGTCGTTCGAGCTGCGCGGCGGCAAGGACGCGGCGTTCGCCTTCATGAACGCCCTCGAGATCGTCGACATCTCGAACAATCTCGGCGACTCCAAGAGTTTGGTGACGCATCCCGCGACCTCGACGCATCGTTCGATGGGCGAGGAGGAGCGCCTCAAGGCCGGCATCACGCAGGGCCTCGTGCGCATCTCGCTCGGGCTGGAGAGCGCCGACGACCTCGCGCGCGACGTCGAGCGCGGGCTTGCCGCCGCCGCCGCGGTCGGATAACGGATAACGGAGGCGAGATCATGAGCGCTGCCCCGAACATCGCCGAGCTGGCGCCGCACGCGGCCTGGTCGCTGCTCGAGCGCGAGCCCAACGCCGTGCTGGTCGACGTGCGCACCGACGCCGAGTGGAGCTATGTCGGCCTGCCCGATCTGGGCACGCTCGGCAAACAGCCGCTGCGCCTGTCATGGCAGATCTTTCCGAAGATGCAGGTCGATCCCGGCTTCGCCGACGCGCTGGTCGCCGCCGGCATCACGCCCGAGCACCATCTGCTGTTCCTGTGCCGCTCGGGCGTGCGCAGCCTGGCCGCCGCCAAGCTGATGATCGAGCGCGGCTATCCGCACTGCTACAACATCACCAACGGCTTCGAGGGTCCGCCCGACGGCACGCGCCATCGCGGCACCGTCGCCGGCTGGAAGCACGACGGGCTGCCCTGGGCGCAAGGGTAGGGCAGCCCCGCGATGGCCGACTTCACGCTCTATCTCGGCAACAAGAACTACTCGAGCTGGTCGCTGCGCGCCTGGCTGGTCATGAAGGCGTGCGGCGTGCCGTTCGACGAGGAGGTCGTGCCGCTGCGCGAGGCCGACACCCGCACCGCGATCCTGCGCCATTCGCCGTCCGGCAAGCTGCCGGCGCTCGCGGTCGGCGGTTTCGTGATCTGGGAGTCGGTGGCGATCGCCGAGTATCTCGCCGAGCGCTTCCCGGAGGCCAAGCTGTGGCCGAGCGGCCGCGCCGCGCGCGCGGCGGCGCGCGCCGCCACCGCCGAGATGCACGCCGGCTTCCTCGAGCTGCGCAAGGCCGTGCCGATGAACTGCCGCCATCCCGTCAAGCTCAAGTCGCCGAGCGAGCCGGTGCAGGCCGACGTCGCGCGCATGACCCAGATCTGGGTCGATTGCCGCGAGCGCTACGGCGCCGGCGGCGCGCTCCTGTTCGGCGGCTTCACGATCGCGGACGCCATGTTCGCGCCCGAGGTGCTCCGGCTCGCCGGCTCCGGCATCCCGCTGCCGGTTCCCGCGCGCGCCTACGTCGACGCGGTGCTGGCGCTGCCCGCGCTCGCCGAATGGCAGGAGGCCGCCGCCGCCGAGCCCTGGCTCGTCCCCGAGTGGGAGCTCTGAGGGGCCGTCACCCCCCTCCCTAACCCTCCCCCTCAAGGGGGGAGGGGACAGATTACGGACTCGGCGCTGCTGCCATCATCGAAGTCACTCCCTCCCCCCTTGAGGGGGAGGGTCGGGGTGGGGGGTACTCGCCGCCGCGTTACGACAGCCCTTCGATCAGGCCGTCCTTGTCGAGGCCGATCTTGGTGGCGTTGGGGATGCGCGCGAGGCCGGGCATCGTCATGATGTCGCCGCACAGCGCGACGACGAACTCGGCGCCCGCCGACAAGCGCACGTCGCGCACCGGGATGGTGTGGCCCGACGGCGCGCCCTTGAGGTCGGGGTTGGTCGTGAAGCTGTACTGCGTCTTGGCCATGCAGATCGGCAGCTTGCCGTAGCCCTCGTCCTCGATCTGCTTGAGCCGGGTTGCCGCGCCGGCCTCGAACGCGACGTCGGCGGCGCGGTAGATCTCGGTCGCGATGCGGCGGATCTTGTCGGCGAGCGGCAGTTCGTCGGGATAGAGCGGCTTGAACTGTGCCTTGCCGGCCTCGGCGAGCGCGACGACGTCGCGCGCCAGCGCCGCCGCCCCCTTGCCGCCCTCGGCCCAATGCGCGCACGGATGCGCGGCGACGCCGAGCTTTTCGCACGCGCGCTCGATGGCGGCGAACTCGGCGGCCGTGTCGCTCGAGAACTGGTTGATCGCCACCACCACCGGCACGCCGAACTTCTGCAGGTTCTCGACGTGGCGCGCCAGGTTGACGACGCCCGCCTCGACCGCGCCGACGTTCTCGCGGCCGAGCTGGTCGCGCGCGACGCCGCCGTGCATCTTGAGCGCGCGCACGGTCGCGACCACCACCGCGGCCGCCGGCTCGAGCCCGGCCTTGCGGCATTTGATGTCGAAGAACTTCTCCGCGCCGAGATCGGCGCCGAAGCCCGCCTCGGTCACCACGTAGTCGGCGAGCCGCAGCGCGGTCGACGTGGCGAGCACGCTGTTGCAGCCGTGCGCGATGTTGGCGAACGGTCCGCCATGGATGAAGGCCGGCGTGTTCTCGATCGTCTGCACCAGATTGGGCTGCAGCGCGTCCTTCAAGAGCACCGTCATGGCGCCCTCGGCCTCGAGGTCGCGCGCGCGCACCGGCTGGCGCGCGCGGTTGCGGCCGATCACGACGTTGCCGAGCCGCTGCTGCAGATCGGCGAGCGAGGTCGCCAGGCAGAAGATCGCCATCACCTCGGACGCCACCGTGATGTCGAAGCCGTCCTCGCGCGGCAGGCCGTTGGCGCCGTTGCCGAGCCCGACGACGATCTGGCGCAGCGCGCGGTCGTTGCAGTCCATCACGCGCTTCCAGGCGATGCGGCGCGGATCGATGTCGAGCGGGTTGCCCCAGTAGACGTGGTTGTCGATCATCGCCGACAACAGGTTGTGCGCCGCGCCGATGGCGTGGAAGTCGCCGGTGAAATGCAGGTTGATGTCGTCCATCGGCACGACCTGGGCCCAGCCGCCGCCGGCCGCGCCGCCCTTGGCGCCGAACACCGGGCCGAGGCTCGGCTCGCGCAGGCAGATCATGCTCTTCTTGCCGACGTGGCGCAGCGCGTCGCCCAACCCGACCGTGGTCGTCGTCTTGCCCTCGCCGGCCGGCGTCGGCGTGATCGCGGTGACGAGCACGAGCTTGCCGCGCGGCCGGTGCTCGAGCGTGCGGATGAAGTCGAAGCCGAGCTTCGCCTTGTGCGGGCCGTAGCGGTAGACCGCGTCGGCCGGGATGTCGAGCCCGGCCGCGACCTGCTCGATCGGCAGCATCTTGGCCGCGCGCGCGATCTCGATGTCGCTCGCCATCGGTTTCGTCGTCATGCTCCCCCCGATCAAGTCACACGCGCACCCCCCTCCCAACCCTCCCCCTCAAGGGGGGAGGGAGCAGGACGGGTAAGCGGCACCGTCGTCGTCCGCACAGACTAACGCCCTCCCCCCTTGAGGGGGAGGGTTGGGAGGGGGGTGCGGGTCGGATAGCATCTCGGATGAGCAGAAGGGAGCTGAACCATGGGCCTGCGCGGCGGCGGCATGCTGATTACGTTCATGGACATCGCGCCCGCCGACGAGGCGGAGTTCAACCGCTGGTACGACGGCGAGCACATCGCCGAGCGCGTCGGCATCCCGGGCTTCATCGCGGCGCGCCGCTTCGTCGCCGCGCCCGACGCCGGCAATCCCTCGCCCAAGTACCTGGCGTATTACGAGGCCGAGACCCTGGCGGTGCTCGGCGGCGAGGCCTATCGCCGCGCGCTCAACAACCAGACGGCATGGTCGCGCGCCGTGATGGCGCGCTTCGTCGCGCCCGGGCGCATCATCGCCGCGGTCAAGGCGAGCCGCGGCCAGGGCCGCGGCGGCTGGACCGCGTTCGTGCGTTGCGCGCCGGCTACGGGACGCGCCGACGCGCTGGCGGCGTGGCTCGGCGGCGCGCTCGATCGCCTGGTCGCGGCGCCCGGCATCGTCGGCGCGCATTTTCTCGTCAACGATCCCGCGCTGTCGCTGCCGCTCGACGCCGACGGCAAGCCGGTGGCCGGCGCGCCGCCCGCGCCGACGACCTGGATCCTGATCGTCGAGGCGACCCAAGCCGACGCGCTCGCCGCGACGCCGGACGAGCGCGCGCTGGTCGCCGCGGGCGCCGCGCCCGGCGTGCGCAGCGGCCGCTTCCGGCTGATGTGGGAGCTCGCGCGCGACGATCTCGCCCGCCGCGCCTGACGCGGGGACGTGGGACCGGCGCGTGACCCTGTCGACCGAGGCGCTGCCGCGCCGGCTCGTCTGGCGTCTCGCGTCGTACTACGGCGCGGTGTTCGGCGCCGGCGGCATCGCGCTGCCGTTCTGGCCGATCTGGCTGCAGGCGCACGGGCTCGACCGCAGCCATATCGGCGCGCTGCTCGCCGCCGCGATGGTCGCCCGCATCCTGGCGGCGCCGCTGATCGCGCGGGTCGCCGATCGCACCGGCGAGCGCAAACGCCTGATCGTGCTGCTGGTCGGCTTCAGCTTGGCGTGCTGGTGCCTGTTCCTGGTTGCGCGCGGTTTCTGGGCGCTGCTCGCGGTCGGCGTGCTGGCGCAGGGCGGCACGGCCGCTGCGATGCCGCTGTTCGAGGACATGACCTTGGGCGCGGTGCGCGCGCACGCGCTCCAGTACGGCCGCGTGCGCTTCGTCGGCTCGGTCACGTTCCTTGCGGCCGCGCTGCTCGGCGGCCTGTTCCTGACCGGCCGGCCGGCGGGCGCCGTGCTCGCGCTCCTGATCGCCGGCGCGGCGATCACGCTCGGCGTGGCGCTCGGCCTGCCCGACCTCCGGCCGACCCGGAGCCTGAGCGTGAACCTGGTCGCGGGCCTCACCGGCGTCCTCGGGCGGCGCCGCGTGCAGCTGCTGTTTCTCGCCTCGGGCCTGATCCAGGCGAGCCACATGGTCTATTACGGCTTCGGCACGATCCATTGGCGCGCGGCGGGTCTGAGCGACGGCTTCATCGGCTTCCTGTGGGCCGAGGGCGTGATCGCCGAGGTCGCGCTGTTCTGGTACGGCGCGCCGCTGCTGCGCCGCGTGACCCCGGCGGGCCTGATCCTGCTCGGCGGCGGCGCGGCCGCGCTGCGCTGGCTCGTGACCGGCCTGACCACCGATCCGATCGCGCTGGTGGCGTTGCAGGCGCTGCACGGCGTCAGCTTCGGCGCCACCCATCTGGGCGCCATGCACTGCCTGCGCGACAACGCGCCGGCCGGGCTGTCGGCGACCGCGCAGGGCCTGCACTCGGCCTTGCCGATGGGCCTGCTCGGCGGCCTCACGATGCTGGCCGCCGGCCCGCTGACCGGTGCGCTCGGCGGCGGCGCGTTCCTCGCGATGGCGGCGCTGGCAGCGGCCGGCATGGCCGCCGCGGGCGCGCTCCGGAGGTCGGAAACCGCAGACCTGAAACCCGAAACCGGCTAGCCGTCGCCGGCTTCCGTCTTCCGGGGCCCGATCGCGGCGCGCAGCGCCTCCAGCGCCTCGACGCGCGCGCTGTCGAGCGCCATGCGCGCCTCCCTTTTCTGCGCGTCGCCGCCTGCTATATGGTCCAGCCTTCGCCACAACGTCCACGGAGGCAAGGGTGCGCGTCGCCACCCCGATTGGTCTGCTCCTGTCCGTGCTGAGCCTGCTTGCCGTCGCCGGCTGCGGCAGCGATTCCGCGGCGAAAAAGGCCGCCGCGGCGCCCGCCGCGGCCACCATGCCGGCGCCCGCCCTGGCGGGCGAGCTCAGCTGCCTGCCGTGGCCGGACGCCGCTCGTCCGCCGGCCGACGCGGGCCTGCTGCGCAGCCCCGAGCAGGACGTGCCCGGCACCGCCAGCGGCTTCGGCGGCGCGCCCGTGCAGGTGACGGCCGGCCTCGCCTGCGTGACGCAGCCCAAGGACCGCCCCGTCGCCGGGCTCTATTGCGGCGCCGCCGAGCCCGGCGAAGCGCCCCGGCCGTGCGTGGTCGGCCAGGAATGCACGATCGGCTCCATCATGGTGACCGAGATCAACCAGTTCCACGAGGCCGACGGCGTGTCGACCTGCGCGGTGTTCGAGAACTGGTCGAAGACCCACGCGCGCACCGTCTCGGTCTGGCTGAAGCCGCGCTGACCGAGCCGGCTAGCGCAGGACGGCGACGGTCTTCTTCTTGATCAGATCGAGATCGATCGCGGCGCCCAGGCCGGGACCGGTCGGGGCGTGCACCAGGCCGTCGCGGCCGACCGCGATGTCGGGCTCGAGCCCGTACTTCTGCGCCGCGTCGGGCAGCAGCACCTCGAAGAACTCGCAGTTTTTGATCGCCATGATGACGTGCAGGTTGGCGACGTTGTTGAGCGAGTTGCCGCCATGGTGCACCTCGTAGCGCATGTGGAACGCCTCGGCGAGATGCGCGGTCTTGATCAGGGTCGTGATGCCGCCCTTGACCGCGACGTCGCCGCGCAGGAAGTCGGTCGCCCGCTCGGTGATCCACGGCTGGTATGAATCGAATCCGGCGATCGGGTACTCGGTCGCCATGATGGGGATGTCGAGCTTCTGCTTGAGCTTGACGTAGTTGTAGATGTCGGCGTCGGCCAGCGGGTCCTCGTACCAGTAGAAGCCGAGCGCCTCGATCGCGCGCCCGACCCGCAACGCCTCGGGGTACTCGTAGCTCCAGGTCGAGTCGAGCATCACGGTGTAGTCGTCGCCGACCGCGCGGCGCACCGCCTCGCACACCTTGATGTCGTCGCGCCACTGCGCCGGCGGGTGGATCTTGTAGGCCTGCCAGCCGAGCGACTTGAAGTGCTGCGCCTGCTCACCGTAGGCCTCGGGCGCGCCCAGCACCTGCGAGCTCGCGTAGGCCGGCACGCTGTCGCGATAGCCGCCGAGCAGCTTGTGGATCGGCAAGCCGGCGACCTTGCCGGCGATGTCCCACAGCGCGATGTCGACCGCGCCGATCGCGCGCACGGTGACGGCGCGCGCACGTTTCCACATCGCCTGGTAGAGCCGCTCGCGCTTGAGCGGATCCTGGCCCATCACGATCGGCTTGAGGACGCGGATCAGCATGGGGCCGTCGAGCTCGGCCGAGTTGTAGGCCGAGCCCAGGAAGGCGTGGCCCTCGACGCCCTGGTCGGTCGCGAGCGTCAGGAGCCCGAGCTGGCTCGATCCGGCGAAGCGCCCGGTGTGCGCGGCATAGCGTGTCGCCGGAATGTCGTCCCAGGCGAACAGCGTGATCGTGAGGTCGGTGATCTTCATCCATGTCCTCCCCGGGACGCGGGCGACGGGCGTCGTGCTCGAGGCACGATGCTATGGCATTCGCCGGCGGTTGCGCATCGGCTCGACGTGGATGACCGGCACGAGGCCGGTCATGACGGATCAGGGAGGCAACGAGCGCGCCGGGTGCTACGTGATGATCTCGTAGCCGACCTTGTACTTGGCGCGCACGGCGCGGATGTTGAGCGTGAGGGTGCGGCCGTCGATCAGGCGGATCGTGAAGGTCGCCTTGGCGCCGCCCTCGGTGCCGGTGTGCTGCACGCCGATGCCGCGCACGCCGAAGAACACTTCCATCTGCTTCGAGGGCTTGCCGCCGGTGACCGCCCATGGGATCAGCGAGTCGATGAACACCTGGCCCTGGATCGGCAGCCGCACGCTGATCGTGTCGCCGTCCTTCGGGCGCAGCACGATGGTGTCCTTGCGCCCGTTGCCGGTGATCGAGACGTCCTGCTTGGCGCTGTTCGAGCCGTCCGGCGTCGCCGTCGGTGTCGCCGCCGCGGTCTGATCGGCGGCTGGTGCCGGTGTCGCGCTGGCCGGTGTCGCGCTGGCCGGCGTCTGCGCGTGGCCCGGCAGGGTGCCGAGCACGCCCAGTGCGGCGATCAGACCGATCGAAAGGAACAGGCGACGCGCCATGGCGGCCATTCTACACCGAAAGCGCCGGGGCGGCGACCCGTGTCGGATCGCCGCTTGTGCGGCGCGCCCGGCGTCCTGCCTCAGTGCGCGAGCCGGCTGGGCCGGATGCGCCGGCCGCTATAGTCGAACTCGGCGTGCCGGTAGGCGGCGTCGACCACGGCCGTGTTCTCCGGCGCGACCCGCCGGTCGACCGGCAGCAGGCGCTTGCCGGCGCAGCGCAAGGGCAGGGGCAGCGGCGCCGCGGCGGCATCGGCCTCGCCATCCGGCTGCCCGTTGGCATCCGCGGCGTCGGACGCGCGGGTCGCCTTGGGGAGCTGCTGGCGCTGGACCCTGACCCAGCGCATCAGCGTCGCGACGTCGCAGCCGAGGTCGGCGGCGACCAGGGCCGGCGGGGCGCCCAGGATGACGGACAGCACGGCGCGCTGGCGGGCCAGCTGGGCGTTGGTCGTGATGCCGAAGGCCCGTTTGGCCTTTCGGTCGGTGGTCGGGGTGGGCATCATGGATCCTCCTCGTTCTGAGAAATTTCCTAAAAACAAGCCGAGTTTGCGGGGGTCGGCGCGCGTGCGCTGTGATCGCCATCACCCGCCGGTTGAATTCTGGGGAGCTCGCCGATGACTGACGCGCCCGACGTCGATCGCCACTACGGCCGCGGCGGCCTGCTCGAGCGGCTGCTCGCCGCGCTGCGCGAGGCCGGCAAGGACGTCGAGCATCTCACCGTCGAGGATCTCGCGCCGGTCGACGAGTTCCACTCGCGCCGCCGCGTCGCCACCGTCGAGCTCGCGCGTCTGCTCGCGCCGACGGCGCGCGATCGCGTGATCGACGTCGGCTCCGGGCTCGGCGGGCCGTCGCGCTATCTCGCCCACACCTACGGCTGCACGGTCAGCGGCGTCGACCTGACCGAAGAGTTCGTCGCGGTCGCGACCGAGCTCACGCGCCGCAGCGGGCTCGCCGCGCGCGTCGCGTTCCAGCGCGGCTCGGCGCTCGCGCTGCCGTTCCCCGACGCCAGCTTCGATCTCGCCTGGACGCAGAACGTCGCGATGAACATCGCCGACCGGCCGCGCTTCTACGCCGAGCTCCGGCGCGTCCTCAAGCCGGGCGGCCGGCTCGCGCTGCAGGACGTGGCGCAGGGCCCGGGCGGCGACGTGGTCTATCCGGCGATGTGGGCGGAGACGCCGGCGATGAGCTGCCTCAAGACGCCGGCGGAGACGCGCGCGCTGCTCGAGGATGCCGGCTTCGCGGTGCAGGTCTGGCACGACAACAGCGAGGCCGCGCTCGCCGAGCAGGAAGCCGAGCGCGCGCGCGCCGCTGCGACGCCGGCCGGTCGGCCATCGCTCGGCATCCACCTGATCGTGGGTCAGAGCTTTTTCGAGAAGGCGCGTCTCGGCCAGCGCAATCTCGTCGAAGGCCGCACGCGCCTGATCAACGCCGTGCTGACGCGAGCGTGAGCGGGCGGATGGCCCGAATCCTTCGCGTCATCCCCGCGCAAGCGGGGATCCAGGAGTCGAACGGCGGTGCTCGTGACCCTGGATGCCCGCGTTCGCGGGCATGACGACTGTTATTTGGCTGTGCGCTTGCATGGTCGTCGGGCGGGCGCCAGATTGCCGGCATGTGCGCGCGCGGCGCCCAGCATTCCGATCCCGAGAAGCTCGCCCGGCGCTTCGGCGTCACGGCGCCGCTGCCCAATCTGCGCGCCAGCTGGAACGTCGCGCCGACCCAGGAGATCGGCGTCGTGCGCTTCAACCCGAAGGACAAGCGCCGCTCGCTCGACCTCTTGAAGTGGGGTCTGGTGCCGCACTGGTCGAAGGACGAGAAGCCGGCCTTCAACACGATCAACGCCAAGTCCGAGACGGTCGCGACGACGCGCGCCTTCCGCGACGCCTGGCAGGCCGGCCGGCGCTGCCTGGTGCCGTTCGATCTGTTCTACGAGTGGCAGAAGCGGCCCGACGGCACCAAGCAGCCCTACGCGATCGCGCTCAAGGATCGCGCGCCGCTCGGCCTCGCCGGCCTGTGGGAATCGAAGCGCCTGGGCGGCGACGCGGTGCTGCGCAGCTTCACGATCCTGACCACGGCGGCGAACGAGCTGGTCGCGACCCTGCACGACCGCATGCCCGTCATCATCGCGCCCGACGACTACGCGGCATGGCTCGGCGACGACGGCGCCGCGCCCGAGTCGGCGCGCGGGCTGCTCAAGCCCTATCCGGCCGACGCGATGGAGATCTGGCCGGTCGACCCGCGCGTCGGCAACTGGCGCAACGACGACGCCGGCTTGATTCTGCGGCAGGACGCCGCGGGCACGACCGCGCGCCCCTACTGACCCGTACCGCGGTAGCGACGTGCCGTCGCGGCGTGTCACCGGGGACGGCGGCGCGCCGCGACCCGTAGCACTGCTGAGCGGTCGGTGGGGAGACGGTCGATGCAGGCCAGCGCGCGCGACGTCGTGTTGCACGGTCCGCGGCGTTGAGCGCGCCGCCGGCAGGTCGTCGGCGCGGCCCGGCGGCGGCCGACCTGGTCGAGCTCGCGCTCGTCCGTCATCGGGACGGGCAGCTCGACGACGCCGCGCAACTCTATGACGAGGCGCTGCGCATCGCGCCCGATCACGCCGGCGCGCTGCATCGCCTGGGGCTGATCCGCGCCGGCCAGGGCCGGCTCGACGATGCCCTCAAGCTGCTCCGGCGCGCGGTGCGTCGCACGCCCGACGCGGCCGACGCACGCAACGACCTGGGCGCCGTCCTCAAGCTGCTCGGCCGTCCCAAGGCGGCGATCGTCGCGTTCGAGGCGGCGATCGCGGTGGCGCCCGGCTTCGCCAAGGCGCACTACAATCTGGGCGGCACCCTGCGCGGCCTCGGCCGCATCGAGCCCGCGATCGCCGCGTTCCGCGCGGCGCTGGCCGCCGACCCCGACCTCGTCCAGGCGCACCACGATCTCGGCGCCGCATTGACGGGCGCCGGCCGCGTCGACGAGGCGTTGCCGCATCTCGAGCGCGCGGCGGCGCTCGAGCCCGCCAACGCGACGGCGCGGTTCAATCTCGCCCGGCTGCTGCAGGCGCTCGATCGCCGCGCCGCGGCGCTCGACGCCTTCGAGGCGGTGCGGGCGCTCGATCCGACGCTGCCCGAGCTCGACGCGCGGATCGGCGCATTGGCCTTGCAGCTCGGCCGGATCGAGACCGCGTGCGCGGCGCTCGGCCGCGCGATCGAGCGCACGCCCGACGTCGCCGAGCTGCATTGCAATCTGGCCGCTGCGCTCGGCGTGCTCGGCCGCCACGAGGAGGCGGTCGGTTGCTTCGAGCGCGCGCTCGCGCTCAAGCCCGACTTCGCGCCGGCGCACAACGATCTCGGCAACGCGCTGCAGAACCTGGCCCGGTTCGACGACGCGGTGTCGCACTATCGCGAGGCGCTCCAGCTCCAGCCGGGCTATGTCGACGCCTACAACAATCTCGGCATCGCCCTGTCGGCGCTCGGCCGCCATGAGGACGCCATCGCGAGCTATCGCGCGGCGCTGGCGCTGGCGCCGACCGCGCCGGACACGCACGTCAACATGGGCACCGCGCTCAACGGGCTCGGCCGCGAGGTCGAGGCGCTCGCCTGGTTCGACCAGGCGCTGGCCCTCGATCCTGCGAACGCCAACGCGTACGCGAACCGCGGGCTGAGCCTCAAGGTGCTGGGCCAGCTCGACGCGGCGCGCGCGGTGCTCGAGCGCGCGGTCGCGCTGGCGCCGCGCAGCCCGCGGCACTATCTCGCGCTCGCCGACTGTCGACGCTTCGCGCCCGGCGACCCGCTGGTCGCGGCGATGGAGGCGCTGGCGCGCGAACAGGCGACGCTACCGGTCGGCGAGCGCATCTGTCTCGGTTTCGCGCTCGCCAAGGCGCTCGCCGACATGGGCGAGCCCGCGCGCGGCTTCGAGCATCTGTCGGCGGCCAACGGCCTCAAGCGTCGTCAGATCGCGTACGACGAGGCCGGAACCCTGGCCGGCTTCGCGCGCCTGGCCGACGTGTTCACGCCGGAGACGATGCGGGCGCGCGCCGGCGCCGGCGCGCGCGGCGCGACGCCGGTGTTCATCGTCGGCATGCCGCGCTCGGGCACCACCTTGGTCGAGCAAATCCTGGCGAACCATCCGTCGGTGCACGGCGCGGGCGAGCTCGAGACGTTGCCGCGCGCCGTCGCGGCCTTGAACACGCACGCGCGCGAGCAAGCGGCCGGCGCGTATCCCGCGCTGCTGCGCGACGTCGCGCCGCAATCGCTGGTCGATCTCGGCATGCGCTATCTGGCCGAGACCGTGGCCCTGGCGCCCGACGCCGCGCGCATCACCGACAAGCTGCCGCTCAACTTCGTGCATGTCGGGCTGATCCACTGGGCGCTGCCCGACGCCCGCGTCATCGCGGTCGAGCGCGACCCGGTCGACACCTGCCTGTCGTGCTACAGCAAGCTGTTCGTCGGCAACCACCCCTACGCCTACGATCTCGGCGAGCTCGGCCGCTACCATCGCGGCTACCAGGACGTCATGGCGCTGTGGCGCAGCGTGCTGCCCGACGGCGTGCTCCTGACGGTGCGCTACGAGGACGTGGTCGCCGACCTCGAGGGCGCGGCGCGGCGCATCGTCGCCCATTGCGGCCTCGACTGGCACCCCGGCTGCCTCGCCTTCCACGAAGCCACGCGCGCGGTGCGCACCGCGAGCCTCGTGCAGGTGCGCCAGCCGCTCTATCGCGAGGCGCTCGGCCGTGCCGCGCCCTACCGCCATCTCCTGGGTCCGCTGCTCGACGGGCTGGGCCTGGCGTGACCCGAGCGCTCACGAGCGTGACCCTCTAACTCAAAGTCGTCATGCCCGCGCAAGCGGGCATCCAGGATCACGCGCACCGCCGTCCGACATCTGCCGTCCGACTCCTGGATCCCCGCTTGCGCGGGGATGACGTTTTGAAGGGCCGCGAAACGTGGCTGCCATCCGGGCGGGTTTCGCCGTACCATGCCGGACCATCGCCGCTTGGAGGCCTGGATGACGGTCGAGCTGGAGATCTTCACCGACTACGTCTGACCCTGGTGCTATCTCAGTACCGTGCGTATCGAGAAGCTGCGGCAGGCGTACGACATCACGACGAGCTGGGTGCATTTCCCGCTGCATCCCGAGACGCCCGCCGAGGGCCGCGAGATGGCGGGGTTCTACGCCGAGCGCGGCCTCGATCCCGAGGCGATGTATCAGCGCATGAAGCGCCTGATGGACGCCGAAGGGTTGCCCTACGGGCGGCGCACCCACACCTACAACAGCCGGCTCGCCCAGGAGCTCGGCAAGTGGGCCGACACGCAGCCGAACGGCGAGGCGCTGCACGACGCGCTCTACCGCGCCTACTTCGTCGACGCGCGCAACATCGGCGACCCGGCGGTGCTGCTCGACGTCGTCGCCACGGTCGGCCTGCCGGTCGAGGACGCGCGCGCGGCGCTCGACGAGCGCCGCTTCAAGGACGCGGTCGACGCCGACTGGGAGAAGTCGCGCGCCTACGGCGTGACCGGCGTGCCGACCTTCGTCGCCGCGCGCCAGGGCGTGGTCGGCGCGCAGCCCTACGACGTGCTGGTCCAGCTGCTCGACGCGGCCGGCGCCCAGCGGCGCGGGTAGGGTCGCGCGCCGGATATTCGACGAGGGATCTACGCATCATGAAGCTCTACATCACGCCGGGGTCGCCCTACGCGCGGATCGCCCGCATCGTGATGCTGGAGAAGGGACTGGAGAGCCGCGTCGAGATCGTCGCGGCGCAGACCCGCACGGCGAACAGCCCGTACTACGCCATCAACCCGTCGGGTCGGGTTCCCTTTCTGATGCGGGACGACGGCGTCGGATTGGAGGACTCCGCCGTCATCTGCCGGTACCTCGATCACCTCGACGGCGAACCGCGCTTCGACCTGCCGGCGGGAGAAGCCGGTTGGCGGGCGCTCCGTCTCGGGGCCTTGGCGACCAGCCTGCTGGATGGCCTCTCGGTGTGGGGCCGCGAAGTGACGCGGCCGCGAAACGAGCAGTCCCCCACGGTGATCGGGCACGAGGCCGAGCGCGCCCGACGCCTCGTCGATCTCTGGGAAGCCGAGATCGAGCATCCGTTCATGCGCGGGCCGCTCAACCTGGCGCAGATAACGCTCGCGTGCGCCCTCGGGCTCGAAGCGCGGAATCCCGATTTTCGCTGGCGCTCGGGCCACCCGAAGCTGGGCGCCTGGCTCGAGCCGATCGCGGCGCGCGCCTCCTTTGCCGCGACCGCGCCGCCGGCCAGTCGCTGAACGCCGCCGGCGCCGCGCCGTGATCGCGCCGCTACCGCAGCGGCGAGAAGGCCGTCGGGATCAGGAGCTTGTTTTCCTGGCGGAGCGGCCGCACGCCGCTCTGCGGCGGCCACACGCGGCCGGGCGCGCGGGATTCCTTGCGGATGCGGTCGCGCTCGTTGACGTCCTTGTACGCCCAGGTGTGGATGAACTTGTTGAGCCCGCCGAGCTCGCTGGTCCAGCAGGCCACCAAGGGCGAGAGCTCTTCGCGCGCGGGCACCGCCTTGGCCCACGCCTCCAGCACTTTCGGGAGCTCGCCGGTGCCGTAGGTGTAGGTGCGCATCTCGTAGACGTTGCCGGTGCCGTAGTCCCGGCTGCCGAGCGGGCGCATGAACGGCGCCGGGATCATGATCTCGGCTTCCTGCGCCACGATCAGATCGCCGCCGCCGGGGAGCGCCGCCAGGGCGGTGTCCTTCGCCATCGCGGCGCGCACCGCCGTGCGGTGCTGCAGATCGTCGTAGGGATAGACGTGGACGACCTGGTTGAGCGGTCCGAACTCGGTGTGCCAGAACGCCCCCAGCTTGGAGTGCTTCTCCCGCAACGGCAGCCGCTTGGCATAGCGCTCCTCGAATTCGGGCACGGTCCCGGTGCGCAGCGTGTAGGTGCGGACCTCGTAGATCATCGGCGCTTCCTCCGGGTGATGGGTTTGGGGCGATCGGCCGGCGGGACGGCTGATCCGCCCGCGCGCCCCGTCAGGATAGGGCCGCCTGTGCTTTTTGCGAAGGGAGACCGCCGCCCGCGTTGCGTGCCAGCGGGCACCGGCCGGCGGCGAGGTTGATCCAAATCAAGACCTCGGATGTCCGCGGCGGCTAAGAGTGAGGCCATAGCCCCTGGAGGCGTCATGGCCATCAAATCGATCCTGGTGCTGACCAACGCGATGCCGAGCGATCGCGCCACGCTCGATCTGGCGCTTGCGGCCGCGCGGCCGAGCGACGCCCATCTGTGCGCGCTGTTCGTCCGCCAGGACGTGCGCGAAACCCTGCTCTATTCCGGCGCCGAGACCGACAGCGTGACGATCGAGCGCATGGTCGCCGGCATCGACCGGGAAGGCACCGAGGCGTCGAAGCGCGCCCATGCCGCGTTCGACGACTGGTGCGTGCGCAACCGCCTGCCCGCGCGCGACCGCCCGGGCGACGGCGCCGGCGTCTCGGCGGAATGGCGCGACGGCTTCGGCGCGCCCGAGCCGGTGATCGCGCGCTTCGGCAGCCTCGCCGACCTGATCGTCGAGACCGGGCTGCACGAGCGCCAGCTGCCGCTCGAGCAATCGACCATCGAGTGGTCGCTGTTCGGCGCGGGTCGCCCGGTGCTGGTGTGCCCGGCCGCGTTGCCCGAACGGCCCTTCAAGACCGCGCTGATCGCCTGGAACGGCAGCCGCGAGGCCAATCGCGCGGTGGTCGGCGCGCTCGACGTGCTGCGGGCGTGCGAGGACATCCGTGTGTTCTGCCGCGCCGAGACCGGCCGTCCGTCGAGCGATCCGGACGAGATCATCGCCTACCTCGGCTGGCACGGCATCACGGCGCGCACCGTCATGGGCGCCAGCCCGTCGGCCGCGATCGGCGTCGACCTCCTGGACACCGCCCGACGGGAGGGCGCGAGCCTCCTGGTGACCGGCGCCTACACCCACGGCCGCTTCCGCCAGATGGTTCTCGGCGGCGTCACGAGCCACGTGCTCTATCACGCCAAGATCCCCGCGCTGCTGGTTCACTGAGCGGGGTGCCGCCATGGCCGTCAAATCCATCCTCGTGCTGACCAACGCGATGAACAGCGATCACGCGACGCTCGATCTCGCGCTCGCGGTCGGGCGCTTGGCCGACGCGCATCTCAGCGCGCTGTTCGTGCGCCAGGACGTGCGCGAGAGCCTGCGCTTCTCGCCGGACGCCGACACGTTCTCGATCGAGCGCATCGTCGCCGGCCTCGACGAGGAGAGCGCCGCGGGCGCCGAGCGCGCCCGCGGGCTGTTCGACGCATGGTGCCTCGGCAACGGCGTGCCCGTGCTCGATCGGCCGAGCGGCAGCGGCGGCGTGTCGGCCGAATGGCACGACGCCGTCGGCGCGCCCGACCAGGTGATCGCGCGCTTCGGCAGCCTCGCCGACCTGATCGTCGAGACCGGGCTGCACGAGCGCCAGCTGCCGCTCGAGAAGTCGACCATCGAGGGCTCGCTGTTCGGCGCCGGCCGTCCCGTGCTGGTGTGCCCGGCGGCGCTGCCCGAGCGGCCGTTCAAGACCGCGCTGGTCGCCTGGAACGGCAGCCGCGAGGCCAACCGCGCCGTGGTCGGCGCGCTCGATCTGTTGGCGGCGTGCGAGGAGATCCTGGTGTTCACCCGCGCCGAGAGCGGCCGGCCCGCGCACGATCCCGACGAGGTGATCGACAACCTGGCCTGGCGCGGCCTGACCGCGCGCGCCGTCACCGGCGCCAGCCCGTCGGCGGCGGTCGGCGCCGATCTCCTGGACACCGCGCGCCGCGAGGGCGCGAGCTTGCTGGTGACCGGCGCCTTCACGCACAGCCGGTTCCGCCAGGCGGTGCTCGGCGGCGTCACCAACCACGTGCTCCACCACGCCAAGATCCCGGCGCTGCTGGTCCACTGAGCGGCGTCGGGCGTCAGCCCCGCGACGCGCCGCCGCGGGATCGCGTCAGTTCGCGGCGTCCGCCAGGGCGTCGCGCCTGCTGGCAGCCCGCCCGAGCCACGAGATCGCGACGATCTTGCCCTCGATCGTCACCGGATAGACGTTGGCGGACACCCGCACCGACGTGCCGTCCTTGCGGATCCAGTCGGCCTCGACATGGCGGATGCGCTCGCCGCGCCGTAGCGCCTCGACCACGCCCGTGACCTCGGCGTGCTTGTCCTCGGGCATGAGCTGGGTGATGGGTTTGCCGCGCATCTCGGCGGCGGCGTAGCCGAGCATGGCCTCGGCGCCGGCGTTCCAGGTCGTGATCACGCCGTCGAACTCGTGGCCGACGATGGCGTCGAGCGACGACTCGACGATCGCGGCGAGGCGTTCCAGCTCATGCTCGCGGCGCTTCTGCTCCGTGATGTCGACGAAGGTGACGACGACGCCGTCGATCACGTTGTCGACCGTGCGGTAGGGGCGCACGCGCATGATGAAGGTCGAGCGATCCTCCGGGATGCCGACCTCGCGGTCGACGCCGGTGAGCGTGCGCAGCACGCGCGCGACGTCGGTCTTGAGCTCGGCGTAGTTCAGGCGCCCGACGATCTCGGTGATCGGACGGCCGCGGTCGGCGTCGCGTAGCGGGAACAGGTCGGTCGCCGCCGGCGTGAAGCTGGTCACGCACAGATTCGAGTCGAGGAAGATCGTGGCGATATCGGTCGAGTCGAGCAGGTTGCGCAGGTCGGAGTTGGCGCGGCTCAGGACGTCGTTCTTGTTGCTGAGCTCGGTGTTGACGGTCTGCAGCTCCTCGTTGACCGACTGCAGCTCCTCCTTCGAGGTCTCGAGCTCCTCGTTGGCCGATTGCAGCTCCTCGTTGCCGCAGGAAGAAGCGGTGGCCCTTGTGGGCGACGGTGAACAGCTGGTTGTTTCGGCCCAGGCTCTCCGACGTGCCGAGGAACAGGAATCCGCCGGGCCTGAGCGCGTAATGGAACACGCGCGCGAGCCGCTCCTGCAGCTCGGGGTCGAGATAGATCAGCAGGTTGCGGCAGGAGACCAGGTCGATCCGGGAGAACGGCGGGTCCTTGATCACGCTGTGGGTCGCGAAGATGCACATCTCGCGGATTTCGCGGATCGGGGAGTAGCTGTCGCCGTCGTTCGTGAACCAGCGCTTGAGGCGCGCCGGCGTGACGCCTTCGACTTGGGCCAAGCGATAGCGCGCGCTGCGCGCCGCCTGGATCGCCTGATCGTCGATGTCGGTGCCGAAGATCTGGACGCTCGGCGAGATCCGGTGCTTGATCGTCGCTTCTCTGATCAGGATCGCGATCGAATAGGCCTCCTCGCCGGTCGCGCAACCGGGCACCCAGACGCGGATCGCCTCGTCGGCGCCCGTCTTCTGCTCGACGATCTTGGCGATCACGTCGTGCTCGAGCGCCTCGAACACCTCGGCGTCGCGGAAGAACCGGGTGACGCCGATCAGCATTTCCTGGAACAGCAGCTGCAGCTCGCCCGGCTGCTTCTGGAGATGCTCGATGTAGGCGGGCACGTCGTCGATCTGCAGCACCTGCATGCGGCGTTGGATGCGCCGCACCAGGGTCTTCTCCTTGTAGTGGCTGAAGTCGTGGCCGACCGCCTGGCGCAGCATGTGGAAGATGCGCGTCAGATGCTTCGCCGCGTCCTGGCGCGTGCCGTCGGACCCTTTCTCGGCCCGCACCGCGATCAGGTGGCGACGGTACTCGATCAGCTTGGCTGGCATCGCCTCGACCGGCAGCACGAAGTCGACCTGACCGGTCGCGGCCGCGCTGCCCGGCATGCCCGTCATCGCGTGATCGTCGCCCGAGGCCTGCGCCAGGGTCAGGCCGCCGTTCTCCTTGAGGGCGCGCACGCCCTCGGTGCCGTCGCTGCCGCCGCCCGACAGGATGATGCCGACCGCGAGCTCGCCCTGATCCTCGGCCAGGCTGGTCAGGAAGCTGTCGATCGGCCGGCGGAACTCGCGCGCCGGCGCCGGCACGGCGAGATGCAGCGCGCCGTTCGCGACCGTCAACGTCGCATCCGGCGGGATCACGTAGACCCGGTCGGGCGTGAGCGCCGCGCCGTCCTCGGCCGCCAGCACCGGCATGTCGGTCAGGCGGCCGAGCAGCTCGACCAGCAGGCTTTTGCGCGTCGGATCGAGATGCTGGACATAGACCAGCGCCATGCCGGTTTGCGCCGGGAAATGCCCCAGGAACGTTCGGAACGCCTCGAAGCCGCCCGCCGAAGCGCCGACGCCGACGATCAGGCGCAGCTCGTCGGGCGCGGCCGGCTCGCCCGACCGTGGCGCCGTGGCTGGCGCGCGCGCCGTCGGCCGGGGTGCCGGCTTCGGCTGACGCTTGACGGGCCGCTTAGGGCTCCGCTTGGCCACGACGGATCACCTCGCGGGATCGACCTTACCAACGGGTCGGGCCTGAGCCAGAACGGCGCGAACGGTCTCGATCGATGCCGCCCCGAGCTCCCGCGCGCGCTGCATCGATGCCTGCAGGACGATGCGCCGCTTGCGCGCCTCGGCAAGCGCGAGTGCGCTTCGCCGCAGCAGCGGATCGGCGTCGCGCACGCGCTCGACGAGCCGCTGTATCGTCTTGACGTGCCAACGGCCGGCGCCGGTGGGGGTCGGCTCCCGCCGCCGGTTCAGGGTGTCGACCATGCCGCGGTAGGTCGCGCCGCTCTGGCGGAATTCCACGACGATCTCCCAGCAGCGCAGCGCCCGCTCGGTGGCGTCGGCATGGTGCAAGGCGCCGAGCCGGCGTCCGTTGGCGCCGACGGCCACGCCGGCAAGCTTGGCGCGCTGGATGCCGCGCTTGATCCGAGCCGACCGCTCCGCCGGGGTTGTCGTTCGATGGGGCATCTGCGCCCATGATTCTATGCCACATTCCGGGCCGTGGCGCGACCTGATCCGGGCGCGCGATCACGCGCCCGACACCAGGCGATCGAACCGCTTGCGATCGAGGACGCGGACATGGTGCCGGTCGCGGACCGCGATGATGCCGTCGCGCTCGAGCGCGCGGAACGTACGGCTGACCGACTCGAGCGAGAGCGCGACATAGCCGGCGATATCGGACCGCGTCATGGCGAGGTGGATTCTGCCGGCGCTGCCGTCCTCGCGCCGCTCGAGCATGGCGAGGAACATGGCCACCCGCGTCGCCGCGGACTTGCGGCCGAGCACGACGGCGTGACGTTGCGCCTCGCGCAGCCCATGACAGACCTTGCAGAGGAAGTGGTATTCGAGCTCGGCGTTGTGCCGCAGCAGATGCTCGAGCGCCGCAATCGGCATCCGGTACAGCGTTGCGGGCGTGACGGCCAAGACCGAATTCACGTAGCGGCCGGCCTCGGACAGGCCGATCAGGTCGTGCGGAAACAGGAAGGCGGTGACCGTCCGCTTGCTCGCACCGTTTCGGCGCAGCGCTTTCACCACACCCTGAGCCAGGCCATAGACGGCATCCGCCCGGTCGCCTTGCCGGTAGAGGGTGGCGCCGGCGCGCACGTCCACCGGCACGGCGATGGCGACGAGCTCGCGCCGCTCGGCATCGGTCAGCAACGATACTCGGGTTCCGTCGGCCGTCATCGGCACAGCTTTGATGTCCATGGGCGGCAGGCGCCCGTCGCGGGCGCTCCGCCCGGTGCTCCGCGGCATGAGCCGGCTCCTTGGTCGACCTCTGGTGGGATGCCAGAGAAGTCAATGTTTAGACAGATAGAGCTTACGAGAATTCAGGTCGGCCGCTACCTTTCACCGACCGGGACGCAACATTTGTCATGAGCAGAACTTTGATCCGGATCAAACTTCATGCGCTTTGTGCTGGGAACGGTCATTTGTATTGACCTAGCATCGCGCACCATTGCAAGGAGCGCATCATGGCCACTCAGACGGATGGCAACGGTTCGTCGTTATTCCTGACGGCGCTGCCGGACAAGTGGCTGGAACGGTGCCAAGAGCTGTCGGCCGCGTCGCAGGCGATGGCGGAGCGCTGGGTCGAGAACCGCGCTGAGCAGGTCCAGACCAACCTCGACGCCTGGACGAAGCTGGCCAGCTGTAAGAACCCTGGCGAGGTCGCCGAGGTCCAGCAGCGCTGGTGGCGGAGCTCCATCGATCACCTGACTGCCGAGATGAAGGGCTACCAGGATCAGATGCTGGCGCTCGGTCAGCAGAGTCAGGCGGCGCTGCGCGGAGAGAAGCCGGCGAGTCGCCGGACCGGATGACGCGGGGCCGGTCGCGCTTGCGCGGCAGGCGACCGGTCGTGAGGCCAGCGTGACCGATGCGCGCGGCGAAGATGCGGCGAAATTCCGGGCCCTGTTCGATCTAAGTGCCGTCGGCATCCAGCAGGTCGCGCTCGACGGCACGATCCTCGCGGTCAACCGCAAGCTGTGCGACCTGCTCGGCTATCAGGACGGCGAGCTGCTCGCGCTGAGCGTCGCCGACATCACCCATCCGGAAGACCTCGCGCAGGAGATCGACCTGGTCGAGCGGCTGCTGTCGCGGGTCGCTCACAGCTATGCGATCGACAAGCGCCAGCTTCACAAGAGCGGCGCGGCGATCTGGACGCGCGTGACCTGCTCGCTGGTCGACGGCCCGGCGTCCTCCGGTCCCTACCTGCTCGCCGTGGTGGAGGACATCGACGCGCGGCGGCGCGCCGAGGACGACGTGCGGCGCGGCGAGGCGCGGCTGGGCAGCGTTCTCGACGCGAGCCCGGATGGTATCCTCGTGATCGACGACGCCGGCATCATCGAGTCGGTCAACCGCGCCTGCGAAACCCTGTTCGGCTATGCCGCCGGCGAGCTGATCGGGCGCAACGTCGACATGCTGATGCCGCCGCCCTACCGAGAGCGGCACGATGGCTACCTCGCGCGCTATCGCGGCACCAGCCAGCGCCGGATCATCGGCGTCGAGCGCGGGGTCGACGGGCAGCGCCGCGACGGCAGCACCTTTCCCATGGCGTTGACGGTGGACGAGGTGTCGGTTGCCGGACGCCGCCTGTTCATCGGCTTCGCCCGCGACATCACCCGGCAGCAAGGCGCCGCGCAACGCCTCAAGGAGCTGGAGGCGGAGCTGTTCCGCGTCGCGCGGGTGAGTGCCATGGGGCAACTCGCCTCGGCCCTCGCGCACGAGCTCAATCAACCGCTCACCGCGGCGGGCAACTACATCAATGCCTGCCGCCGGCTGGCGACGATGAGCGATGTCCCGCGCGAGCGCACGCTGGCTGCGATGGAAAAGGCGGCGATTCAGATCGCGCGTGCCGGTCAGATCATCAATCGCATGCGGACCTTCATCGAGAAGGGCGAAACCGAACGCTCGACCCAAGACGTCAATCGCGCGGTCGAGGAAGCCAGCGCGCTCGCTCTGGTCGGGTCGAAGCTCGCTGCGGTGGATCTGATCCTCGATCTGGCGCCCGACATCCCCCCGGTGCTGATCGACCGGACCCCGGTTCAACAGGTGGTGGTGAACCTGATGCGCAATGCCGTCGAGGCCATGAATGGCGCCGAGCAACGCCGGCTCACCCTGAGCACGCGGCAGCTCGATCACGAGTTTGCCGAGGTGTCGGTTCGCGATACCGGACCGGGCCTTCCGTCAGAGGTCGCGCAACGGCTCTTCAAACCGTTCGTGAGCACCAAGAACACGGGCCTGGGCATCGGGCTGTCGATCTGCCGGTCGATCGTCGCGGCGCATGGCGGCATCATCCGGGCGGAGCCGCACGCCGACGGCGGCACGATCTTCAGCTTCACGCTTCCCCTGGCACCGGTTGGCGACGCCTGAACCGGTGCCCAGCGAACCGAAAGCGCTGCGCGGTGATGCGGCCCACTGAAGGATTTGGTGGCCGGTCTGCTCTCCCCCATGGAGGAGACTCGCAACGGATCAGCTGCGTTCGCGAGAATTGCGCGGCGGGCCGATCCAGATCAATCTGGCGTATCAGGACGGCGCCGGCGCAACGTCCGGCAATCTGGGGGCGGCTGACGGGTGGCGGCGAATCGGGGGCCAGGGCGTGCAATCCGCGCCGCCTGCGCGGTGGCGGTCGCCGCGCTCGTCGGCGCGTGCGAGGCGCCGCCCATGGCGTGGTCGAAAGCCGACGGCACGCACGTCGATTTCGTCCAGAGCCGCGCGCAATGCCGGACGCAGAGCGAGCGCGAGGCCTCGGGCTATCTGGCCGTGGTCGACGGCTCGCGCGCGGTGCGCTTCCTGTCGTGCATGAACGACAGCGGCTGGCTGCTCACCGAACGCCCGCCGGGCGCGTCGGTCACCTGGTAGGCGGCACCGGTCGCCGCCATTGCCGAAGGTCTTCAACCGATCGAGGCTGCCCGCGGCCGCGCCGGCCCGAAGACGAACATGACGGCGGCGGCGGTGAGCCCGATCAGGAAGGTGGCGATATAGAGCCGCCCGTAGGCGCCGTACGCGTCGAGGATCAAGCCGCCGCCCAGTGGCCCCAGCGCCATGCCGAGGCTCGACGCCATCGACCCGGCGCCGACCACCGTCCCGATGATCGACGGCGGAAAATTCTCGCGCATCAGCACGGCGTAGAGCGGCATCACGCCCGCATACGCGAACCCGAAGACGACCGCCACGGCATAGAACGCGGCCTGCTCGTGCGCGAAGTAATAGCCGCCGGCCGCGGTCGCCTGCAGCAGCAGCCCGAAGACGAACGTGCGGCTGGCGCCGAACCGATCACCCAGCAAGCCGAACGCGATCCGCCCCGCCAGACCGGCAAGCCCCTCGACGCTGTAGATCGAGACCGCCGCAGTGACCGACAGACCGCAGGAGATCGCATAGCTCACGGTGTGGAACAGCGGGCCGGAATGGGTCGCGCAGCACAGGAAGTAGGTGGCGGCCAGCGCGATGAAGGGCGGCGAGGTCAGCGCCGCCCGCACGGTCATGGCCGGCGCGGCCGCACGACGCTGCGCGGCCTCGCCGCCGGCGACCGGCGCGCGGCGCACCAGAAACGCGGCCGGCAGCAGCAGCGCCCAGACGGCGAGGCCGATCAGGAGCTGGGAGAAACGCCAGTCGTAGATCGTGACGAGGCGCGCGGCGATCGGCGCCACCGTCATGGGCGCCACGCCCATGCCGGCCGAGACCAGCGAGACCGCCAGGCTGCGATGGCGGTCGAACCAACCCGTGACGGTCGCCATCAGGGGCGCGAAAATCGCGCCGCCGCCGACCCCGACCAGAACGCCATAGCGAAATTGGAACGCCTCGACCGAGGTGGCGCGGCTGGCCAGCACCAGCCCGAGGCCGAGGATGGCGCTGCCGGCCAGCAGAACCGGCCGGGGGCCGAACCGATCGAGCATCATGCCCCAGCCGAACGCGGCGATGCCCAACGTGACGAAGTCGAGCGTCATCGCCAGCGAAATGCTGGTGCGCGACCAGCCCGTCGCGAGCGCCATCGGTTGCAGGAACACGGGCAGTGAAAAGATCGCGCCGATCGCGACACAGCCCATGAAGCCGCCCACGGCGACGATCACCCAGCGATAAGGCAGCGTCATGGCGTTCTCCTGCTAAACGCGGCCGGCGGTGGCGGTGCGCCGCGGCCGGCGGACGGCGCGCACCTTGCCGCTGCTGCCGCCGCCGCAAAAGAACCGATCGCCGCCGTCGGACTCGAGGCCCGACACGCCGACGCCGGGCGGCATCTCGAGCCGCTCCAGGACCGCGCCGGTTCGCGGATCGACGCGCCGCACGTCGCTCGCGTCGCCCTCCCAGGTGCCGTGCCAGAGCTCGCCGTCGGTCCAGGTGACCCCGGTGACCACGCGGTTGGACTCGATGGTGCGCAGGATCGCCCCGGTGTCGGGATCGATCTGATGGATCTTGCGGCCGCGATGCTGCCCCACCCAGAGCGTCCCTTCGGCCCACGCGAGGCCCGAGTCGCCGCCGCCGCCGGGCGCCGGGATGGTCGCGAGCACGCGGCCGGTTTTCGGATCGATCTTCTGGATGCGATCCTCGGCGATCTGAAACAAATGCCTGCCGTCGAAGGCGGTGCCGGCATGCGCGGCGACGTCGATCGCGCGCACCGTCTTGCCGCTCGCCGGATCGAGGGCGTTCAGCTTGTCGCCGGACGCGAACCAGACGTGCCGGCCGTCGAACGTGACGCCATGCACGTTGTCGACGCCCGGGAAGGGGCCGTACTCGCGGAGAATTTCGGCGGCTGCTCGTTTCATGGTTCTGCCTTCGTCACGCGTCATGGCCGCATGCTAATCGCTCGGCAGGGGACCGGGGAGTAACAAGGTCGTCGGGAATCCGGGCATGGGCGGGGTGATCCACCGGCGCGCCCGCCCGCGCCCGAACGACTGCACCTTGCCGGCGGTCGCCAGCGCGTCGAGCGCCCGCTGCACGGTGCGCGGGCTGGCGCCCAGCGCGATCGCCAGCGCCGAGCTCGACCACGACTCGCCGTCGGCCAGGAAGGCGAGCACTGCCGCGTGCGGCGCGTCGACCGGCGGCGCCAACACGACGATCGCGCGCGCGCGGCGCGGCGCCAGCGCGAAGCCCTGCGGCGTGGCGCTGACGTCCGCCAGGCTCCGCAGCATCCTGCGCAGCCGCCCGACCTCGACGCGCAACCGGGCGCGGTGCGACTCGTCGGCCTGCTTCGCGCGGAAGGCGCGCGCGACCAGCGTGCCGCGCGGCACGTCGCCGGGCCAGGCTTCGGCCAGCGCGCGGGCGAGCGCGAACAGGACCGGACGCGTCGCCAGCGAGACCACCGTGCCGCCGTGCCGCACGACATGGCGGCACGCGTCGACGACGAGCGCCGGCGATGCCAGCAAGGCTTCGACCTCCTCGAGCCGGAGCAGCCGCTCGGCGCCGCGCGCGATCAGGCGCGCCGCGGGCGCGTCGATCACGCGCGACGCGCCGGCGACCTCGGCCGTCAGCGCCGGGATGTCGGCCGCGCGCGCGGCTCGTGCGGCCCGTGCGAGCGCCGCGCGCGCCGCCTTGGTGCGCAGCCGTCGCAGCGCGATGCCGGCAACCACCAGCTCGTGGGCGGCGCGCGACGCGGGCGGGAAGGCCGCCGGGTCGACGGCGGCGAGCGCGCGCTCGGCCTCGTCGAGCCGGCCGATCAGCAGCAGGCGCCGGACCTCGAGCGTCCGCGCATGCGCGGCGTTCACCCGATCGCCGTGCGCCTCGAGCGTCGCCCGCGCGGTGTCGAGCGCCGTCGCGGGCCAGCCCAGGTCGCGCGAGACCAGTGCGATCTCGGCCTCGGCGACGACGCAGCGCGCGCGCGCCACCGTCTCCTTCGGGCCAAAGGCGCGCGCCGCGCGACGCAGCAGCGCCTTCGCGCGAACCAGGTCGCCGAGCTGCGCCATCACGATGCCGCGCAGGGCGAGCGCCGGCGGGTCGTCGCGCAGGGCGACCCGCTTCAGGGCGCCGAGGAGATCGCCGGCGGCGAGCGCGCGCGCCGCGGCCGTGATCAGCGAATCCATTGGAATCCCGTCACGCTTGTCACTCTCACCCGTCGATGGCCCGCCCCTAGTTTATCTCACGGCCCCACGGCGCAACCTTCGAGGCGAACGGAGAGACCGATGACAGACCTGATGAGAGACGACCTTGGCGCGCCCGGCATCGTC
>DATJNS010000432.1:0-14056 GCA_035507915.1 Candidatus Sulfotelmatobacter sp.
CATCGCCCGCGCGCCCTCCTGGCATCGACCGGGCCCCGTGTTAGCACGAGGGCGCCGGGGCGCCCAAGGGCGATCCGAACCGCCGGCCGGCCGTCGCGCCGGGTCTGGTCCAGCGACATGAGCACCCGGTGGTCATGTCATGCCCGACAACATGCTGGTGCAGGCGATGGGCATCGCCGCGCCGTCGGCGCCCGTGCTCGATCCGAACAAGCTGAAGTCGCTCGCGGTCGTGGGGCTGCTCGGGCTCGGCGTCGCAGGCGCGCTGTCGGCGTGCGTCAACCCCAACGGCACCGAGATGACGCCGGCCCAGAAATTCACCGCCGCGTGCGACGAGTACTACGCCGGCAACGCCGCGCTCGGGCCGCTGATCCAGACCGTGGTCGCCAAGCAGGGCGCGACCGCCGCCAAGGCCTACCAGGCGGCGCAGATCGTGCTCAACGACGCTTGCGTGAAAAATCCCGACGGCAGCTATCTGAACGCGAGCAATCCGACCAATCTCGCGACCCTGCTGCCGCAAGTGCTGGCGGCCGCCGGCCAGCTCGCCGTGCTCTTCATCCCGAGCGCGTGAGGCGCGCAGTGCGCGGCGGCGTCCTGCGCGTCGCGCCGCTCGCCGCCGTGCTCGCGGCGGCGAGCGCGGCCTACGGCACGGCGCGTCAGCTCGACGACGACCTCGCGCTCGGCGAGGACGTCGTGTGCGGCGTGTGGGGCGCGATCTGGCGGCGGCCGGCGGTGCATGACGCCACCGGCGCGCGCGCCGACGCGCGCGAGGCGGTCGCGCGGTTCTGCTCGGGCGATCCCGCGATCGGCAGCACGCCGATCGCGACGCTCGAGGACCTGTGGGAGAAGGTGCAGCTGCTGCGCGCGGCGTCGACGCCGTGACGCGCCGACCGCTCGCCGTACCGCCCGCCATCGCATCCCCTCCCATTGCGCGCGGCAGCCGAAGGAGCGAGCGCCTTCGATCGGGGAGAGGAGAAACGCTGTCGGCGCGCCGTCAGCCCTGATAGCCGCGGCCGCGCCGCGCCACCAAGGGATCTCCGGCATGTCGTTGCCTTTCTTCAGCACCGAGCTCATCCCGCCGCCCGGCCTGGATGCGACGACCGGCCTGTGGCCGGTCGAACCGTCCGGGTTGGGCAGCGGCCGGCCGATCGGTCTGCTCGGTCCGACCGACATCACCGGCGGGCAGAGCTGGGACGGCGCGTCGGGCGGCGCGCAGGACTTCATCGATCGGCTGAGCGCGCTCGCCCAACAGCTCGGCGGATCCGATCCGCTGGCCGAAGGCGACGCTGTGCTCGGCGTTGGCGCCAACGGCGACGACTTCGTCGCACGACTGACCGCGCTGATGCACCGGCTCGACCCATCGTTCGGCAGTGGTCCGCCGCCGTCGTCGTCGGTCTTCGGGCCGCCAGGGTCGACGCCTGCCGTCGCGCGGCTCGCGCAACTGTTCCCGTCACCGGCCGGCACGGCGCCGACCGCGACCATGCCGGGGCGGCCGTTGCCGGGCGCCGGCGGCGGCGCGCTCGGCGGCGTGGGTGCGCCGCAATGGGGTCAACCGGGCTGGCGCCCGTCGCCCGAGCAGGTGCAGGGCCTGCGCGACGCCCTCGAACGGCTCTGGGCGGCACCCGGCCCGGCGCCGCAGCCTTTCGCCGCGCCACCCCCACCGACCGATCCTGCGACGCTCGACGAGGATCCCGATACGCCGGACGACCGGCGGGATGACTTTTCCGATCCCACAACCGCCGAGGCGCGCTCGCGCGGCGGCTGGTCCAAAGGCGAGCGCGGTCGAACCGCGAAGCCGTCGGGGACCGCTGATCAATACAAGCACATGAAACCCGATCCGAATGATCCCGATAAGGTCATCGTTCCAGAGCCGGGCACCGGCAAGAAAATCAGAAAGCCAAAGCCTCCGGGATTTGACGAGTGAAACTAAGAGGAACGAATCCGCGGCAAACATCGTATAGTGGCACCATGCGCAGCTTGACCAAAATCATCGCCAATCACCCGATGGCGGGAACCTGGGCGTCGATCGGCGACGAGGACAGCACCAGGGAATTCACCGTGAGCGTGTCCCGAAACGGCGATCTGTTCGTCTCGGGCATCGATCGCTCCGACGGGGAGGCATTCGTGATCAGCGACGTCGCCTGGGAGGGCAAGGCAGCGCTGCGTTTCGAAGCCCTGATGCCGTCCACCGGCCATCGCACGCGCAACCTCATGCGGCTGCTGGCGGATGGCGATCTGGTCGAGTTCCAATTGACCTTGTCGCAGCCGTGGCGGCGCTCTCGGCCGAGGCGCGTCGGCGATCATCCGTTGGCCGGCGCTTGGGGAGACGACGACACCTATGGCCGTATCGAGGTCCTGGTGAAACCCGTGGCGAGCGGCCTGCTGGTCTCCGGGAGAAGCCGGCGTTTCGGCGAGCGCCACGTGATCAGCGACGTGCACTGGGACGGCACGACGTTGAGCTTCTCATCCTTGGTGCCTTCGACGGGACAACGTACCCGGCACGCACTGCACAGCCCGCCCGACGGCGACACGGTGCGGCACGAGTTGACTTTGATCGATCTGTGGCAGCGAAAGGAAGTGGGCGGGCGCGAGGACGATTCCACGTCGCGCTCCGCATGAGCTCAGAGCCAAGACCGGCGATTTGACGGCTTGGGTGACACGTGGATTGGTCGTTTAAGAGCCTACACCATCGGCTCTCGAGAATGCGGCGACGTTGCTCGGACGACCGGTGACGCGAGGCCCGGCCCCGCGTCATCGCGACGATCGAGCGTTTGACGCTCTAGGCAGCACCGGGCTTTGGCGGAGCGATTGATCGGGGTGCGACGACGACGCGTAGCGCGCCAGGTATGGCGCCGGCGGTCCGTCCCCGTGCCGCCGCCTCAATTCGGCTGCATTTCACCGATGGAGTTGCCGCATGCCGCAAGATTATTTCAGCTACGACCTGATCCGCCCGATGGCCGCCGGCGCGACGGCGGGAGCCGCGCCGGATAATGCCGGCGTGCCGGTCGGTATGCTGGGTCCCATGGGCCGCGCGGCGCTCGGCCGGGACGGCGCGCCGAGCGGCCATGACGAGGTCGCCGCGCGGCTGCGCGCGGTCATCGCCGCGCTCGATGCGCTCGACACGCTCGACGCGCAATACGGCGCGAGCTGGGCTTGGCCGACGGCTGCGGCTCCCCGCGACGACGTCCAGGTCGAGCCGCTGCCGAACTTCCGCGGCACCATCCCGGGCACCGACATACCGGACGTGGGGCAGCCGGAGGATGCGACCGCGATCCCGAACTATCACGCGCGACCGGACGTCGACATGACGATCGAGCGGACGCCTCCGCTCGTGGACCCCGACATGGTGTGGCCCACCATTCCACAGAACCCGTCGCCTTGGGCCCTTCCGTCGTTGCCGCCGGTGAGAGAAACGTGAGGCGCGCAGCGGCCTGGCGCATCCTTGCGATGGTCGGCCTTGCCGGATCGTTGCTCGGTACGCCGACGGCGGCGCACGCCGCGTCGTCCGAACCGACAGCCTACCGGCTGTCGCTGACCCAGCAAGACGCGCCATCGATGCAACCGCTCGTCATGGTCTGCGCCGAGAATGTGCGCTGTGAAGGGCGGATGGATCTGCTGATCGACCAGCGGTCGCAACCCGTGACCGTGAAGGCAGTGATCCATGGCGGCGGCTGCATCATCACGTTTGTGCGGGCCGCAATGCCACTCTTCGTCGGCCTGGAGTGGTACGGCTACGTACCGATCGGGTTTCCCTACCACATCCGCAGGACGCTCGTTGTGACCGAGCCGACGGTGGACGAGCTCGCGGACGCGGCGACATTGCTCCAGCGTCCGGTGATTCGAACGCCGGTCCGTGCTCTCGCGACGCTCGACGTCGACATCCGGTCGGCTGATTGAGCCGGTCGAATTGCTTCGCGAGTCGCCCGGCGATCGTCGCAGCGCTCCCATGGTTCGTCTTTCGCTCGCCCTCAATCGCACCGCTCGATTGAGCGGGGCGAGGCGCCGCCGTCGCAGCGCGCCAAGCTCGCGATTGCGTCGGTGGTCCGCCCGTGCCGCCGCCTCATTTTCGCTGCATTTCACCGATGGAATTGCCGCATGCCGGAAGACTGTTTCGGTTACGACCTGATCCGGCCGATGGCCGGCGCCGCGACGGTGGGAGCCGCGCCGCTGCCGGACTTCCGCGGCACCATCCCCGGCACCGACATACCGGAAGTGGGGCAGCCGGAGGATGCGACCGCCTCGCCGTTCTATCATGCGGAGGGCGACGTCGACACGGCGATCGAACGGCAACCGCCCAATCGGTACACGGATCCCGGGATCCGGCGATACACCATCCCCCAGGACCGGGGCCCTTTCGACCCGCCTGCGTTGCCGCCTGATATCGATATATGACGAGACGCCCAGACAGAGCTGGTCAAACTTTTGCCAGATTCGAAAGACAATTAACGGAGCATGGCGTCGCGTAGCGGATGGCCCTCGCGGCTTGTCTCGAAATTGCGCATCATCGCGATGGTCGGTCTCGCCGGACTGGCGCTCGGCGGAGCGGCGCCGGTGCGCGCCGCACCGCCAGTATCGACGTCCTATCGATTGATACTGACCGTGCAAGGCTCGTCGTCGATACAGCCGCTCGTCATGGCGTGTACCATCGATACGCGCTGTCGAGGCCGCATCGACCTGCCGATCGACGGGAAGCCGCAGCCCGTCAGCGTGATTGCCGTCATCTCCCCGGGTCAATGCATCATCACGTTCGCCACGGCGACGATGCCGCTCTTCGTCGGCCCCCAATGGTACGGGTACATCACGTTCGGGATTTCGCGCCGTGTCCGAGCGACCGTCTCGGTGACCGAGCCGACCCTCGAGGATCTCGATGACGTGGCAACGTTGCTCCGGCGTCCAGTCACGCGACATCCGGCCGTCCTCGCCACGCTCGACGTCGAGATCCGGCCGGACGACTGAGTCGGTCGGCAAGCGACGGCGCTCGCCGCGACCGACGTGCTGGTGCCTCACGCCTCGAGCACGTCGGCGCGGTACCAGTCGGCCAGGCGCTGGGTCACCGGGCCGGGCCGGCCGGTGCCGATGACGCGGCCGTCGATGCGGGTGACCGGCGTGACGCCGCCCAACGTGCCGGTGACGAACGCCTCGTCGGCGGCGTAGGTCTCGGCGAGCGTGAAGTCGAGCTCGCGCACCGTGCCGCCGTGCGCGCGGTAGACCGCCATCAGCTTGCGGTGCGTGATGCCCTTGAAGTTGTAGCGCCCGGTCGAGGTCCACAGTTCCGCGCCGCGCACGATGAAGAAGTTGGTCGAGTTGCAGCTCGCGACGAAGCCGTGCGGGTCGAGCATCAGGGCCTCGTCGGCGCCGGCGTTGATCGCCTGGATCAGCGCCTGGATCAGGTTGAGGCGGCTGTGCGAGTTGAGGCGCAAATCGAACACGTCGGGCGCGCTGCAGCGGAACGTCGAGGTGAACAGCGCCAGGCCGCGCGCCTTGGCGGCCGGGTTGGGCGTCTTGTACTCGGCGACGATCACGATGGTGGCGCCGCCGATCACGAAGCGCGGGTCCTGGTTGGGCGTCGATTTCCTGCCGCGCGTCACCATCAGGCGGATGTGCACGCCGTCCGTCATCGCGTTGCGCTCGAGCGTGGCGCGGATCGCGGCGGTGAGCGCCGCGCGGTCGAGCCCGATGTCGAGCGCGATCGCGCGCGCGCCCTCGTACAGCCGGTCGAGATGCTCGTCGAGCGCGATCAGCTTTCCGCGCACCAGGCGCAGGCCCTCCCACACGCCGTCGCCGAGCACGAAGCCGCTGTCGAAGATCGACACCACCGCCCGGTCGCGCGGCACGAAGGCGCCGTCGACATAGACGAGCACGCCGTCGTTCCGCGGATCGGCGAGATAGCCCTGGGCGCTGGCGTTGGATCCGGTCGGTGTCGTCATCGGTTCAGTCTAGCCGCCGCACCGCGGGCCGAACAACGACCCGTCGCGTCGCAACGCGCCGCCCGCCGTCAAATCCCCTCCCCCCTCAAGGGGGGAGGGGGACGACTTGCCGTCAGCCCTGATAGCCGCGGTGGCCGTGGTCGCGCATCCAGACGCGCACGATGTGGCGGCGCTGGTCGGGCGCGGCGCGGTCGACGAACGCGGTGCGCGCGTGGCCGACCTCGAGGTTGTTGAGGAACTGGATCTGGCCGGGCGCCATCTGGAAGGACGCGCACAGCGCGGGCTCGGCGAGCGCCTGCTCGATCGCGGCGACCGCGGCCTGGCCGGCGTCGTCCATCGGCTCGCCGCGCAGCACGGCGCCGTTCTTCATCTGGAACAAAGTGAGGCGCGTGACCAGCGCGCCGTCGCGCTCGGCGAAGATCGGCGCGGCGTAGACGATCGGCTCGTCGGGCAGGTGCTCGCGCTGGCGGTCGAACCAGAACGGCTCGTACATGCGCGCCAGCGTGTTCTGCGAGCGCTCGCGCAGCAGGTTGTGCAGCGCGTGGAAGCTGACCACCCGGCTCATGCCGCCGGACGCCGCGTCGCGCAGGCAGAACAGGCCCATGAAGCTCGGCGGCGTCGGGTTGTAGCTGTTGTCGTTGTGCAAGGTGATCTCGATGTTGGTCTTGTCGGGCCGGATGCCCGAGCCGGCGGTTGCAACCGCCCCGGTGTCGTGCACGTCGTAGATCATCGTGCCGTCGACGAGCTTCTGCGACACCGGGCGCGCCAGCAGCGCGCACAACAGCCAGTAGAGCGCCTTGGCCTCGAGCTCGGTCAGGTCCTCGACCGGCAGCCGGTCGATCAGCGCGAAGCGGATGCCGGTCTCGAGCTGGCGGCGCACCGTGCGCATCAGCGCGGCGCACGCCGCCAGGCTGAAATCCCGAGGCTCGAGCAGGATGGTCGGCAGCGGGTTGCGGCGGTAGGCCGCGAGCGCGGCGTCGAGCTCGGCCAAGCACGCGGGCGGCAAGGTCACGGTCCAGTCCGCCGGCGTCAGGCTCGCGCCGGTCCACGCCTCCGGCCCGCTGAAGTCGCCCGCCACCATGCCGCACCTCGTTGCGATTCCGCGATGATTCCCTGGCACCATCCTTGCACAAACCGGACCGTCGTTCGACCGCGTTAGAACAAGGAGACTGCGATGGGGACGGGAACCCGGGTTGCGATCGGCGCGCTGGCGCTGACGGTGCTGAGCGCGCTGCCGATGGCGGCGCCCGCGATGGCGCAAGTGAAGGTGCGGTTCGCGCTCGACTGGATTCTGCAGGGGCCGCAATCGACCTTCCTGCGCGCCGCCGACAGCGGCTGCTTCGCGAAGGAGAAGCTCGACGTCACGATCGACCGCGGCTTCGGCTCGGGCGACACGGTCGCCAAGGTCGCGACCGGCAACTACGACATGGGCTTCTCCGACATGAGCGTCATGATGGAGTTCAATGCCAAGAGCTCCGGACCCAAGGCGCTCGCCGTGTTCGTGTTGCACGACGCCTCGTCGGCCGCGATCCTCACGCTCAAGAGCACCGGCATCACGGCGCCCAAGGACCTGATCGGCAAGAAGCTGGCCTCGCCGACCGGCGACGCCAGCCGCCGGCTGTTCCCGGTGCTCGCCAAGGCCGCCGGCTTCGATCCCGCCGCGGTCAACTGGCAGAACATCTCGCCCGAGCTGCGCGAGCCGATGCTGGCGCGCCACGAGGTCGACGGCATCTCGGGCCTGACCTACACGGGCATCATGAGCCTGCGCGCGCTCGGCGTGCCGGCCGACCAGATCGTCACGCTGAAATACGCCGACTACGGCGCCGATCTCTACGGCCACGCCATCATGGTCAACCCGGCGTTCGCCGCCGCGCATCCCGCCGCGGTCACCTCGGTGATCAAGTGCACGGCCGAGGCGATGCGCGAGGCGCTCAAGGATCCGGCGCCCAGCATCGCGGCGCTCAAGAAGCGCGACGCGCTGGTCAACGAGGCGATCGAGACCGAGCGCCTCAAGCTGTCGATCGCGTGCTGCTGGGTCACGCCCAACACGCGCGCCCACGGCTTCAGCGCGATCCCCGAGGCGCGGCTCAAGAACTCGATCGCCACCGTCGCCGCCGCCTTCGGCTTCGAGCCGATCCCGCCCGCCGAGATCTACACCGCCAAATACCTCCCGCCCCCCGACGACCTGAAGCTCGGGTTGTAGCGTCGCGACGACGCAGTCTAACGCCCTGGCACACCAGGAGGCGTCATCCCCGCGAACGCGGGGATCCAGGAGTCGGACGGCGGTGTTCGTGACCCTGGATGCCCGCTTGCGCGGGCATGACGGATCTGGTTTGGCCGATGTCAGGCCGGCCGGTACGCGATCAGGTCGACTTCGACGATGCCGCCGCGGGCCAGGCGGTTGACGCCGACGGTGGTGCGGCCGGGCAGGCGGTCGCTGGTGAAATAGTCGGTGTAGATCCGGTTGAAGGCGGCGTAGTCGCGGTCGAAGTCGGTCAGGAAGATGCGCACGAACACGACGTGCTCGAAGCCGGCGCGTGCGCCGGCGAGCGCGCGCCTGAGGTTGTCGAACACCTTGCGGGTCTGCGCCTCGATGCCGTCGGGCAGGGGGCGGCTGTCGTCGTCGGGATCGGTCGCGAGCTGGCCGGTCACGAACAGCCAGCCATCGGCCTCGACGACGTGGCTGTAGGGCGCCACCGGCTTGGGCGCGTCGGCGATCAGGTGACGGATGATCGGTCCGGGCATGGCGTGTCCTCCGGTGGCGGGCCTGCCGGCGTCACGGCCGCCAGATGATCGCGCGGATCGGCGTCGGGTTGTAGCCGTTGCACGGGTTGTGCATCTGCGGGCAGTTCGACAGCACCGCCAGCACGTCGCGCTCGGCGCGCAGGTCGACGAAGCCGCCGGGCTTGGAGTGGCCGAACACGTTGAGCGCGCTGCCGGCCGCGTCGATCGGCACCGCCATGAAGAAGTTCACGTTGCTGACGATCGACGTGCGGTCGAGCCCGAACTTGCCGAGGATCTCGACGAAGTTGGCGAAGCAGCTGTGGGTGTTGCGCACGCCGTAGCGCAGGAAGTTGTTGGCCTCGCTGCAGCAGCCGTAGATCGTATCGTGCTTGCCGCAGGTGTCCTCGACCACGGTGAAGAGCGCCTGGCCCATGTCGGAATACAGCACCGTGCCCTTGTCGACGTAGATGTTGCCCTGGACCTTGACGGTGTTCATCGTGCTGTAGCGGTCGGTCAGGTCGTGCGCGTCGTAGCACAGGAAGTCGACCGCCTGCTGGCCCTCGAGGTCGATCAGGCGCAGCAGCTCGCCCTGCTTGACGTGGTGGCCCCACGGGCGCGTGGCCGGCACCACCTCGTCGAGCACGACCGTGCCGGGAACCTTGGTGGCGTCGATCGTCGTGGCGTCGTCGGGCATGGGGGCTCCTCCTTATCGGCCGGCGGCGTGCGCCGATCCGTTGGCGGTCGTGGCATAGCGTTGCAGGAACTGGCGCGCCCGCTCGGTGGTGGGCGCCGAGAAGAACTGCTGCGGCGTGCCGGTCTCGACGACGCGGCCGCGATCGATGAACACGACGCGCGTCGCGGCGTCGCGGGCGAAGCCCATCTCGTGCGTCACCACCACCATCGTCATGCCGTCGCGCGCCAGCTCGCGCATCACCAGGATGACCTCGCCGACCAGCTCCGGGTCAAGCGCGCTGGTCGGCTCGTCGAACAGCAGCAGGTCGGGCCGGATCGCCAGCGCGCGCGCGATGCCGACGCGCTGCTTCTGGCCGCCCGACAGCCGCGCCGGGAAGACGTGCTTCTTGTCGCCCAGCCCGACCTTGTCGAGCAGCGCCTCGGCGTCGGCGCGCACCTCGGCGGCCGGGCGCTTCTGCACGTGGAGCGGCGCCTCCATGACGTTCTGCAGCACGGTCAGATGCGGCCACAGCGCGAAATGCTGGAACACCATGCCGATGCGGGTGCGCATGCGGGCGAGCTCGCGGTCCGACATCACGAGCGCGCCGCCCGGCCGCACGCCCATTTGCCGGCCGGCCAGGTAGACCTGGCCGGCGTCGGGCGCCTCGAGCCAGTTGATGCAGCGCAGCAGCGTCGACTTGCCGGAGCCCGACGGCCCGACGATGCACACCGTCTCGCCGCGCGCGACCTTGAGGCTGATGTCGCACAGCACCTGGAGCGCGCCGAAGCTCTTCGAGATGCCGCGCACGTCGAGCACCAGCTCGGGCGGCTGGTTCGACAGCGGCGTGGCGGCGCCGTTGGGGCCCGTGTCGCTCACCGGCGCGACTCGGCCAGCCGGCCGACCGCGCCGACCGCGGTCTCGACCACCATGCAGAGCAGCCAGTAGAGCACCACCGCGCTGACGAAGGCGGCGAACGGCACGAAATAGGTCGCCTGGATCGAGCTCGCCTCGTGGGTCAGCTCGGGCACCGCGATGATGGTCAGGAAGGCGCTGTCCTTGATGATCTGGATCAGCTGGTTGCCGATCATCGGGATCGCCGCGAGCACGACCGGCGGCAGCACGATGCGGCGGAACAGGCTGAGGCCGGTGAAGCCGAAGGCGTGGCCGGCCTCGATCATCTCGCGCGGCAGCCCGGCCCAGGCCGCGCGCAGCAGCTCGGCCATGTAGGCGGCGTTGTAGAGCGTCAGCGCGAGCAGCCCGGCGCCGAAATTGGTGAACCGGATGCCGAACGACGGCAGGCCGTAATAGACCAGGTAGGCGAACAGGAGGAACGGCACGCAGCGCATCGCGTCGACGAAGCCGCGCGCGGCGGCCGCGACGCCCGGCGCGCGCGCCATCAGGGCCATGGCGACCAGGCAGCCGAGCACGAAGGCGAGCGCGGCGGCCGACAGCGACAGCCACACGGTGTTGATCAGCCCGTTGATCAGCTGGTCGCGGTGCGCCCACGTGATGCCGAAGTCGCGGATCATGCGAAGACCGTCATGCCGGCGCCGCCGCGGCCTCGAGCCGCCGCCGCTCGACCCGGCGCTGCGCGATCACGAGCGCCGCCACCACGACGACGTAGAGCACCAGGGCGAGCATCAGCGGCGGCAGCGGCCGATAGGTCTCGGCGCCGATGCGCACCGCGGCGCGCGTCACGTCGACGATGCCGACCACGGCGATCGCCGGGCTCGCCTTGATGAGCAGGCTCATCTCGTTGACCAGCGCGGGCAGGCAGGCGCGCAGGATCTGCGGCAGGATGATGCGCCGGAAGCGCAGGCCCCGGCCCATGCCGAACGAGACCGAGGCCTCGAGCTGCTCGCGCGAGAAGTCGAGCAGCGCGGCGCGCCAGATCTCGCAGTTGAACGCCGCGGTGTTGAGCATCAGGGTCAGGATCGCGGTCGGCACCGGGTCCATCTCGATGCCGGCGTTGGGCAGCGCGAAGAAGATCAGCAGCGCCAGGGTCACGGCCGGCGTCGCGCGCATGACGCTGACATAGAGCGCGACCGCCGGCGCGATGACGGGCAGGCGGGCCCAGCGCGCCAGCGCCAGCGCCAGGCCGAGCGGCACGCCGAGCACGATGCCGGCGAGCGACAGCGACACGGTCACCACCGCGCCCTGCAGGATCGCGAGCACGTCGAGCAGGCTCATGCGCCGCCCGCCGCCGGCCGGACGCTCAGTATTTCGGCGTGTAGTCGCTCGGCATGTCGGACTCGAAGCCGAGCCACTTCTTCTGCAGCGCCGCCATGTCGCCGTTGGCGCGCTCCTGGGTCAGGAAATCGTCGATCAGCTTGAGGAGCTCGGTGTTGCCTTTCTTGACCGGCCATCCCGCGTAGCCGGGTGCGGCGACCGCCTCGCCCATGGCGAACACGTCGGGTTTCTCCTTGACGATGGTGGCGATGTTGATCTGCGTGTTGATGACGAAGTCGGTGCGCCCGATCGCGAGATCCTGGTAGGCCTCGGGGTACGAGGTGTACTGCACGACCTCGCCGAGCTTGCCGCCCATGCTCTCGAGCTTGGCCTGGAGCTGCGGCAGGTGCTGCAGCAGCGCGCTGCCCGCCTGGATGCCGAGCGGCCGGCCGCTCAGATCCTTGATCGTCTTGATCTTGGCGTCGTCCTTGCGCTTCATGTAGTAGTCCGTCACCGCGGAGATCGGCAACGAGAAGTCGAGCGACTCGACGCGCTCCTTGGTGATGATCGCCGCCGTGATCGCGATGTCGTACTTGCCGGTGCTGACGCCGGCGAGCAGCCCGGTCCACGGGATGATCTGCTGCTTGATCTCGAACGGCACGAACTTGCGCAGCTTCTCGATCAGCTCGTTGTCGTAGCCGGTCGGCTTGCCGTCCTGGATGAACTCGAACGGCCGGAAGTCGTCCTCGGTGACGACCACCATGTAGCCGCGCTTCTTGATCTCGTCGAGCGTGGCGCCGCGGCTCGCGTGCGTCAGCATGATGGCGAGCGCCGCCGTCGACGCCGCGAGCAGCATCAGGCGCCACGGATGCGGATGGGTTTTCGTCTTCGTCATGGTCGGTCGAGCTCCTCTCATTCGCGCCTGTCAATCGAAGGTGAAGCCGCGCTTGCGCAGCCACACCGGGAAGGCGCCGCCCTCGGGCTCGGCGGCCTGGCGCGCCTTGTCCTCCGACCAGCCGTAGAACGCCGCCGCGCCGAACTTCTGCGGCGAGCGCTGCTTGTCGGGCGGAATCGAATGGCGCGCGTCGCGGCTGCGGTCGTAGGCGTCGACCAGGCCCGGCATGTCGGCGTCGTCGTAGCGGTCGACATGCACGGTGACGGCGGGCGGCAGGCGCATCGAGACGAAACCGGCGCGCGCCGGCCAGCCGATGCACAGGCCGGCGACCGGGAACACCTTGTCGGGCAGGCCCAGGATCTCGCCGACGGCGTCCGGATGGTTGCGGATCACGCTGATCGGGCAGACGCCGAGCCCCACGCTCTCGGCCGCCAGGATGAAGGTCTGCATCACCAGCGCGGCGTCGACCGCGGCGTTGAAGAAGCCTTCGAGCCGGCCGTTGCCCTGCGGATGGCCGCGCAATTCGCACAGGCGCTCGAGCCGGCGCGCGTCGCCGCAGAACACGTAGAACACCGGCGACGTGCCGATCCACGGCATCGCCGGGATCAGGGCGGCGAGCGCGGCGCGCTTGGCCGGATCGACCACGCGGATGATCGAGACCTGCTGGAAATCGGATTTCGACGAGGCCGACAGCGCGGCCGACACCAGCACGCCGAGCAGCGCCTCGGGCACCGGCTTGGGCGCGTAGTCGCGGTGGGTGCGCCGGCCGAGGATGCGGTGCAGCGCGGCATCGTCGTCGACCGCGCCCGCGAGCGTGTGGCCGTCGAACGCCGGCGGCGCGCCGAACCGCTGCGTGAGATCGGGCGCGTAGGTCTCGGACATCTATAAGGTCACCCGCGCTATCGGACCTGCCTGGAAAGAAAGCAAGCGGTATGCCAGCCGCGTGCGGCACGACGCGCGGCGGCCGGCGCCCAATGACGCGCGGCGGTGCGCCGTCTGCCGCTTCGCGCGCCAGCTGCCGCCGATTTGCGCTGCCACGGCCCACGCTTTCGGCAGCCAGTTGCGCGAACTGTTGCATTCGCGCGCACGGCTGCCGAAGCTGGGCGCGCGACCGCGCGCCGAGGCGCGGCCGAGCAGGGGAGGACACGCGCCATGTGGGAGCCGAGCGAACGCTATCCGGATCCGGCGATCGAGATCCTCGATCCGTCCTTCGAGAAGTACCGGGTGTTCAGCGCCGCGGTCGAGCGGCTGGCGACCGGCTTCCGCTGGGCCGAGGGCCCGGTGTGGTTCGGCGACGGCCGGTACCTGTTATGGAGCGACATCCCGAACAACCGCATCATGCGCTGGGACGAGGAGACCGGCGCCGTCAGCGTGTTCCGCAAGCCGTCGAACTTCGGCAACGGCAACACGCGCGACCGCCAGGGGCGCCTGGTCACCTGCGAGCACGGCCGGCGCGTCACGCGCACCGAGATCGACGGCGCCATCACGGTGCTGGCCGATCAGTTCGAGGGCAAGCCGCTGAACTCGCCGAACGACGTGGTGGTGAAGTCGGACGGCTCGATCTGGTTCACCGATCCGCCGTTCGGCATCCTGGGCAACTACGAGGGCGTCAAGGCCGAGCCCGCGCTGCCGCAGAACGTCTACCGCATCGACCCGGCGACCGGCGCGCTC
>DATJNS010000433.1:0-4615 GCA_035507915.1 Candidatus Sulfotelmatobacter sp.
GCCGCGCTCTACGTGCCGAGCGGCTTCCGCAAGCTGATGGATCCGACGCGCATGGCCGACATGCTGGCGGGCAAGGGCTTCCCGGCGCCGATGGCGTGGGCGATCCTCGCCGGCGCGGTCGAGTTCATGGGCGGCATGGCGATCGCCGTCGGCTACGTGACCCGGCTTGCCGCGTTCGTCATGATCGTCTTCACCGTCATCGCGATGTCGCTGGCGCACATCTACTGGGACCTGGACGGCGCGGCGCGCTACGCCCAGCTGATCCAGTTCTACAAGGACCTCGCCATCATCGGCGGGTTCCTGTTCGTGTTCGTGCGCGGCGCAGGACCTCTCAGCATCGATCGGCGTTGATCCGTCATGGCATTCACCCGCTACGAAAGTTTGCATGGGCGCACCGTGGTCGTGACCGGCGGCGCCAGCGGCATCGGCGAGGCGTTCGTGCGTGCCTTCTCGGCGAACGAGGCGCGCGTCGCCTTCCTCGACATCCAGGCCGACGTCGGCGCCACGCTGGCGGCCGATCTCGCGCGCTCCGGAACGCAACCCCTGTTCGTGCCGTGCGACCTGACCGACATCGCGGCGTTGCGCGCGGCGCTCGAGCGGGTGCGCGCCGCTCTCGGTCCGGCGGCGGTGCTGGTGAACAACGCCGCCAACGATCAGCGCTTCGACTTCGACGCGATGACGGTCGAGGAATTCGACCGCACGATCGCGGTCAATCTGCGCCACGTCTTCTTCGCCGCGCAGGCGATCCTGCCGCAGATGCGCGAGCTCGGCGGCGGCTCGATCATCAACCTGTCGTCGGTCGCGTGGATGCGCGGCGTGCCGCAGCTCGAGGCCTATGCCGCCGCCAAGGCGGCGATCGTCGGCTTCACCAACACGCTCGCCCGCACGGTCGGCCCCGAGCGCATCCGGGTCAACGCGATCGCACCGGGCGCGGTGCTGACCGAGCGCCAGCGCCGCCTGTGGTTTCAGGACGCCGAGCAGATCGAGCTGGCCCGCACGCGCCAGTGCCTGCCCGATCTGCTGGCACCCGAGGACATCGCCAACATGGCGCTGTTCCTGGCGGCCGACGACAGCCGCGCGATCACCAAGCAGTGCTTCTCGGTCAACGCCGGGATGCTGTAGCGCGCTCAGCGCTGCGCACGCACGAACGCGAAGTCCCGACCGAGCTTGCGGTTGAGCGCCAGGTGTATCCACATCATGGCCCATGGCTCGAGCAGGCGCGCGACCTTGAGGGGCCCCGCGTCGACCGTGTCGAACCCGAGCTCGCTGACCAGCCGGATCACCGTCGGCTTGGCGGCCGCGTCGTCGCCGGCGACGAACATCACCGCCGGCCCGGCCGCGAAGCGCGGCGCCGCCATGACGTCGAAGCCGACCTGGTTGAGCGCCTTGAACACCGGCACGCCCGGGATCGCGGCGGCGATCGTCTCGGCGCCGGAAGTCGTGTGACCGATCTCCAGGCCGAGGCCGTCGGGGCCCATCGTCAGGGGATTGGTGCAGTCGATCACCGGTTTGCGGCCGAGCGGTCCCAGGCCGCGCACCGCCTCGACGGTGGCGGGCCAGGGCGTCGCGAGCACCACGATCTCGCCCGCCTGCGCCGCCTCGCGCGTCGCGACCGCGCGGGCGTGATCCGGCCCGATCGCCGCGACCAGCTCGCGCAGTTCCGGCTTGTCGGGCCGCGGCACGCCGAAGCTGATGACATGGCCGGCCTCGGCCCAGCACCGTCCCAAGGTCGAGCCGACGTTGCCGGCGCCGATGATCGCAATCTGCATGGTCGCTTCCTCCCCGCTTCGGGTTGACGGCGCTATGACGGGCGGCGACCGGCGGCTATTCCCGCATGGGCGCGCGGGCGTCAGCGCTCGTAGTCGCCGAATCCCGCCTCGGCCTGGGCGCGATCGATGGTCGTCGGCGGATCGAACGGCGCCGGCGTCGGCTCACCCGGTTGGCGCGGTTTGCCGATCGCCGAGAAGAAGTCCTCGAGCCCCGGCGGCGTCATCGTCCAGGTGAATTTCAGCTCGCGGTCGCCGGTGTTGACGATCTTGTGCTTCATCATCGGCGTCGCGTAGATCGTCGTGCCGGGCACGAAATCGTGGGGCACGCCGTCGACCTCGACCACGCCCGCGCCCTCGAAGCAGAACAGGATCTCCTCCTGCTTCTCGTGGCTGTGCTCGGGCACGAAGCCGCCCGGCGGAATGACCTGGATCCCCATGGCGAGATTGCGCTGCCCGCCGCGGCGCGGGCTCACCTTCACGACCACGTAGCCGTTGGCCGGCTTGGGCCGCCAGTAGCCCTCGCCCTCCTCGGGCTTCACGGCATGGACGCTGGAAGCGGATCGGGGGGCGGGCGCGGCCATTGGAGTCTCCTGTCGGCGCGGGGTCAGAGCGGCGGGTCGTCGCGCCGCGCCAGGCGCGCGCCAGCGACCTGGGCGAAGCGTAGCATGAGGTGCTTGCGGCGCGCCGCCGACAATGGCGTGGCCGCGCTCTCGCGCACCACGTGGGCGTCGTAGGCGTCGGCGATCATCAGACCGGCTTCGACGGGCAGCAGCGCGTGCGGGAAGTCCGGCCCGACCGCGAAGGCGAAGCGGTCGCAGAACTCGAGATAGTCCTGCCATTTGCGGTCGGCGCGGAAGTCGGCGACCGAGCTCTTGATCTCGACCACCAGGATCTCGGCGCGCGGTCCGAGCGCCATCACGTCGACCCGACGTCCGGTCGCCAGGGTCACCTCGGCGAGGGTCGCGTAGCCGAGCTCGCCGAGCATCCGGCACACGCCCCGGCAGATCGCCGCCGCGCCGGCCAGACCGTCGGCCGTATCGACCTCCGGGACGGCTGCCCGATGTGGTGCGGAAAGGCTCATCGTTGCTGATTTGTTCTCAACTATGCGCCTCTGTCAAGATCAGATTTCATCTTAACGTCTTGCTTCAAGTCTCTGGAAACGCTATTGGTTCAAACATGAGCGCTGGGTATGCTGTGGCCGACCCGCGCGCAGGGGGAACCGAACCAGTGGAACAGGCGGTGATGGATCAGGCAATCATCGAGCGCGCCCGGGCGACCCGGCGCCAAACCCTCGATCTCGCCATCCTGTTGGAGGCGACGGCGGCCGTGGTCGGCGAGGTCAGCAAGGTGTTCCAGGCGCTCAGGCGCGCCGTCGACACCGGCGACGTGGCCGACTACCGGCGCGCGCTGGCCGCCTTCGACGGTCTGCCGGCGTGGCAGCGGGCGCGCATCTTCAGCGTCGCGACGACGCGCGCCGTCGAGGTCGCCAAGCCCGAGGACGGGCTGGTCGGCGTCAGCTAGCTGCGCTTGCCGGCGTCGAGGATCTGACCGTCCTTGCGGGCGAGCTCGACCCGGCACATGCCGTGGTGGCTCGCCGGCTGGCCTTCGACGATCCAGACGTCGCCGTCGAGCCGGGCGGTCGGCGCGCTGGCGAACACGCAGCCGCGGGCGGGGTCGCCCAGCACCAGCTCGGCGAGCCGGATCGCGGTGCGCTCGTCCGGCACCATGTGGCTGCGGTAGAAGCTGGTCTCCTGCGTCGTCAGCACCCTGAGGCCGATCGCGACCAGCACGAGCGCCGTGCCGCCGATCACCAGCGAGCGCAGCGCACCGGTTGAGGTGAGAGAAGTATCCGAGAGCGAGGCCATTGTAGCCTCCTGGGCCAGGGGTTGAACCAAACGCCGCAAATTAACCCCGTCTTGACCCAGTCGACTGTGACCCGGCTCACACGCGGTGCGATCTTTGCGCCATGCTGCGCGCGACCTATGAAAACTTCGTTGGCGCCGCACGGTGCGCGACTAAGCTTGATGGTGTAACGGCGGGCGCGTGGCGTCCGCGCACGCTCGACAGGAGGCAGCCATGGCAGACGCACCGCCGCGCAAGGTCGCGATCGTCACCGGCGGGGCGCGCGGCATCGGACGCGGCTGCGCCCACGCGCTGGCGCGCGCCGGCTTCGGCGTCGCGTTGGTCGACCTCCTGGTGCCCGAGATGGAGCGCACCGCGGGCGAGATCCGCGATCTCGGCCAGCCGGCGCTCGTGCTCCAGGCCGACGTCGTCGATCACGCGCGCGCCCGCGCGGTCGCGGCCGAGGTGCGCGAGCGCTTTGGCCGCATCGACTTCCTGCTCAACGACGCCGGCGCGGCCCAGCCCAAGGGCATCCTCGAGATCGAGGAAGCCGAGTTCGACCGCACGATCGCGGTCAACCTGAAGAGCTGCTTCAACTACATCCGCGCGGTGGCGCCCATCATGCTGGAGCAGGGCGGCGGCCGCATCGCCTCGATGTCGTCGCTCAACGCGCACACGGGCGGCGTCACTGCGGCGGTCAGCAAGTTCGCCTACGCCGCCGCCAAGGCCGGCATCATCGGCATGACCCGCGCGCTCGCCAAGGAGCTCGCGCCCGCGATCCTGATCAACGCGATCTGTCCCGGCGTCATCGAGACCGAGCTCGGCAACAGCCTGACCAAGACGCGGGGCGCCGAGATCGCGCGCACCGGCATCGCGCTCCGGCGCATGGGCAAGCCCGACGACATCGGCCAGCTCGTCGTGTTCCTCGCCACCGCGGAGCCCTGCTACATCACCGGGCAGGACTTCGTGATCGACGGCTTCCAGTACAACATGTGACGGGAGAA
>DATJNS010000434.1:0-18059 GCA_035507915.1 Candidatus Sulfotelmatobacter sp.
CCCGGTGCCCGCCGTGACCGTGAGCCCGCCCGAGCCGACCGACGAGGTTGCGAGCTGGAGCGCGCCGGTGGCGTTGAGCGTGACCGCGTTCGCGCCGGTGTTGTCGAGGGTTACGGCGCCGCCGAAGGCATTGGCCCCGCCAAGATTGATCGTGCTGCCGTTCGCGTTGAACGTCGCAGTGCCCGCGCCGACGCTGATTGCGCCGGTCTGGGTGATGCCGCCCGCCGTGGTGGTCACCGACAGCGCGCCCGCGCCCGTCAGATTCAAGGCGGCGAGCTGGGTCGCCACGGTGTTGACCACGGTCGCGCTGCCGCCGGCGGCCGGCGCCAGGGTGATGACGCCGCTCAGCGCGTTGCCCGCATTGTTGACGCTGATCGAGCCCGCGGTCGTCGTGAACGACGACGCCCCGGCGACCGTCATCGCGCCCGAGTTCGTGATCGCGCCACCCGACGACACCGTCAGGGTCGCGCCGGCGCCGCCGGTCAGGCTGGTCGCGCCCAGATTGGTCGCGACGCTATTGGTCAGGGTCGCGGCGTTGCCGCCCGTCGTCGTCAGCGACACCGCGCTGGCGAAGTTGTTGAGCGCGTTGCTCAGATTGATCGCGCTGGCGCCGGCGTTGAACGTCGCGCTGCCCGCGGCGCCAACGCTGAGCGCGCCGGTCTGGCTGATGCCACCCGCCGTCGTCGTCACCGAGAGCGCGCCCGCGCCCGTCAGATTCAAGGCGGCGAGCTGGGTCGCCACGGTGTTGACCACGGTCGCGCTGCCGCCGGCGGCCGGCGCCAGGGTGATGACGCCGCTCAGCGTGTTGCCCGCATTGTTGACGCTGATCGAGCCCGCGGTCGTCGTGAACGACGACGCCCCGGCGACCGTCATCGCGCCCGAGTTCGTGATCGCGCCACCCGACGACACCGTCAAGGTGGCGCCGGCGCCGCCGGTCAGGCTGATCGCGCCCAGGTTGGTCGCGATGCTGTTGGTCAGGCTGGCGGCGTTGCCGCCCGTCGTGGTCAGCGACACCGCGCCGGTCAAGGCGTTGCCCGCGTTGGTCAGCGTGATGGCGTTGGCACCGGCGTTGATCGTCGACGTGCCGCCGACCGTCAGCGCGGCGGTCTGCGTGACCGTGCCGGCGGCGGTGATCGAGAGCGAGCCGACGTTGGTCGCCGCGTTGAAGGCGACGCCACCCGACGTCGTGTTGTTGATCGTGAAACTACCGGTCGCGGTCACAGCCGAGCTGATGGTCACGCCGGTGGCGGCGTTGAACGCCAGATTGAGCGTGCCGCCCGTATTGTTGATCGCGCTTTGGACCTGGATGAAGCTCGAGGCGTTCAGCGTCAAGGTCGCGGCGGTGTTTCCTCCCGCGGACATGTTCAGGGCGGCGGTCGGATCGATGATGATCGAGCCGTTGTTCGCGCCGGCTCCGGCGCTGGCGGTGTTGATCGTGACGCTGGTGCCGGCGTTGAGCGCCGCGTTGATGACGCTATCCTGAACGGTGGCGTTGTTGCTCGTCGCCGGCGTCGGATTGAAGGTCGGCCCGGCGGACTCGTTGCTGCTGGCGCTGCTCGAGATCGTGACGTCGGTCGGATCGAGCAGCCAAGTGCCCGACTTGCCCTTCGGCGCCGTGGCATCGATCGACGCCGTCGCGCCCACGCCCAGCTGACCCTTGGACGAGGTCTCGACCAGGCCGCCGTTGCCGCCGTTGGGGCCGCCGCGCGCCGTGATCGTGCCGTTGAAGTTGGTATAGTTGTCGGACCACACGACGACGTGGCCGCCGTTGCCCTTGTTGGTGGCGTCGGCGTTGATCGTCGCGGCGGGATCGACGTAGACCGCCTGGGCGTGGGGCAGCGGTCCCGTGCCCTGCGCGCCGCCGCCGACCTCCACGGTGCCGCCGCCGGCGCCCCCCGAGACGTTGACCTTGGCGCCGGCGTTGAGCGCGATCTGCTCGCCCAGGATGACGACCTTGCCGCCCGTCTGGCTCGGAGCGCGGCCCGAGGCGTCGAGCGTGCCGCTGACCGCCACCGTGCCGGAGTCGCCGCCGCCCAGGATGATCTTGCCGTCGTGCTGCTTGACCGTGCGGGCCTCGACGATGCCCGACATGTTGATCGCCTGGTCGAGCACGTTCTTGGCGACGTTGGCGGTGATCTGCACCGTACCGCCGTCGGCCTGGATCTTGCCGGAGTTGACCACCGCGGCGGCCAGCGGCTTGCCGTCCGGCCCGGTCATCTGCTGCGCGACCTTGTCGTTGACCGCGATGTTGATCAGCTTGTCGCCGTAGAAGTCGACCGTGTAGCTGTTCGCCGCGGTCAGCGCGACTTTGCCGAGCCGCGCGTTGATCACGCCGCTGTTCTCGACCCCCGGGGCGACCAGCGCGGCCAGGCCGCCGTCCGACACGTTGATCGTGCCCTGGTTGACGACCGTGGCGTTCGGGTTGGTCGACGGCTGCGAGAAGTTGTAGTTGCCGGCGAGGAAATCGTCGTTGCGGATGTTGGTCGTGGTGGCGAGGATGGTCGCCGTGTTCACCGCGGACCCCAGGCCGAACACGATGCCGTTGGGGTTGATCAGGATGATGCGACCGTTGGCCGACAGCTGGCCGAGGATGACCGACGGATCGACGCCGACGACCCGGTTGAGCGCGATCGACGAGCTCGACGGTTGCTGGAAGACGGTGCGCTCGCCCGGCGCGATCGAGAAGCTCTGCCAGTTGATGATGACCTTGTTGGTCGACTGATTGATCGTCAGCGTGTTGGGCGCGGTCTGGCTGATCGTCGCATTGCCGGCGGCCACCGTACCGCCCTGCGGGTTGGCCCACGCGGCGCCGACGATCAGGGCCGACGCCGATGCCCCCGCGAGCAGGCCGGCGAGCAAGGAACGACGGGCAGGCCGCTCGAGCGGCAGCGTGACGGGTCGCGCGCCCGCCCGATCGGCGGTGCTCGGCGCGCGCCGGGCACGCCTGGTCCGGTCGCGGGTGCGGGCCGGACGCATCAGGGCGGACCTAGAACGAGCCCTTCGGCACCTGGTAGACGTCCGGGTGCTCGGGGTTGAGGATGTAGGACAGCTGCAAGGCGATCGGTTGCGGCTTCTCCGGCGGTTTGTCCTTGTCCGCCTCGCCCGCGGCGGTCGCCCCCGACAGCACGAGGAGCACCATGCGGGACTGCTCGTCCTGGCCGCGGAACACGACGTAGCCGTTCGGCAGCTGCCGGTTGGCGACGATGCTGTCGGGCCGATAGCCCTCCGCCATGAAGTAGTTGCGCAGCAGGTTGGCCGCGCCCACCAGCTCCTCGGCACCGGCGATCTTGGGCTCGTTCGCCCAGTTGATGTTGACCTGGATCAGCTTTTTGGTGGTGTAGCCGAGGATGTAGTTGACATGCGCCTTGCCCGTGTTGGGGATCAGGTCGGGCACGATGACGCTCAGCACGGTGGTCTTCTCGCCGGCATTGGCCTCGCTCGCGATCTTCTCGCCGGGGATCGGGAAGTCCTTCCGGATCGCCTGGCGAACCTGAGCCTCCGTCATGCCGAAGGATGCCGACCGGAAGCCTTCGACCTTGGCGTTCTCGCCCTTGGCGGCCTCGCCGCTGCCGGTCAGGGGCGACGCCGCGGAATCCTTGGCCGGCTCCGCGCGAGTCTCTTGTCCCGGCACGAGTAGCCACGCGCCCAAAACCAGGAGCATGGCGCTGATCCACCGCATCGGAAGCTCCATGACGACCGCGCGTTAGGTTTAAAAACCCAAATTGTAGTAAAAAATGGTTAATTAAAATCTATCAAAAGACTAGGCTATTTTGCCAGCATAAGAAGTGACGGCGATCACACCGCCGCCGAGTCCACGCTTCGATTTGGATGCGCGCCTCGACCGTCGTCCGAATAGCTTTGAAGGGTTATCGCTCTAAGCTTAGCGCAATCTTAGCGAGCGCCCGGCGGGCCGCCGGCGGTCGGGCGCGTTCCGGATGCGCCGCGAGGCGCCGTGTCGAGCCGGCGATACACGCGCGTCCCGTCGATCACGGCGACCTCGCGATAATGCCGCCACTCACGGGCAAAGCTGGGGTGGCGGAGAAAATAGGTGAGGTAGTCGAACTTGCCTTTCGGCAGGCCGAGCTCGGCCGCCGCCGGTGCAACCAAGACGAGTGCCGGCCGCGTACGCTCGAGCGAATGGCCGACGCTGTCGAACAGGCGGCGCTCGTCGTCCGACATCTGGGCGGGCTGACGCATTCCGGGTCGCCCGGTCGCGCCGGCGCGGTAGAGCCCGTCGATCAACCATAGCTCCATGAAGCGGGACGCCGGCTGGACGCGCCCGTAGAGCATCGTCGGGTACTTGGGATAGATGGCGTCGGTCAGCCACAATACCGGCTCGCCGTGGGCATCCCGCTCGATCAGCGGCTCGAGCTGGCCGGCGAAGCTCGTGCGGTAGTCGAGCGGATCGCGCCACGGCGGATTTTCCAGCGTGAACCCCGCGATCAGCACGCCGAACGCGGTCGCGACGGCGAGGCGCGCGTGCTGGCGGGTCGGCGGCGCCCGCTCGACGATCACGGCGAGCGCGGCCGCGGCGGCGAGCGATGCCGTCAACGCGCACCCTTGGAACAGCGGCAACAGATGATAGGTCCAGCCCTTGCCCTGGATCAGCGCGCTACCGGCGGCCGCAAGCGTGAAGAGCGCCGCGACCTGGAGCGCCGGACGGCGGCTGACCAGGCCGTAACCGATCACCGGCAAGGTCGCGACCAGCGGGATCCAACGTTCCGGATCGCCGAACACGCGCTCGACGCCGAGCAGCGGACTCGGCGTCAGGTAGTAGCGCTGGACGAGCGGCAGGATCTCGGTGAAGTAGCTCGGACAGAAGACCAGCGCGGCGGCCAAGTAGACGAGACCGAGACCACCGATCAGCCACGGCTCGGGCCGCCCGAGCCACGCGCGCCAGCCGAGCCGCGCCAGGAGGCGGGTCTCGATCGCCAGTGGCACGAGCAGGAAGTAAGGCTTGATCAGGAAACCGATGGCAGCGAACCCGCCCCGCCAGGCGGCCGCCGCCGCCGACGGCCGGCCACCCTCGAGGCGCAGTGCGGCCAGCGTGAGATAGGGCAGCGCGAAGGCGACCATGAGGTGCTCGCGCTGACCGAAATTGTGCCGCGGCAGCATGACGAGAACCGACAGGCCGATGAGCGGCAGGGCCGCGCGCGCGAGCGGGTGGCCGAGCTCGCGCAGGGCCGCGGCCGGACGCCGGCACAGCGCCAGACTCGCGCCCTGCAGCGCCAGCACGCAGGCGACGAACACGACGGCGGGATCGAGCGCGAGCCGGTCGGCGAGCCACGCCGGCGGCAGGTTGAGCCAGAAGATCAGCGGCGGATTGACGTCGAACAGATCGACATACAGGCGCTCGCCCGCGACCATGCGGACGGCGTAGTCGAGGATCGCCGCGACGTCGCCGTCGAGCGGCGGCAGCAGATAGAACGCCGCCCACAGGCACGGTATGGCGAGCGCGGCGAGATGCGCGATGGTCGAGACTCGCGGCATAGCTCGCATGTCCGGTGCGCCGCCTCCCCCCGCGCGACGTCAACGATGACGGGCGAGACACTGGTCGCAGCCGCGAATGCGCTCAAGTTAACGAAAATTCATTCGGGCCCGGGTCGAGACGTCCGCCCGCGCGGCCGGACCGTCGCGCCGGCGCACTCTGCCGCTGGCGCCGCGGCAGCGCGTGTCCAGCGCGCTCGACCAGCATGCCGATGCGGCGTGACGGCTTCGGGCAGCCGCGTCGACATGTCGCTCGCGCCGACCCGGCGGTTCGCCGGGCTCGATCATGGCGGACCCCGGACGGATGCGAATCGGCAGCCCGGATGCTGGTTTGCCCGTCGACGCTTTGATATTCCTACCGGCGTTCGCCGGGGGAGCCCTTTCGTGCAACCGCAGGTCGTCACGTTCGACGAGGCGCTCGGCATGGCGCTGGACCACCACCGGGCCGGCCGGCTGGCCGCCGCCGAGGCGATCTATCGCCAGATCCTGGCCGCCCAACCGAACCACGTCGGCGCGCTCAACTTTCTCGGCATGCTGGCGCATCAGGTGGACCGCCTCGACGTCGCCCGCGAGATGCTGAGCAAGGCGATCTCCCTGTCGCCCGATTTCCCCGACGCCTACAACAATCTCGCCGCCGTCCTGACCGCCGAAGGCGACGCCGGCGGCGCCGAGCGCTGCTATCGCCAAGCGATCTCCCTGCTGCCCGGCTATGTCGACGCGCACATCAATCTCGGCAACCTGCTGTGGCAGCTTGGCCGGTCCGCCGAGGCGGCGGACCATTGCCGGGAGGCGGTCCGGCTGGCCCCCGACAATGCCGCCGCGCACAACAATCTCGCCAACGCGCTCGCGCAATCGAACGACGTCGAGGCGGCCGCCGAACACTACGAGCGGGCGGTCGCGCTGCAGCCCGACTTCGCCGGCGCGCACAACAACCTCGCCAACGCGCTCTGCGAGATGGGCCGCGCCGCCGAGGCGCTCGAGCACTACACGCGCGCCGCCGCGCTGCAGCCGAGCGTCCCCGACTACGTCATGAATCTCGGTAACGCGTTGCGCGATCTCGGACGCATCCCGGAAGCCGTCGCGGCCTACCATCGGACGCTGGCCCTCGCGCCGGGCTCGGGCGAAACGCGCTGGAATCTGGCGATGACGCTGCTGCTCGGCGGCGATTACGCGCGCGGCTGGGACGCCTACCAGGCGCGCTGGGAGACCCGCAAGCTCGCCCCGTTGCGCCGCCGTTTCGCCGTCCCGCAGTGGGACGGCGCGGATCCCGCCGGCCGCACCATCCTGATCCACGCCGAGCAGGGCATGGGTGACGTCATCCAGTTCTGCCGTTACCTGCCGCTGGTCCGCGCGCGCGGCGCGCGCACCGTGCTGCTGATCGACAGCGGCTGGCGGCAGCTCGCGGCGCTGCTACGCGGCCTCGACGGCGTCGACCAGGTCGCCCTCGACCTGACCGATGTCACTTCGTTCGACCTGCACTGCCCGCTGCTCGATCTGCCGCGGTTGTTCGGCACGACGCTCGCCACCATTCCGGCGCACGTGCCCTACCTGACGCCGGATGCGGCGCGCCGCAGCGCATGGCGCGCGCGGCTCGCCGGTCGCGATCCGTCCGGCGCTACGCTGCGCGTCGGGCTGGTGTGGGCCGGCAACCCGAACTTCGCGCGCGACCGGTTGCGCTCGCCGCGGCTCGAGCCGCTGCTGCCGCTGCTCGATCAGCCCAACGTGCGCTGGTTCGGCCTCCAGGCGGGCGACGGAAGCCGCGATCTCGAAGGCCGCGCGCTGCCCGCCACCTTCTGCGACCTCGGCCCCGAGCTGGGCGACTTCGCCGACACCGCGGCGGCGATGGCCGAGCTCGACCTGGTGATCAGCTCGTGCACCGCGGCGGCGCATTTGAGCGGCGCGCTCGGTCGCCCGACCTGGGTGCTGCTGCCGGTCGCGCCCGATTGGCGCTGGCTGCTCGAGCGCGACGACTCGCCGTGGTATCCGACCGCGCGGCTGTTTCGCCAACCCGCGGTCGGCCGGTGGGATCTCGTGGTCGAGCGGGTTCGCAGCGACCTGGCGGCGCTGGTCGACGGCGATCGCACCCGGCTGACGGGCGGCGCGGCGCGATGAGGCCTCGACCGCTGCGCGCCCTGATCGTCGAGGACGAGCACCTGATCGCGGCCAGCCTTGCCGACTCGCTCAGGCACATCGGCCTCGAGGTCGGCGGAATCGCGACCACGCCGGCGCAGGCCGCGGCGCTGCTGGACGGGGATCGGTTCGACATCGCGTTCATCGACCTGTTCCTGGAGCACGAGTTCCACGGTCTCGATCTCGCCCGGCAGGCGTCGGCGCGTGCAGTCGCCGTCGTGCTGGTGACCGGGCACCTCAGCGACGCGATCTCCGACACGCTGGCGACCTTGCGCAGCGCGGCCCTGCTGACCAAGCCGTTCTCGATCGACCAGCTGGACGCGGTCGTCGCCGCCGTTCGCCAATCCTTGGCGAACCCCACCTGACCCTCGGCGACGGGATCGCGGCGCGCCGTGGTATAGTCGGCCGCGTGACTGACGATCCCGAGGAGCCTTCCCGGCCGCCGGACGACGGTCTCGCGGCGCGCATCGCCGCGATCGGCGACGTCCTCGCGACCGCGGAGGCGATGCGCCGCGAGAATGCCTTCGATCGCGTGCTGCCTTATCTCGAAAGCCAGCTCGCGCGCCACGGCGACCGCGCGCTGTTGGGCGAGGCGGAGCTTCGGCGCGGTCGCCTCGACGCCGCGGTCGAGCATCTCGCGGCTGCGTTGACGGCGCATCCCGACGACGTGCCACGGCGCCATTTGCTCGGCACGGCGCTGCGCCGGCTCAACCGGAACGACGAGGCAATCGCCGCGTTCGAGGCCGTCCTCGCGCGCGATCCGCGCCACGTCGCCGCGCGCCAGGCGCTTGGTTCCCTGCTCACCCTCAAACCCGAGCGGCTCGCGGAAGGCATCGCGCAACTGGAGGCCGCCGTCGCGGCCGCGACCGATGCGGCGGAGCCCTCGTTGCACGACGCACAAGCCGCGTTGGCCGGCGCCTGTCTGCTCGCCGGACGGTGGGAGGCGGGCGCGGCGCTGACGAACGCCGTGATCGCGGCCGAGCCAAACCACGGCTATGCGAACTTCTATCAGTCGTTGCTGCGCTTGACGCTGGGCGATCTCGCGAACGGCTTTCGCCAGTACGAGGCGCGCTGGCTGGTGCCGACCGTGAGCGTCCCGGCGAACATCCCCGACATTCCCGAGTGGACCACTCAGGATCTCCGCGGCCGACGGCTCCGCGTGCTGTCCGACCAGGGAGTCGGCGACGTGATCCAGTTCGCACGCTACCTGCCGCTCCTCGTCGAGCGCGGCGCGAGCGTGGTGCTGGAGCTCCCGCCGGCCCTCACGCACCTGCTCCAAAGCTTGACGAACCCGCACCCGGAGCGACCGATCGAGATCGTGGCGGTCGGCGATCCCGCGCCACCGGCCGATTTCTTCGCGCCGATTTGCAGCCTGCCGACGCGCTTCGGCACCCGTCTCGAGACGATTCCGGCGTCGGTGCCCTACCTGCATGCCGAACCCGCCGCGACGGCGCGCTGGCGCCGGCGCCTCGACGCGACGGGCAACGGTCCACGGATCGGCCTCTGCTGGTCGGGCAATCCCCAGTTTCCGCTCGCGGGCTATCGACACATGCCGGCGGATGCGTTGGCGCCGCTCGCCGAGGTGCCGGCGCTCTACTGCACGGTGCAGCCGGATCTCGCGGCGATGCCGCCGCTGCCGCGCCTGGTCGATTGCGGCGCGGCGCTCGACGATTTCGCCGACACGGCGGCGTTGATCGCGGCGCTCGACCTCGTCGTCACGGTCGACACCGCCGTGGCGCACCTCGCCGGCGCGCTCGGCAAGCCCGTGTGGCTGCTGTTGTCGCGCATCCCCGACTGGCGCTGGATGCTGGAGCGGCGCGACAATCCCTGGTACCCGACCGCCCGCCTGTTCCGCCAGTCGCACGACGGCGACTGGTCCGGCGTGGTCGCCCGCGTCGTCGAGGCGTTGACGCGCGGCGGGCCGGGCGCCGCCGCTACAGGCTCAGGTTGAAGGCGATCGAAATCCGCACGGCGTCGCCGCGATACGGCTCGACGGAGTGCGGCAGCCAGGACGGAAACATCAGGAGCTGGCCGGTCTCGGGATAGTGGATCTCGGCCAGCCCGGCATTGACGCTGCCGGTGGTGCGCAGCTTCGCCTGCGGCGCATACATCAGCGGCAGGCCGCCGCGCGGATCCCACAGCTCGAGGCCGCCGCCCAGGCTCGTGCCGCCGGCGATGCCGCCGTCATCGACATAGAAGATGCCGGACCAGACGGCGCCGCCATGGATGTGGCGGGCGTTGGCGTGACCGGCGCGGTTGACGTTGGCCCAGGCGTGGACGTGCCAGGCGATGGCTGACGCTTCGGTCGGGCTCGCGGTCTCGATCCAGGTCAGCTTGTCGGCGATCTCGCGTGCCGCGTCGAGAATCGTGCGCCCGCCGGGACCGCCCCAATGCTGGAAATCGCCCGGCGATTGCCAGCCGCCCTCGTTGCTGCGCTGAACGCCCTGGACGGCTGCCGCGCGCTCGAGGATGCGAGCGCGCAATTCTGGAATCAGAGGTGCCGCCTCGGCGAGCGCGACGACGACGAACGGCGTCGGAAACACGGACTTGACCTCGATCAAGCCGAGCCTCACCCACAGACCAAAGCGTGCACGATTGTTGGCTCAACGCGCGTGCGAAGCACGCATCACACCGCAATCGCCATTGTGGCGGATTGCCGAAAAAGAGTCACGGCCGCGCGTTGTTCCCTCGACTTCTGACCGCAATCGAGGCTCCGCCAGGTAGGCAGCGGAGGTGAACAACACACGGCCGCGCTTATCTCACAGGCCGGGTCGTCAGAGGTCCCAGCTCGCCGATCACCCCGTCGTCCGGTGACCGGCTTGTACCATCATTAACATGCTCCTCATCGGACCCGAGGAACTCGGCCCCGGGATCGCTCCCGGGGCCGTCATGTTCCCTCGGAGACTAGCCCCGACGCCTGTTAGCGGAAAAGCGTCAGGAGTACCGCCGGGCCCTGGTTCGCGATCGCGAGCGACTGGGTCGACAGCTGCTGTTGCACCTGCAACGACTGCAGGCGTGCGCTTTCGGCCGGCAGGTTCGCATCGACCAGCGAGCCCAAGCCCACGCTCAACGCGCTCTGCACGTTGCTGTTGTACTGGACCTGGTTGGCGATGCGCTGGTTGAGGGCGCCGACCACGTTGAGCGAGGTCGCAACCAAGTTCAGCTCGGTCAGGAAGGTGTTGAGCAGGAAGGTACCAGCCGAGGTGACCGACGTTGCGCCGGCGACCGACAGGTTCGTGATCACGGTACCGACGGTCGACGACTGGCCCGTCAGAGTCAGCTGGTTGGCCAGAACGTCCTGGACAACGCCGATCGTGCCGCTGGTTCCGATGAGGCTGGTGCCGTTGTAGATCGCGGTGCTGAGGTTGTTGTTGATCGTCGCGACCAGAGTGGTGAACTCGGTGGTCAACTGGGCCCGCGTGTCGGTCGAGATGCTCTGGTCCGACAACCGGGTCAGGATGTCGCGCACCTGGGTCAACAGGTCCGACGACTGGGTCAGCGAGGCATTGGAGACCGAGACCAAGCCCTGCGCGCCGTTCAACTGGCTGTTGACCGCCGCGACGCCGGCGATGTTGTTGCGAATGAGCTGGGCGACGGCGAAGATCGCGCCGTTGTCGAACGCATCCGCGACGTTGTAGCCGGTGCTGACCCGCTTCTCGGTGACCGACAACGCCGACTGCACGGTGTTGAGCGTTTGCAGAGCGACGAGTGCGCCGAGATTGGTATGGATAGATGTCATTCTGATTCCCTCTTAATGCTGCGATATTGCAGCTCGCCGCGATATTGCGACGGCCATAAATTGCCCGCGGGGCCAGTTCGAGTCAAGGAATATCCAATTTCGTTCCGAGTGTTAGGAAGAATTGAGCATAATATAAATGAATGATTAACCGGCGCCGGCGGCGAGCCCGCAGTTTTGCTTGGGTTAATCTTTTGCTAACCTTACCGAGAGCTGCACGGGAAGACTCGGAATCCGCCGCCGACAAGGCGTCGGCCACCGCGAACGAAACGGGATCGCCGCGGCTTCCGCGGCGCGCAGACCCGGGCCGGGGTCGGCCGCTCGCCGGCTAGGCGGCCTTGGCGAGCTCGTCGTAGCGCGCGGGATCGAAGAACGAGCTGCCAGCCTTGTAGCGGCGCGCGTCCGACATGTCGGGCTTGCGGCCGCGTTCGCTGCGGCCGTCGAACGTGATCTCGAGCTGGACGCCGCTGGGATCGTACACGAACAGCTGCCAGAGCGTCGTGCCCGGCACCTCGAATTCGCGCCAGTCGAGATCGTACTTCTTGAAGCGCTTGACGAAATCGTGGAAACCGACGGCCGCCAGCGACACGTGATCGATTGCCGCAGTGCCCTGCGCCACGGTCTTGCGTCCGCCCAGCGCCGGGCCGCCGGCGTAGATGTGGATGATCGGCGTGCCCGCCGGACCGGGCGTGCCGAGCCAGGCGCCGGGGAAGCCGAAGTTCGGCCGCTCGCATTCGGCGAGCCCGATCACCTCGGTGTAGAACTTGACCGTCGCGGCAAGGTTCGCGGTCTTGATCGCGAAGTGGAACAGCCCGGTGATCATCATGGCGGCGTCTCCTGGTCGGCGGCGCCATGGTGGCCCGAACCGCGCGCCTCATCAATCGCTCTGCGGCACGCCCGATCGCGACGCGCCCGATTGACACGCCGTGGGCCTTCCCGAACACTTGCCGCGCGGGCGCAACGACGCGCGCACCGATGCCGACGAGCCTCAAGGCCGCGGCGAACCGAGGGCGGGGGACCATGACGGCGTCGCGCGGGGATGGCTCGATCACGACGTTGCGCCGTACCGCGCCCGACGCGATGTCTTGAGGTGCTGTCGGTCTCCGGATTGTCGAAGCGCTTCGGCGGCTTCCTCGCGGTCAACCAGGTGTCCTTCGAGGTCGCCCAGGGCGAGTTCCTCGGGCTGATCGGTCCCAACGGCTCCGGCAAGAGCACGACCTTCAACCTGATCGCCGGCACGCTCACGCCGTCAGCGGGCTCGGTGCGCTTCGCCGGCCGCGAGATCGGCGGCCTGCCGGCGCACCGCGTGTGCCGGCTCGGCATCGCGCGCACCTTCCAGATCCCGCGGCCGTTCCGCAAGCTGCCGTTGGTCGACAACGTGGCGCTCGGCGCCTACTACGCGCAGGGTGGCGGCATCACGCAGGTCGAGGCGCGCCGGCGCGCCGAGGAAGCGCTCGCGCTGGTCGGCCTGCCGACCGCCGCCGATGCCACGACCCACGGCCTGGGCGCCGCCGCCCTCAAGAAACTCGAGCTCGCGCGCGCGCTGGCGACCGGCCCCAAGCTCCTGCTCGCCGACGAGAGCCTGGGCGGCCTCGATCGCGCCGAGATGGCGGGCGCGGCGCGCCTGCTCGCCGACATCCGCGCGCGTCTCGGCATGACGATCGTGTGGGTCGAGCACATCATGGGGGCGCTGATGCCGGTGGTCGACCGCGTGGTCGTGCTCGATCACGGCGAGAAGATCTTCGAGGGCGCGCCCGACGCCTGCGGGCGCGACGAGCGGGTGATCGAGGTCTATCTCGGCCGACGCCCCGACGGCGCGACATGACGCCCGCATGCTGAGCATCGCCGGCCTGTCCGCCGAGTACGGCTCGTTCCGCGCCCTGTTCGACATCTCGCTCGAGGTGGTCGCCGGCGAGGCGGTCGCCGTGATCGGCTCGAACGGCGCCGGCAAGACCACGCTCATGCGCGTGATCTCCGGCATGCTGCGGGCGCGCTCGGGCACCATGACCTTCGAGGGCCGCTCGCTGATCGGCCTCAAGGCGCCGCACATCGTCGCCGCCGGGATCGCGCACGTGCCGGAGAACCGCCGGCTGTTCCCGCGCCTGACCGTCGAGGAGAACCTGCGCATGGGCGCCTTCCTGCCCGCCGCGCGCGCCGAGTACGACGACCGCGTCGCCTGGGTGTTCGACCTGTTCCCGCGCCTGAAGGAGCGGCGCAATCAGCTCGCCGGCACGATGTCGGGCGGCGAGCAGCAGATGTGCGCGATCGGCCGGGCGCTGATGTCGAAGCCGCGCCTGCTCCTGCTCGACGAGCCGTCGGCCGGCCTGGCGCCGCTGGTCGTGCAGCAGGTGTTCGACCTAGTGCGGCGCATCCGCGCCGAGGGTTTCACGGTGCTGATCGTCGAGCAGAACGTCCAGCAGGCGCTCGAGCTCGCCGATCGCGCCTATCTGCTCGAGGCCGGCCACATCGCGCACAGCGGCAGCGCGCGCGAGCTGCTGCGCAGCGACGTCGTGCAACGCGCGTATCTGGGGCTGTAGCGACCATGCAGGCGGTCCTCGACACCGTGTTCGACATCTACCTGCTCGAGGCGATGCTGAACGGCGTGCTGCTCGGCGGCGTGCTCGCGCTGCTGGCGCTCGGCCTCAACCTGATCTTCGGCGTGATCGACGTGGTGTGGATCTGTTACGCCGAGCTGGTGATGTGCGGCATGTACGCGATCTACTGGCTGAGCGCGTACTTCGGCTGGCCGTTTCCGGTCGCCTGCCTGGTCGCGATCGCCGGCGTCGCCGGGCTCGGCGTCCTGCTGCATCTCGTGGTCATCGAGCCGATCCTGAACTCGGCGCCGATCAACCAGCTGCTCGCCACCGGCGGCATGCTGTTCTTCCTGCAGAGCCTCGCGACGCTGCTGTTCGGCACCGACTTCCGCAACCTGGGCATCCGCCTGCCGACCTTCGCGATCGGCGACATCTATCTCAGCGTCGCGCGCCTGATCGCCTTCGCGGTCGCGCTGGTCGGCGCGGCCGCGCTCTACCTCTACCTGTCGCGCACCTACATGGGCACGGCGATCCGCGCGATCGCCCAGGACCGCGAGATCATGGGGCTGATGGGCGTCGACCAGCGCCGCATCTACCTGATCACCTCGCTGGTCGGCGGCGCGCTCGCCGGGCTCGGCGCCTGCCTGCTGGTGCTGCAGTACGACGTGCACCCGTTCATCGGTCTGACCTTCGGACCGATCCTGTTCATGATCTGCGTGCTGGGCGGCCTCGGCAACATGCTGGGCGGCATGATCGCGGCGTTCGTGATGGGCCAGATCATCGCGATCGGCGGCTACTTCTTCTCGAGCGAGCTGGCCGACGTGCTCGCCTTCGTGCTCTTCATCGTAATGATCTTCCTCAGGCCGCAGGGGATCTTCAGCCGATGAGCGGCCGCACCCGCCTCTGGGCCGCGCTGGTCGTGGTGCTCGCCGCGCTGCCGCTCGTCCTGCCGGACTACTTCCTCCACATCGCCATCCAGGTGCTGCTGTGGGGCTTCGTCTACACGGCCTGGGCGATGATGGGCCGGTTCGGCCTGACCTCGCTCGGCCACGGCGCCTTCATGGGCGTCGGCGCCTACACCTCGGCGCTGTTGTGGAACCTCTACGACGTGACGCCGTGGCTCGGTATTCCGGCCGGCGTCGGGCTCGCGGTGCTGCTCGCGCTGTTGATCGGCTATCCGTGCTTCCACCTGCGCATCGTCGGGCACTATTTCGCGCTCGTCACCCTGGCGCTCAGCCAGGTCGTGGCGCTGCTCGTGGTCGCCGCGCGCGACGTCACCGGCGGCTCGCTCGGCATGACGCCGCACGCGGTCGACCGGCCGCTCTACGCGCTGCAGTTCCCCGACCGCGCGACCTTCTACTTCATCGCGCTCGCGCTGTGGCTCGCGGTGATCGCGCTGCGCCAGCGGACCGACGGCGGCATGCGCAGCGCGGCGCTCCAGGCGATCGGCGAGGACGAGACGGCGGCCGCCGCGGTCGGCATCGACGTGTTGCGCGAGAAGCTGCGCGTCACCGTGGTGAGCGCGGCGATCACCGCATTCGGTGGCTCGCTCTACGTGCAGTACCTGATGTACGTCAACCCCGACACGGTGTCAGGTGTCGGCGTCTCGCTGCAGATCGTGTTCGCCTCGATCGCCGGCGGCATGTACGGCGTGCTCGGGCCGACCGTCGGCGCGCTCCTGACGCTGTCGTTGACCGAGGGCCTGCGCATCGCGTTCGGCACCCACTTCATCGGCGCCGCCAACACGATCTACGGCATTCTGCTGATCCTGTTCATCATCTTCATGCCGCGCGGCCTCGTCGGCGTGGCCGAGGGCGCGCTCGCGCGCCGGGCGCGGCGCGTCAAGGCCGCGGCGCCGTGAGCGTCTCGGTGGCCCTCCCCGGCGCGCGGTGGTTCTGGTAGCCTCGCTGCGGTCAGGAACGTCGCAAGGCCGCATCATGGACGACGCCGGCATTCAGGCCGAACTCGCCAAATACAAGTTCTACCACGTCATCCCGGTGACCCCGACCATCTCGACGCCGGGCGTGCAGGAGTTCGTGCCATTGCAGACGATCGTCCATCAGGCGATCGACAAGGTCGACTTCGCGGGCAAGCGCGTGCTCGACATCGGCTGCCGCGACGGCCTCTATTGCTTCGAGGCCGAGAAGCGCGGCGCCGCGGAGATCACCGGCATCGACAACTGCTTGTCGCTCGGCGCGACCGAGTTCCTGATCCCGTTCTTCCAGTCGCGCGTCCGCATGCGCGAGGGCTCGCTCTACGAGCTGCCGGAATACGGGCTCGGCCCGTTCGATGTCGTGATCTTCGCGGGGGTGCTCTACCACCTGCGCTATCCGTTCTCGGCGCTGCGCATCCTCAGCGATAGCCTCGGCGACGGCGGCACGATGATCGTCGAGACCGCCATCATCTGCGACCCCAACCAGGCTTCGACGTTGTACTGCCCGGTCGGCAAGGAGAGCCCCTACGAGTGGAGCTCCTGCACGTTCTTCAACCTCAAGGGCCTGCGCGATACGCTACGCTGCTTCGGGCTGGTCGTGACCGACGAACTGCTGCTGACGCCGATCCGCCCGGAGTTCTACGGCGCGGTGATCCGCGCCGCATTCGTGTGCCGCAAGGACGCCGCCGTCATGGCGGATTTTCCGCACGACTACTGGCTCGGCAAGTCGCACAAGGCCTGGCAATTTTGATCGCACGAAGCGTGCGATCAATGATCCGTCACATCCGTTCGAGGATGACGGCGAGGCCCTGGCCGACGCCGATGCACAGCGACACCAGCGCATAGCGCCCGCCGGTCGCCTGCAGCTGACGCGCCGCGGTCAGCGCGAGGCGCGCGCCGGAGGCGCCGAGCGGATGACCGATCGCGATCGCGCCGCCGTTCGGGTTGACGCGCGCGTCGTCGAACGGCACCTCGAACATCTTGAGGCAGCCCAGCACCTGCGCGGCGAACGCTTCGTTGATCTCGATCACGTCGAGGTCGCTGAGCTTGAGGCCGGCGCGCTCGAGCGCCTTCCTGCCGGCCGGCACCGGCCCGAGCCCCATCACGCGCGGCTCGACGCCGGCGACCGCGCCCGAGAGGATGCGCGCGATCGGCTTCATGCCGTGCTTCTCGCCGGCGGCGCGCGTGCCGATCACCAGCGCGGCGGCGCCGTCATTGATGCCCGACGCGTTGCCCGCGGTCGTCACGCCGCCCTCGAACAGCACCTTGAGCTTGCCGAGCTTCTCGAGGTCGGTGTCGGGCCGCGGATGCTCGTCCTCGGCGACCACCGTCTCGCCCTTCCGGCCTGCGATCTTCACCGGCAGGATCTCGTCCTTGTAGAAGCCGGCGGCCTTGGCGCGCGCGTACTTCGCCTGCGAGGCGGCGGCGAACCGGTCGCTGTCGGCGCGCGTGATCTGCAGCTCGCGCGCGACGTTGTCGGCGGTCTCCGGCATGGTGTCCTTGCCGAACGCCGCCTCCACCTTCGGATTGGGGAAGCGCGCACCGATCGTCGAGTCGAACATCCGGAAGTCGCGCTGGAACGGCTGCTCGGACTTCGCCATCACGAACGGCGCGCGCGTCATGCTCTCGACGCCGCCGGCGAGGAACAGGTCGCCCTGTCCGGTCGTCGCGGCGCGCGCCGTATCGAGCACCGCGGCGAGACCGCTCGCGCACAGGCGGTTGACCGTGATGCCGGGCACGCTCGGCGGCAGGCCGGCGAGCAGCGCGGCGTGCCGCGCGACGTTGCGCGCGTCCTCGCCCGCCTGGTTGGTGTTGCCGACGACGACGTCCTCGACGTCCGCCGGCTTGAACGCGGCGCGGCCGATCAGCTCGCGCAGCACGCCCGCCAACAGATCGTCGGGGCGGACCGCTGACAGGCCGCCGGCGTGCCGGCCGATCGGGGTGCGCGCACCATCATAGATGTAAGCGTCGAGCATCGCGGTTTCCTCGCCTGGGATGGGCCTGGGTTGGCGCCGTGGCTCCTACTATAGCGGCCCGCCGCGTCCGCGCGAGGGTTCGGAAGCGCACCGACGGCAACGGCATTCGACAAGACTTTGACAAACGTCAAGCAGCATACGCGGACCACGGGCTCGGCCGTGACAAGCAGTCGACCAGACCAACATCGTTTGTTTTGCTTGCGATAAATTCGAAAGACTCGCCTAGACCAAAGGGCGGTACGAAATATTTTTTCTGGCCAGGG
>DATJNS010000435.1:0-3929 GCA_035507915.1 Candidatus Sulfotelmatobacter sp.
ACCCCGACAAGAACACCGCCCAGCTCGCGCTGACCCAGACCGCCGGCCTGATGCGCATCATCGGCGGCCGCGCGTCGAAGTCGGACGAAGGCATCGTGATCACCACGCCGACCACGACGGTCGGCATCCGCGGCGGCATCGCGCGGACCGAAGTCAACCCACTGACCGGCGCCACCTTCGCGACCCTGATCTACGGCAAGCTGCTGACCGTGTTGGTCGATGGTCGTCTCAGCTCAGTCACGCACCCGGGCCTCACCCTCGCGGTGCTCGGCAGGGGCCAGCAGCCCGGGCCGGCGCAGAAGGCGACGACCGACCAGGTGCTGCGCGCCAATGCGCTGCTCGAGGGCGTGCCCGGCCGCACCGGCGGCGCGATCCAACCCGTGTCCGACAATGTCGGCGCGATCCGCAGCGCCAACGCCAACGGCCCGTCGGCGGCCACGAGCTTCGCGACCGTGCTGAGCAACCCGGCCTTCGCGGCGCTGACCAATCTGCAGGTCGGCTCGACGGTCACCCAGGCGCTGATCCAAAGCGTGCTCGACAACGTGGCGGCGCTCGCCAATCTGCCCGCCTGCAGCAGCTGCTACAACGTCGCCATCGGCGGCGGCGTGCCCGTGACCTCGGCCTCGATCCTCTACACCGCTGCAGGGGGGGTCACGGACTTCTCCGGCAATCCCTACACCGGCCAGGGCCTCTACCTGGACAATCCCTACGGCGGTCCGCCGATCACGACCCTGGTGCCCTACGTCCCCCAGCTCGGCGGCGCCACGGCGGGAGTGCAGGCCGGGATCGTGAACGACCTGAGTATCGGCAGCACCGGCGTTGGCATCATCAATCCGGTCGGCTTGGTGAACACCGGCTCGATCTCCGTCGCCAATTACCTCGCCGGCAATCTGGGCGACGGCAGCCGCGTATCGCAATACGGCGCGGGTGCCATCACCGCGGTAACCCTCAACGGCGCCGGCGTGCCGACCCAGATCCGCAACGTCTTCATTGATTCCGTCATCGACACGAGCTTCATGCCTGGATTCGGTTCGTTTCCACCAGAAACGGAGACCAATGGGTTCGCGGTCGTGGCCGACACGACGATGACGCTCCACGGCGCCGCACTCGCCCAGCGGGTCGGCGACAACGTCATGCAGGCGATCCGCACGACCGGCGGCAGCGGCACCGTGACGCAAAACGCCACGTTCGTCTATGAGCTCACCAACACCAACACCAACACCGGCGCGGTCTTGTTCGACCACACGCAGATCGATAAGTGGAACCTGTCGGCGGCGTTCGCGCTCAGCCCGAGCCAGAGCCTGCACTTCGTCCTGGGCCAGCCGCCGACCAACATTCCCAACATTGGCATCTTCACCTACAACCTGATCGGCGCGACCTCGCCGACCTTCAGCGATGGTTCCGGTATCGGCGTGTTTTCGGCCGGCACCCTGACCATGAATTGGGCCAACTCGTATTCGTTTGGCACGAATCGAAACGTGCCGGTATTCAACGTCAACGCGCGAGTCCTGATGCCAGGAGACGCGCTCTACACCCTCGCGATCAGCGGAGGCTTGCTCGGGCAGTTCGGCGGTTCGACCACCTCGTCGGTCTCCGTCTCGGGGACCGTCGGCGTCACAGGCTCCAGCCGCGTGTGCCCCGGCAGCTGCGTATTGCTGGGCACCGGCGCGATCGGCGGTCCCGGCGCCAACCATCTCGGCTTCACCTACTCGATCGGCGATCCCAGCACCTTCCCGAGCTACGGTACGATCGGCAACGCTGGCAACCGCATCTTCGGCGCCGCCGTATTCGCGCGGTAGGCGCGCGGCGTTTACTCTCGGCCTTCAATCCTCCCGGTGTCATCCCCGCGAACGCGGGGATCCAGGAGTCGTGCGGCGGTGCTCGTGACGCGCGGGCATGACGATCTAAATCGAGCGGCCTCTCAGTACAGATCCACCAGCGAGCCGGGGGTGGCGCCGCGCAGCAGTAGCTTGCGAGCGGCCCATTCGTCGGCGGGGTCGAGGCCGTCGAGGAACTGCACGTCGCCACCGGCGCTGAGCGCGACCGGCATTCCGTCGCGGTAGAGCACGCGGTGGCCGGTCAGCGCGGCGAGCTTCGGGCCGGGCGTCAGGATGCCGGCGAGGTTGAGCGGATCGGCGCCCGACAGCGAGACGAACGCGCCGCTCGGGGCTTTGCGGCGCACCTCGCGCAGCAGACCGATCGCGTCGGGCAGCGCGTACTGCTCGCCAGAGAAGCCGGCGACGAAGCGGCCGCCGCGGATCTCGCCGCGCGCCTCGAGCCGGCGGTAGACGCGCAGCAGCTCGCGCCACGGCGGCAGCCAGTCGGCCTCGCGCTCGAGCAAGCGCCAGAACACCACGCCGTAGCGGCGCAGCAAGGTGCGCGCGACGTGCTCGACGGCCTCGGCGGCGAGCGTGTCGCCGCTCACGGACGGCGCGGCGGCACGCGCGCGGCGCGCGAGCGCCCAGCGGCCGGCGTCCTCCATGCCGAACGTGAGACTGCGCCGGCGCCGCCGTCCGCTGCCGATCGGCCGCCGGCGCTCCGACGGCACCAGCAAGGCGCGCAGGCCGCCGAAGCTGTCCGAGTTCACGATGCCGAGCGCGACCAGCTCCGCGAGCGCCTCCTCGACCTGCGGCGCCAGCAGGCCGGTGCCCTCGACCAGCTCGTCGAAGAACGACGCGCCGTGCTCGCGGATCCAATCGGCGACGGCGCGGCCGCGCGGGCTCGGCTCGGCGGTCTCCGTCGTCGTCGAGAGCGCCGACCACAGCGGCGCGCGGCGGCGCGCCAACAGGGTGATCGGCGTCGTGCGCACCGGCGCCACGCCGCGCGAGCCGCCTCCCTTCACACCGCCCGGCCGCACGACGCGCGGCGTCAAGCGCGCCCAGGCGATGCGGCCGGCGAGGCATTGGTCGTCGAGCCAGCTCGGCTCGTAGTCCTCGAGGCGTGCCGGCAGGATCTCGGCCTCCCAGGCGCCGGCCGGCGCCTCGAAACCCTCGAGCTGGCCGACGATCGCCTCGACCGCGTCGGGCCCCTCCATGCGGGTGCCCGGTGCGACGCGCTGCCAGTCGAGCAGGAAGCGCAGGAAGTCGCGCGCCGCCACCGGCTCGATCTCGGCGCGCAGGCGCTTCAAGGTGTAGCCGTGGATGCGCGCGAGCAGCCGGCGCTCACACCATTCGTCGCTCACCGCGCCCGGCGTGAAGCGGCCGCGCAACGCAAAGCCTTCGGCCTCGAGCGCCGCCAAAGCATAGTCCATTGGCGCGCTCGCGCCTTCGGCTGCCGCGTCCGACAAGAGCGGCGTCGCCAGCGCATCGCGCGTGACCGGTCCCTGCCCTTCGAGCCGCCCACGCAGGATCTCGACCAGCGCGTCCTCGCGCGACCAGTCGCGCGCGTGGCTGTCCGGCGCGACGATCGCGGGCATGCACGCGGCATCCGGCCAGAGCGCCCGGAACTGCGGCAGACGCTCGGCGGCGATCCACACGGCGCCGCCCGGCGCACCGAACCGTGCGACGCGTTTCTGGCGCGCCAGCGCGGCGCAGAAGCCGGGCCAACGCGCATCGGCCCGAGCCTCGGCTTCGGTGAGATAGCCGAGCCAGACCAGGGCGTCGTGCAGCTCGTCCTCGGTCTCGGCGTCGGGCCACGCCTCGGCGCGCACGCGCGCGATCGCCTCGGGATCGAGCCGGCCGAGCTCGGCGGCATCCTCGGGCGCGAGCCAGCGCCGGGCCATCACGGCCTGGGTGCGGCGCTCCTCGAGCGGCGCGTCGTCGAGGAACGCGTAGGGCCGCGCCGATAGGACCTCGAGCGCGAGCGGCGACGGCGCGGCGAGATCGCGCGTCACGATATTGATCGCGCCCGCCTCGATGCGCGCGAGCAGGCGCTCGAGCCCGTCGGCGTCCATCGCGTCGGTCAGGCAGTCGCCGATGGTCTGGCGCACC
>DATJNS010000436.1:0-3765 GCA_035507915.1 Candidatus Sulfotelmatobacter sp.
GAGGCCGAGCAAAACCTTCTCGACGCCAGGGAGGAAGGGGATGGTGCGCGTCTCCCCGTTCTTCGTGCGGCGATTTCCGTTCTGGCGCTCCGGCCCGCGCACAATGATAGTCCGCGCCTCGAAGTCAATGTCGGGCCACTCCAACGCGCAGATCTCGCCCTGACGCATTGCCGTGAACAGCGCGAGCTGCGTCGCCGGCAATAGCCAAGGATCGCTAGCCGCCGCGCAGACCTTGAGGAGCCGCTCCTCTTCGGAAAGATTCTCCTCGGCCTGCGCATCACCGTCGCCGGCAGGTGGGATCTCCGACGTCGAACGTGCGGCAGCGAGGAACTGCTCGCCGCGTTGATCCAATTCGTCCGTCGATCGCTTCGGCGCCGGCAGCAGGATACGATCCCGCTTGTGATCGGCCCCTTTGGGGCGAGCGCATTGCTCAGCCGACGCCGGGTTGGTGACGATGTTGATGCGCCATTCGCGGCGCGCGTGGCTGATCGCCGTCGCCACGAGATTCAACCGACGCACGATCGTCGACAGCGCGTAGCCATCAGCCTTCATCCGGTCGCGAAAGCCGGCCACGTCCGCACTTTGAAGCCGCGCCATTTTGATCGCGCACATCTCGTCCCGGAGGATCACGTCGATCATGCCCCCTTCCCGCTCGGCGCCGTCCTTCTCGCTGTCTTCACCGAGGATGTCGGCTTTGTAGCGAGTCAGAATATCGGCGAGCGTCTTCCTCTCGGCCTCGGACAGATCGACGAAGACGCCGCGCCGTTTGTCGACCTCGATGCCTGTGCGCCAATCGGCCGCCTGGCGCGCCGTGTCGAACGTCTTGGTGACCCGCTTGCCATGGACGAGCTTGCGCGCGCGGTACTGCATCGGACCGCGATATTGGACGCCGCTCGGCAACTGGCGGCCCGTGGCTGGATCGATCTCGCGAACGCCCATTTTGGTCCACTCCGAAAACGTCTCGGATGGCCAATTGGACCAAAATTGGACCAGAATGTCGAGGAAAACTGGCGTCCCCAAGGGGATTCGAACCCCTGTTACCGCCGTGAAAGGGCGGTGTCCTGGGCCTCTAGACGATGGGGACGCGGGCGCCGTCGTGATACAGGCGGCCGCCCCTGCCCGTCAATCGAAGCCGTCAGTCGCAGCCATCGATCGCGCCCGAGCGCCAGCCGGCGCCGGGCCGGCCGCGGCTATTGATAGTGATAGCGGTGATAGATCGGCGCGTAGGTGGCGCCGTTGGCGAACAGCCGCGGATCGCCCGCGATGCTGGTGCCGGTCGGCTCGCCGGCGCGCGGCGCGCCGTTCTCCGAGTAGCGCGGATCGGTCGGCGGGATGAAGCTGAGATCGGCCTGCTTCGCCGCGTCCGGGCCCTTGTATTCGGCCGAGTTGTAGCCGGGCGGCACGACGGTGCCGGTCGAGCACGCCGACCCGCCCAGCGCCACCAGGGCGCTCGCGATCAGCACGAGACGTCGCTTCATGGCTTCCCTCCGCGGGGTCGCTTGGCTCCCCGTCGAAAAACGCGGCTGCGACCCGCCTTATTCCTCTCGTCATATAGGTGTGCGCCCGGCCGCGCGCCAGGACATCCCGCCGCGACGGTAGCCGGTCACCCGGGCAACGGCCGACCCTCGACAACGGCCGCCGAGCGTCATCCCGGCTCGGCGGCGTCCTCGATGATGAGCTGGCAACCCTCGCGGCCCTGCCAGCTGTCGGCGCGCAGATGCCCGGCGACGTGCAGCGAGCCGCCGCGCCGCTCGAGCAGCGCGCGGCCGAGGGGCGTCTCCAGCGCGCGGAACGCGATCGCCTTGAGGCGACCGCCGGCGACGCCCGCGAGGATGCAGCGCACGTGCGCGTCGCCCACCACGTCGGCCTTCATGACGCGCGCGCCCGGCAGCGCGAAGCGCGGCTCGGCGTTGGCGCTGCCGAACGGGCCGAGGCGCGCGATCTGCTCGACCAGCTCGGGCGTCGCCGCGCCGGCGTCGAGCGCGCCGTCGAGCGCCAGCCGCGGCACCACGCCGCCGTTGCCGATCACCGCGGCGGCGCGCTCGTGCAGGAACGCCTCGAGCACACCCAGCTGCTCGGCCTCGGCGGTGAAGCCGGCCGCCATCGCGTGACCGCCGCCGTTCAAGAGCAGGCCGGCCTGACGCGCCGCCAGCACCGCCTCGCCGAGCGCGAAGCCGGGCACCGAGCGGCCCGAGCCCTTGGCGACGCCGTCGGCGAGCGCCGCCACCACGGCGGGCCGGTTGTAGCGCTCCTTGAGGCGCGCCGCGACGATGCCGATCACGCCCGGATGCCAGTCGGCGCCGGCGGCGAACACCAGCGCTCCGTCGTTCGGACTCTTCGTTCCTGGGGCGCCGCGCCCCTCGACCTGCGCGATCGCCGCCTCGAGCACCGCCGCCTCGACGGCGCGCCGCTCGTCGTTGAGCGCGTGCAGCTCGCGCGCCAGCGTGCGCGCCTCCTCGGCGTCGTCGGTGGTCAGCAGGCGCGCGCCGAGCGCGGCGTTGCCGACGCGGCCGCCGGCGTTGACGCGCGGCCCGAACACGTAGCCCAGGTGATAGGCGTCGGCGCGCTGGTCGAGCCCGGCGACGTCGGCGAGCGCGGCCAGGCCCGGGTTGCCGCGCTGGGCGAGCACGCGCAGGCCCTGGTTGACCAGCGCGCGGTTGACGCCGGTCAGCGGCACGACGTCGGCAACCGTGCCGAGCGCCACCAGGTCGAGCAGGCGCAGCAGGTCGGGCTCGTCGCGTCCCGCGCCGTACCAGCCCGCGGCGCGCAGCAGCCGATTGACCGCGACCGCGAGCAGGAAGGCGACGCCGACCGCCGCGAGCTCGCGATGCGGCGTCGTCTCGTCGAAGCGGTTCGGGTTGACGACCGCGTAGGCCGGCGGCAGCGCCGGCTCGCCGACGTGATGGTCGCACACCACGACGTCGAGCCCGGCGGCAGCGGCGTCGGCGAGCGGCGCGTGCGCGGTGGCGCCGCAATCGACCGTGACGACGACGCGCACGCCGGCGCGCGCGAGCTTGAGGAGCGCCGCCGTGTTGGGGCCGTAGCCCTCGCTCAGCCGGTCGGGAATGTAGGTGCGATGGCGCGCGCCGACCGCGGCGAAGAAACGCGCCAGCACGGCCGACGAGGTCGCGCCGTCGACGTCGTAGTCGCCGAAGATCGCGATCTCCTCGCCGGAACGGATCGCGCGCGCGAGGCGCTCGGCGGCGCGGTCCATGTCGCGGAAGCCGCTCGGGTCGGGCAGCTGCGCGCGCAGGGTCGGCGCCAGATAGGCCTCGGCGGCGTCGAGCCCGACCCCGCGCTGGGCGAGCAGCCGGCCGACGATCTCGGGCAGCTCCAGGCGCTGCGCCAGCGCCAGCGCCAGGCGTGCGTCGACCGCGCGCGCGACCCAGCGCCGGCCCGAGAGCGAGCGCTCGACCCCTAGAAACCCCTCGCCGTTGAACGCACCCATGGCAGGACAGAGCGGCGATTTCGCGCGCGACCGCAAGGGCACGGCGGAGCCCCTTGCGACGTGCCGATTCGCGCGTCCCGCGGCGCGCTCCGGCGCGGGCATCCGGCGGGCGATCGCGGCCCGATTCGTTCCCCGCCCCCCTCGAAGGGTGCGGCGTCAGGCGGCGCGCTCGGCGGCGGCGCCGGCGCGGCTGCGCATCAGCGGCTGGATGCGCGTGCCGAACTGCTCCATGCCGATCACGAAATCGTCGAACGTCAGCATGACGCCGCGCACGCCCGGCACCTCGGCGACCTGATCGAGCATGCGGGCGACCGTCG
>DATJNS010000437.1:0-13963 GCA_035507915.1 Candidatus Sulfotelmatobacter sp.
GCCATGACGCTGACGCTCGAGCCCGGCCGCGACGGGCGCGTGCTCGCGGTGCGCGGCGACGATGCCGGCGCGGTGCTGCGCATCTTCGGCATCGCCGACGGCATGAGCGGCGGCCGCCTGCGGGTTGCCGGCCGCTACCAGGACGGGGTCGCGGGCGACGACCGGCTGACCGCCCGGCTCGACGTCCAGGACTACCGCTTCGTCCACGTGCCGCTGCTCGCCAAGCTGCTGGCGGTCGCCTCGGTCACCGGGATCCCGGGCGTGTTGGCCGGCGAAGGCATCGCGTTCAAGGATCTGTCGGTCGAGCTCGTGAAGACGACGAATCACCTCGAGATCACCGATGGCCGCGCGTCGGGCCTGACCCTCGGCCTGACCGCGCAGGGCACGATCGACGGACCCGACGACGTCGCCGACTTGAGCGGGACGATCGTGCCGGTCAATCAGGTCAACCGCCTGTTCGAGAAGATCCCGCTGATCGGCGAGCCTCTGACCGGTCAGGGCGGCGGGCTGTTCGCGTTCACCTACAACGTCACGGGACCCCTCGACAGCCCGTCGGTCTCGGTCAATCCGCTCAGCGTGCTGGCGCCCGGCTTGCTGCGCAACCTGTTCCGCTGGGTGCCCAACGTGACGCCGGACGCGGAGCAGCCCCCGGTGAACAACCAGTGACGCGGCTCCGCGCCGTCGGCCTGATGAGCGGCACGTCGCTCGACGGCATCGACGCGGCGCTGGTCGAGACCGACGGCGTCGAGCTGTTCGCGACCGGCGCGGCGCTGACCGTGCCGTACGAGCCGGCGCTGCGCGAGCGCGTGCGCGCGCTGCTCGGCGGCGCGCCGGCAGAGGCCGTCGCGCCGGTCGCCGAGGCGCTCACGCGGGCGCACGCCGTGGCGGTCGAGACGCTGATGGCGCGCGCCGGTCTCGACCGCCGCGACGTCGACCTGGTGGGCTTCCACGGCCACACGATCGACCATCGCCCGGCCGAGCGCCGCACGTGGCAGATCGGCGACGGCGCGCTGCTGGCGCGCCTGCTCGGCGTGCCGGTGGTCGCCGACTTCCGCTCGGCCGATGTCGCGGCCGGCGGCGAGGGCGCGCCGCTCGCGCCGCTGTTCCATGCCGCGCTCGCGCGCGCCGAGGCGCGACCGGTCGCGGTGCTCAATCTGGGCGGCGTCGCCAACGTCACGTGGATCGGCGCCCCCGAACCCGACGGCGAGCGCCTGATCGCCTTCGACACCGGGCCCGGCAACGCGCTGATCGACGACTTCGTGCGCCGGCACACCGGCCGGCTGTTCGATGCCGACGGCGCGCTGGCGCGCGCCGGGCGCGCCGACGCGCGCGTCGTCGCGCGGCTGCTCGCCCATGGCTTCTTCGCGCGCCGTCCGCCGAAGTCGCTCGACCGCAACGACTTCGCGACGCTCGACGTGGGCGCGCTCGCGGTCGCCGACGGCGCCGCCACTCTGGTCGCCTGCACGGTCGCGGCGGTCGCCGCCGCGACTAGGCACTTTCCGGCGCCGCCGCTGCGCTGGATCGTCACCGGCGGCGGCCGGCGCAATCCGACGCTGATGGAAGGATTGGCAACCGCGCTCGGCGCGCCCGTCGTGTCGGCGGAGGACGTCGGGTGGGACGGCGATGCCCTGGAGGCGCAGGCGTTCGGCTTCCTCGCCGTGCGCGCGCGCCGTGGCCTGCCGCTCAGCCTGCCCGGGACGACCGGCGTCCCCGAACCGATGCCGGGCGGTCGGCTGTTCGAGCCTTAGTCTCAGCCGCGCTCGCAGCCGCATCCCGCGGCAGGCGGAAGCCGCGAGCGGCTTCCTCGGCAACCCTGCTCGCGCGGCTGGGTTGGCGGGCGGCAGCCGCGCGAGCGAACATTACCGCGCGGCGGCGCGTGCCGGCGCGGGGCTCATCAGCGACGGCGCAGCCTGCAGATAGGTGACGACCGCCGCGCTCAGGTCGTCGAGATGGTTGTGGAAGAAGTGGTTGGCGCCCTCGATCACCTGATAGTCGATGGTGATCTCGCGCTGGTTGTGCAGCTTGTGCACCAACTTGCCGACCGCCGGCTCGGCGACCACCTCGTCGCGGTCGCCCTGCACGACCAGGCCGGACACCGGGCACGGCGCGAGGAAGCTGAAGTCGTACATGCTGGCGGGCGGCGCGACCGAGACGAAGCTCGCGATCTCCGGCCGGCGCATCAGAAGCTGCATGCCGATCCAGGCGCCGAACGAGAAGCCGGCGACCCAGCAGGCGCTGGCGTTCGGGTTGTAGGTCTGCAGCCAGTCGAGCGCGGAGGCGGCGTCCGACAGCTCGCCTTCGCCGCGGTCGAAGCTGCCTTGGCTGCGCCCGACGCCACGGAAATTGAAGCGCAGCACCGAGAAGCCCTGCTGCACGAACAGCTGGAACAGCGTGTAGACCACCTTGTTGTTCATCGTGCCGCCGTGCTGCGGGTGGGGGTGCAGCAGGAGCGCGATCGGCGCGGTCGGCGCCTTGGCGTGGTGGTAGCGGCCCTCGAGGCGCCCCTCGGGACCGTTGATCAGGACCTCAGGCATGGTGGTTCGGCTTTCTCATGGGCACGTAAGATGTGTCGCCCGCAGGGTCGTTCAAGCCGCAGCCCCGGCGCCGGGCTGGGTCGCGGGCCAAGTCCAGGGCCAGTCCCGGGCCCGGCCGCCGGCGTCCGGGGGGCATACTTGACCAAATTGGTCTGATAAAATATATGCCTCAACGGGCGGGTCGGTTCCGTAGCGACCCGAACATACATAGTGCACGCAATGTTCTTCAAGAACTTAGGGGACGAGATCGGTGGGATCATGGCGCGCGACCCGGCGGCGCGGTCGCGCCTCGAGGTTGTGCTGTGCTACCCGGGGTTCCACGCCCTGCTGTTCTACCGGCTGGCCCATCGTGCGTGGGGTGCCGGCTGGCTGGTGCTCGGCCGCTTCCTGTCCCACCTCGGACGCCTGCTGACCGGCATCGAGATCCACCCCGGTGCCCGCATCGGCCGCCGGCTGTTCATCGACCACGGCATGGGCGTCGTGATCGGCGAAACCGCCGAGATCGGCGACGACGTCACGCTCTATCAGGGCGTCACCCTGGGCGGCACGTCGCTGCAGAAGGCCAAGCGCCATCCGACCCTCGGCAACCGCGTGATCGTCGGCGCCGGCGCCCAGATCCTCGGGCCCTTCACGGTGGGCGACGGGGCGCGCATCGGCGCCAACGCGGTGGTGGTCAACGAGGTGCCGCCCGGTGTGACCATGGTCGGCATCCCGGCGCGGGCGGCGCAGGGCCGGACCCAGGCCGACAGCGCCTTCTGCGCCTACGGTCTCGCGGGGCACGAGCTGCCCGACCCGCTGGCGCGCGCCATGAACGGACTGCTCGACGAGCTGACGGCCGTGAAGGCGCGGCTCGCCGAGCTCGAGGCGGCGTCACCGTCGCGCCCGCCGGCCGCCGCCGACGGCGCCCAGCCGATCGCCGCCGCCGAGTGACGGCCAGGCACCGCCGATGACCGGCCCGCATCCGGTCTATCTCGACTACAACGCCACCACCCCGATCAAGCCCGCGGTCGTCGCCGCGATGACCGAGCTGCTCGGCCGCGTCGGCAATCCGTCGTCGGTGCATACGTTCGGCCGCGAGGCGCGGCGCGCCGTCGAGACCGCGCGCGATCAGGTCGCGGCGCTGGTCGGCGCCAAGCCCGCGCAGGTGATCTTCACGGCGTCGGGCACCGAGGCCAACAACCTGGCGCTGCGCGGCTTCCCCGAGCATGCCGTGCTGGTGTCGGCGATCGAGCACGAGTCGGTGCTGCGCGCCGCCCCCGACGCGCCGCGCATCCCGGTCACCGCCGACGGCGTGATCGATCTCGCCGCGCTCGATGCGTTGCTCGAGCGCGCGGAGCGGCCCGCGCTGGTCTCCGTGATGCTGGCCAACAACGAGACCGGCATCGTCCAGCCGATCGCCGAGATCGTCGCGCTCGCCCATCGCCGCGGCGCGCTGGTGCACAGCGACGCCGTGCAGGGCGTCGGCCGCCTCGCGCTCGACCTGACGGCGCTCGACGTCGATCTCCTGACCGTGTCGGCGCACAAATGCGGCGGGCCGCAGGGCGCAGCCGCGCTGATCGCGCGCACCGATCCGGCGCCGTTGCTGGTCGGCGGCGGCCAGGAGCGCGGCCGGCGCGCCGGCACCGAGAACGTCGCGGCGCTTGCCGGTTTCGGCGTCGCCGCCACGCTCGCGGTCGCCGAGCTCGCCGAAGCGCCCAGCATCGCGCGCCTGCGCGACGGGCTCGAGGCGCGCGTGCGCGCGGTGTCGAACCGCGCCGTGGTGATCGGCGCCGGACAGCAGCGATTGCCCAACACGAGCTGCCTGGCGCTGCCGGGCCTCAAGGCCGAGACCCAGGTGATGGCGCTCGATCTCGCGGGCGTCGCGGTCAGCGCGGGCTCCGCCTGCTCGTCGGGCAAGGTGGCGGCGAGCCATGTGTTGGCCGCCATGGGCCTGCCCAAGCGGGTTGCCGGCTCGGCGATCCGGATCAGCTTGGGATGGACCACCGGCGATCACGACATCGACCGCTTCGTCGCGGCGTGGGCGGCCCTGCCGGCGGTCGGACCGCGTTCCGCGGCCTGACGGGGGCTCTGCGCGGCGCGCCGCCCGCGCGCCCCGAAATCGCGGGTGACGCGGCCGGGATTCGTGCTACAGAGCGCCGCCGAGCAGGAGAGGAGTAGGGCGGGCATGCCCAAGATGACGTTCATCGACCGCGAGGGGCAGCGCCATCAGGTCGATGCGCCGGTCGGCCTGTCGGTGCTCGAGATCGCGCATCGCAACAAGATCGATCTCGAAGGCGCGTGCGAGGGCTCGCTCGCCTGCTCGACCTGCCACGTGATCGTCGATGAGGAAGATTTCGACCGCCTGGCCGAGCCGTCCGAGGACGAGGAGGACATGCTCGATCTCGCGTTCGGGTTGACGCGGACGTCGCGGCTGGGCTGCCAGATCATCATGACGGAAGAGCTCGACGGCCTCACGGTCAGCCTGCCGGCGGTGACCCGCGACATGCGGACCCAGAAGTAGACGGGGTGTCGGCGCCGCTCTACGCCGCCGACGGCTTGTTCGGCCGGCTGGTCGCCGCAGCGCCCGAGCCGTGGCGCGCCTACACCGAGCACGCGTTCGTGCGCGGGTTGGCGGACGGCAGCCTGCCGCGCGCCGCATTCCAGCGCTATCTGGTGCAGGACTATCTCTTCCTGGTGCATTTCTGCCGGGCCTACGGCCTCGCGATCTACAAGACCGTCGAGCTTGCCGACATGCGCGCCTTCCAGGCGACGCTCGACGCCATCTTGAATCACGAGATGGCGCTGCACGTCGCCTACTCGGCCGAATGGGGGCTGAGCGAGCGCGACCTCGTCGAGACGCCGGAGCATCCAGCGAACCTCGCCTACACGCGCTTCGTGCTGGATTGCGGGCTCGCCGGTGACCTGCTCGACCTCGCGGTCGCGCTCAGCCCATGCGTCGTCGGCTACGCTGTGATCGGCCGCGCCCTCGCGGCGTCGGCCGTGCCGACGACCCCCTATGGAAAGTGGATCGATGCCTACGCCGGCGCCGAGTATGCCGAGGTCGCGCAGGGCGCGGTCGCGCTGCTCGACCGGCTGTGGGCGCGCCGCGGCGGCCCGGCGCGCCAGGCCGAGCTTGCCCGCCTGTTCGCGCGCGCATGCGAGCTCGAGCGTGATTTTTGGCAGATGGGCTTGACCGGCTGAGCTGCCGGTTGCACTTCCGTAACGATACGGCATAGTGGCGCCGCGCGGGTGGTCTGGACGACCAGCCCGGCACCCTCCCAAAAATCGCCCGATCGGCTGTTGATTTTTGCCGCCCAAGGGCTTAGGTAAAGCCTACCAATCTGGTCGTGATTGGGGGAGGCGCCCGTGTTCAGGCTCAGCCGGATGACCGATTACGCCGTGGTCGTGCTGTCGCAGATGGCGCGCAGCGGCGGTGCGGTGTTCGCCGCGCCCGATCTCGCCGACGCCACCGGGCTGCCGCTGCCCAGCGTCAGCAAGGTGCTGCGGCTGCTGGCGTTGGGCCGCCTCATCGAATCGCGGCGCGGCGCGGCGGGCGGCTACGTGCTGGCGCGCCGCCCCGAGGACATCAACGTCGCCCAGATCATCGGCGCGCTCGAGGGGCCGGTGTCGTTGACGGCCTGCGTCGACGGCGCCGAAGGCTCCTGCAAGGTCGAGACCTTGTGCCCGCTGCGCGGCCATTGGGACCTGCTCAACCGGGCGGTGCGCGGCGCGCTCGAGCAGGTGTCGCTCGCCGCGCTGGCGGCCGCGGCCCCGGACTTCATCGAGGCGCCCGCGGCTGCGCGCTCCGTCGTCGATGCGTCGCCCGCGGCCTGACGGCACCCGGAGCCTGTCGAGGAGAATGGTGGGATCATGACGGCGTCGGTTGAAGCACGCGAACGGCTCAAGTCGGTCACCGATGCGACCTACAAATACGGGTTCGTCACCGACATCGACGCCGATGTCGCGCCCAAGGGCCTGAGCGAGGACATCGTCCGCTTCATCTCGGCCAGGAAGAACGAGCCGGAGTGGCTGCTCGCCTGGCGCCTCAAGGCGTACCGGCACTGGCTCGCCATGCCGGAGCCGGCCTGGAGCAAGGTCAGGTTCCCGCCGATCGACTATCAGGACGCCTACTACTACTCGGCGCCCAAGAAGGACGGACCGAAGAGCCTCGACGAGGTCGATCCCAAGCTGCTCGAGACCTACGAGAAGCTGGGCGTGCCCCTGGGCGAGCGCGCGATCCTCGCCGGCATCGCGGTCGACGCCGTGTTCGATTCCGTGTCGGTGGCCACGACGTTCAAGAAGAAGCTCGAGGAGAAGGGCGTCATCTTCTGCTCGATCTCCGAGGCGGTGCAGAAGCATCCAGAGCTGGTCAAGAAGTACATGGGCTCGGTGGTGCCCTACGCCGACAACAAGCACGCCTGCCTGAACTCGGCGGTGTTCACCGACGGCTCGTTCGTCTACCTCCCCAAGGGCGTGCGCTGCCCGATGGAGCTGTCGACCTATTTCCGCATCAATGCCGCCAAGACCGGCCAGTTCGAGCGCACGCTGATCATCGCCGACGCCGGCTCCTACGTCAGCTATCTCGAGGGCTGCACCGCGCCGATGCGCGACGAGAACCAGCTGCACGCCGCGGTGGTCGAGCTGATCGCGCTCGACGACGCCGAGATCAAGTACTCGACCGTGCAGAACTGGTACCCCGGCGACGCCGAGGGACGCGGCGGCATCTACAATTTCGTCACCAAGCGCGGCGCCTGCCGCGGCCGCAACTCGAAGATCTCGTGGACCCAGGTCGAGACCGGCTCCTCGATCACCTGGAAGTATCCGAGCTGCATCCTGCAGGGCGAGAACTCGGTCGGCGAGTTCTACTCGGTCGCGGTGACGAACAACCGTCAGCAGGCCGACACCGGCACCAAGATGATCCACATCGGGCGCAACACGCGCTCGCGCATCATCTCGAAGGGCATCTCGGCCGGGCGCGCCGACAACACCTATCGCGGGCTGGTCCGCATCCTGCCCGGGGCCGACGGCGCGCGGAACTACACGCAGTGCGACAGCCTGCTGATCGGCGGGCAGTGCGGCGCCCACACCGTGCCCTACATCGAGTCGCGCAACCCGTCGGCGCGCGTCGAGCACGAGGCGACCACCAGCAAGATCAGCGACGACCAGCTGTTCTATTGCCGACAGCGCGGGCTCTCCCAGGAGGAGGCGGTGTCGCTGATCGTCAACGGCTTCTGCAAGGAAGTGCTGCAGACGCTGCCGATGGAATTCGCCGTCGAGGCCCAGAAGCTGCTCGGCGTCAGCCTGGAAGGCAGCGTCGGCTGAGAGCGTAGATCATGGCATTGCTCGAGATCACCAACCTGCACGCCGCGGTCGACGGCCGCGAGATCCTCAAGGGCATCGACCTCACGCTCGATGCCGGCGAGGTCCACGCCATCATGGGGCCCAACGGCTCGGGCAAGAGCACGCTCAGCTACGTGCTGGCCGGCCGCGACGGCTACGAAGTCACCGAAGGCCGCGTGCTCTACAACGGCCGGGACCTCCTGGCGTTGACGGCCGACGCGCGGGCGCGCGCCGGGCTGTTCCTCGCCTTCCAGTACCCGGTCGAGATTCCCGGCGTGGCGGGCACCACGTTCCTGAAGACCGCGCTCAACGCCGTGCGCAAGGAACGCGGCGAGGGCGAGCTCGACGCCATGCAGTTCCTCAAGTTCGTGCGCGCCAAGGCCAAGCGCCTCGACATCGGCGACGAGATGCTGAAGCGCGCGCTCAACGTCGGCTTCTCGGGCGGCGAGAAGAAGCGCAACGAGGTGCTCCAGATGGCGGTGCTCGAGCCGACCCTCGCGGTGCTCGACGAGACCGACTCGGGCCTCGACATCGACGCGCTCAAGATCGTCGCCGACGGCGTCAACGCGCTGCGCGCGCCGGAGCGCGCCATGCTGGTGATCACCCACTATCAGCGCCTGCTCGACTACATCGTGCCCGACCGCGTGCACGTGCTGGCGCACGGCCGGATCGCCAAGTCGGGCGGCAAGGAGCTGGCGCTCGAGCTCGAGCGCAAGGGCTACGCCGAGTTCCTGGGCGAGGCGGCGTGATGGCGTCGACAGGCGCCTTCGTCGAGCAGTTCGCCGCGGTCGAGCCGACGCTCGGCGGCTCGACGGGCCTGCACGCGCTGCGCGCCGCCGGGCTGGCGCGCTTCCGCGCCGCCGGCCTGCCGACCCCGGCGGTCGAGGCGTGGAAGTACACCAACCTCGAGCCGTTGGCCGCGCTCGGCCTGGCGCCCGCCGCGACCGCGCCCGGCGCATCGACGCGCGTGCCCGAGGCCGCCGTCCCCGCAGTCGACGGCTATCGCATCGTGCTGGTCGACGGTCGCGTCGATCGCGCGCAGAGCGCGCTCGACGGCCTGCCGCGCGGCGCGACCGTCGAGTCATTGGCCGCACTGATCGCGCGCGATCCGGCGGCGGCCGAAGCCGAGCTCGGGCCGGTGCCCGACGGTCTGCCGCTGGTCGCGCTGAACACCGCCTTCGTCGGCGACGGCGTGGTGCTGCGCCTGGCGCGCGGCGTCGCGCTCGACAAGCCGCTGCACGTGATCTCGATCGCCAGCGGCCCGCTCGCCTTCCATCCGCGTCACCTGATCCGGCTGGCTCCGGACGCCAGCGCCACCGTGGTCGAGAGCCATGTCGGCGCGGCCGGCGGCTTCGCCAACATCGTGACCGACGTGGCGCTCGAGGCCGGCGCCGCGCTGCGCCATTACACCCTGCAGAACCAGGGAAACGAGACGTTCCACGTCGCCGCGGTGCGCGCGACCCTGGCGGCGCGCGCCGACTACCAGGGCTTCGTGCTGCATCAGGGCGGCCGCCTCGCGCGCCACGAGCTGGTCGCAACGATCGCGGGCGAAGGCGTCGAGTGCCGCATGGGCGGCCTGTCGCTGATCGCCGGCAGCCAGCACGTCGACAACACGACCTTCATCGATCACGCCGTGGGCGCCAGCCGGTCGCGCCAGCTCTTCAAGGCGGTGATCGACGACGCCGGGCGCGGCGTGTTCCAGGGGCGCGTCATGGTGCGGCCCGATGCGCAGAAGACCGACGCCCACCAGCTCAGCCGCGCGCTGCTCCTGTCGCGCAAGGCGGAGATGGACGGCAAGCCCGAGCTCGAGATCTACGCCGACGACGTGCGCTGCAGCCACGGCGCCGCGGTCGGCAGCCTGGACCAGGAACCGATGTTCTATCTGATGAGCCGCGGCATCGACGCGGCGACCGCTTACCGCATGCTCGTCGAGGCGTTCGCCGTCGAGGCGCTCGACGAGATCGCCGACGCCGCCGTGCGCCAGGCATTCGGCACGCGCGTCGGCGACTGGCTCGCCGACCGGCGCGCCCAAGAAAGCCGCGCGCAGCTTTCGCCTGCCGCCTCGGGGGTGGCGTGATGGCCGGCGTCGCGCAGCCGCGCGAGCGCGTCGGCGCCAACGCGCCCTACGACATCGAGCGCGTGCGCGCCGATTTCCCGATCCTGGCGCACCCGGTCTACGGCAAGCCGCTGGTCTATCTCGACAGCGCCGCGTCGGCCCAGAAGCCGCGCCAGGTGATCGACACGCTGCGGCAGGTCTACGAGGAGGGCTACGCCAACGTCCACCGCGGCGCCTACTACCTCAGCATGAAGGCGACCGAGGAATACGAGGGCGCGCGCGAGAAGATCCGCCGCTTCATCAACGCCAAGCACGTGCACGAGATCATCTACACGCGCAACGGCACCGAGGCGATCAACCTGGTCGCGGCGAGTTACGGCCGCCGTTTCCTCCAGCCGGGCGACGAGGTGATCATCTCGGAGCTCGAGCACCATTCCAACATCGTGCCCTGGCAGCTCCTGCGCGACGAGAAGGGCATCGTCATCAAGGTCGCGCCGGTGACCGACGCGGGCGACGTGCCGGTGGCGCATGTCGAGCGGCTGATCGGCCCGCGTACCAGGCTGGTCGCGATCAGCCACATGTCGAACGTGCTCGGCACCATCCTGCCGGTCGCCGAGATCATCCGGCTGGCGCACCAGGCGGGCGCCAAGGTGCTGCTCGACGGCTGTCAGGCGATCACCCACCTGCCGGTCGACGTGCAGGCGCTCGACGTCGATTTCTACGCCTTCTCCGGCCACAAGCTCTACGGTCCGTCGGGCATCGGCGTGCTCTACGGCAAGGAGGCGCTGCTCGACGCCATGCCGCCCTACCAGGGCGGCGGCGACATGATCTCGACCGTGACCTTCGAGAAGTCGACCTGGGCGGCGCTGCCCAACAAGTTCGAGGCCGGCACGCCGGCGATCGCCCAGGCGATCGGGCTCGGCGCCGCGATCGACTATGTGAGCGCGCTCGGGCTCGACGCCATCGGCGAGCACGAGCGGCACCTGCTCGAGCACGGCATGGCGCGCTTGTCCGAGGTCAAGGGCCTGACCATCTACGGCACGGTGCCGGGCAAGGGCGCGGTGATTTCCTTCGCGCTCGACTGCGCCCATCCGCACGACATCTCGACCATCGTCGACCGCGCGGGCGTGGCGATCCGGGCCGGGCACCATTGCTGCCAGCCGCTGATGCAGCGGCTGGGCGCGCCGGCGACGGCACGTGCGTCGTTCGGGCTCTACAACATGACCACCGAGGTCGACGCGCTGGTCGAGGCGCTCGGCAAGGTGCGGGAGATCTTCGGCTGATGGACGAGCTGCGCGAGCTCTACCAGGAGGTGATCCTCGATCACGGCAAGCGGCCGCGCAACCTGCGCGCGCTCGCCGACGCGACCTGCTCGGCGCACGGCCGCAACCCGCTGTGCGGCGACCAGCTGACCGTCTACCTCAAGCTCGGACCGACCGGCGTCGTCGAGGACGCGTCGTTCGAGGGCAAGGGCTGCGCGATCTCGGTCGCCTCGGCGTCGCTGATGACCGAGCTGATCCGCGGCAAGACCGAGGCGCAGGCGCGCCAGCTGTTCGAGCATTTCCACGCGCTCGCGGCCGGCAAGGCGGAGAGCGCGGCGCCGCCCGAGCTCGAGGACGCGCTCGAGCGGCTGCAGGTGCTGGCCGGCGTGCGCCAGTATCCGGTGCGCGTGAAGTGCGCGACCTTGCCGTGGCACACCATGAAGGCGGCGCTCGGCGGCGCCGCCGAGGTCAGCACGGAATGAGCGAGATGGAGGAATATGGCGGCATGTCGGACTATTCGGGCGGATCGGCGCCCGGCGAGGACGTCACCGCCTATGCCGGCAAGCCGCTCGAGTCCGGTACGCCGCCTGCGGCGCGCGACGCCGTGATCGAGGCGCTGCGCACCGTGCACGACCCCGAGATCCCGGTGAACATCTACGAGCTCGGCCTGGTCTACGACATCCGGCTCGGCGCCGACGGCAATGTCGCCGTCGACATGACGTTGACGGCGCCCGCCTGTCCGGTCGCGGGCGCGATGCCGCAGCAGGTCGCCGACGCGGTCGCCGCGGTGCCCGGCGTCGGCGAGGTCGAGGTCAATCTGGTTTGGGAGCCGCCGTGGTCGAAGGACATGATGTCCGAAGAGGCCAAGGTCGCGCTCGACATGTGGTGAGGGGGACGGACGATGGCCGCGCCTGTGATCACGATTACCGAGGCCGCCGCCGAGCGCGTGAAGGCCCTGATGGCCAGGGCCGACAAGCCGGTCAAGGGCCTGCGCGTCGGCGTCAAGACGCGCGGCTGCTCGGGGCTCAGCTACTTCGTCGAATATGCCGACGAGAAGAAGAAGTTCGAGGACGTCGTCGAGGACAAGGGCGTGACGATCTTCGTCGACCCGACCGCGGTCATGTTCCTGATCGGCACCGAGATGGACTACAAGGAGGACAAGCTGCAGAGCGGCTTCGTCTTCAACAATCCGAACGAGAAGGCGCGCTGCGGCTGCGGCGAGTCCTTCAGCGTGTGACGCGGCGCCGCCGCATGCGGCCATGAACTCCCTCGACATCGACAAGCGCCCGGCCGACACCCGCGTCGTCGTCGCCATGTCGGGCGGCGTCGACAGCTCGGCGACCGCGGCGCTGCTGGTCGAGCAGGGCTACGAGGTCGTCGGCATCACGCTGCAGCTCTACGACCACGGCGCCGCGGTCGGCCGCAAGGGCGCGTGCTGCGCCGGGCAGGACATCCACGACGCGCGCAACGTCGCCGCCCGGCTCGACATCCCGCACTACGTGCTCGATTACGAGAGCCGGTTCCGCGACGGCGTGATCGAGGATTTCGCCGACAGCTACCTGCGCGGCGAGACGCCGATCCCGTGCGTGCGCTGCAACCAGACCGTCAAGTTCACCGATCTCCTGGACACCGCGCGCGAGCTCGGCGCCGACGCGCTGGCGACCGGGCACTACGCCCGCCGCGTCGCGGGTGGCGGCGCACCCGAGCTGCATCGCGGCGCCGATCCGGCGCGCGACCAGAGCTACTTCCTGTTCGCGACCACGCGCGCGCAGCTCGCGCTGCTGCGCTTTCCGCTGGGCGGCCTGCCCAAGACCGCGACGCGCGCGATCGCACGCCGCCACGATCTGCCGGTGGCGGCCAAGCCGGACAGCCAGGACATCTGCTTCGTGCCCGATGGCGACTACGCCGGCGTGCTCGCCAAGCTGCGCCCCGAGGCGCACGCGCCCGGCGAGATCGTCGACCTCGACGGCGCCGTGCTGGCCCGCCACGACGGCGTGATGCATTTCACGGTCGGGCAGCGCCGCGGCCTCGGCGTCGCGGGCGGCGCGCCGCTCTACGTCGTGCGGCTCGAGCCCGCGCGCGCCCGCGTCGTGGTCGGCCCGCGCGCCGCGCTGGCGCGCGACCGCGTCCACCTGCGCGAGGTCAACTGGCTGGGCGACGGCGTATGGCCCGCCGAGATCCCGGCCGACGGCGTGGCGCTTGCCGTCAAGCTGCGCTCGAGCCAGCCGGCCGCGCCGGCGCGCCTGTTCACGCGCGACGGCGGCGCGCTGCTCGTGCTCGATCGGCCGCAGGAGGGCGTGGCGCCCGGCCAGGCCGCGGTGTTCTACCAGGGCGACCGCGTGCTCGGCGGCGCCTGGATCGCGCGCGCCGATCTGGCTGCCGCTGCCGGGCAGAAAGAGCTTGAGCGCAGAGAAGACGCGGAAGACGCAGAGGTCGCCTGAAGCGCGCTACGCGCGCAGTTCCTCTCTCCGCGGCCTCTGCGTCTCCTCCGCGGCCCCCGCGGTAGAACGAAGCTTCGCTATTTTGCGGCTTGCACGAGCGGGCAGCCGCCCTGGTCGAGCGGGCGGAAGGCCTGCTCGGCCGGCACGGTCTGGAGCAGCTTGTAGGTGTCCCACTCGCCCTTCGATTCCGCGGGCTTCTTGACCTCGAACAGATACATGTCGCGCATCACCCGGCCGTCGATGCGCAGCTTGCCGTTGCTGGTCATGAAGTCGTTGATCGGCAGCTCGCGCATCTTGGCCATCACGGCCTCGGGCGTCTTGTCGCCGAGCGCCTTCACGGCCTTCAGGTAA
>DATJNS010000438.1:0-4214 GCA_035507915.1 Candidatus Sulfotelmatobacter sp.
CTCGAATAGGCCCGGGCCACCGCTGGTCGTGATCGTGCGCGCGCCCTGACGCCGCGCGTGCATCCGGACGATCCAACCTCCCATAGGTGTTATTGCGACGCAGCAATTGAGTTTACAATATATATAAATTTATCCATCTAATTTGGACCTATTGATCTAGATCAATGGCGGAACATAACCCGGACGGCGTAATAGCCACGCTTCACAACAGTGCCGGGCCTAGGCAAATGAACTTAGAAACGTCTACCGCAAGTGCGAACGGATCGAGCCGACGCGGCAAGGACGCCAAGCTCGGGCTGACCGGCGTCGAGCGCCATTTCGACGAGGACGAGATCATCGTCAGCAAGACCGACCCGCGCGGACGGATGACCTACGTCAACGACGTGTTCCTCGAGGTCAGCGGCTACACCGAGGACGAGCTGATCGGCCAGCCCCACTCGATGATCCGCCACCCCGAGATGCCGCGCTGCATCTTCAAGCTGCTGTGGGACACCATCGCGGGCGGCCAGGAGCTGTTCGCCTACGTCAACAACCGCGCGAAGAACGGCGACAACTACTGGGTCTTCGCGCACGTGACGCCGACCTTCGACGCGGCCGGCGCGATCGTCGGCTACCACTCGAGCCGGCGCTGCCCGAAACGCGAGCAGATCGCGCAGATCGCGCCGCTCTACGCCGCGCTGCTCGCCGAGGAGCAGCGCCACGACGACCGCAAGATCGGCATGCAGTCCGCCTACCAGAGGCTGCTCGACACCCTCGCCAAGAAAGGGATCGGCTATGACGAATTCGTCTTCTCTCTCTAAGCTGCAGCTTGCGCTCTGGGGCATCGCCGGCGCGCTCGCCGCGCAACTCGCGTTGCAGCTCGCGCAGGCCGACTGGGCGGGCTGCGCGGTCGCGCTCGTCGGCGCAATCGCGCTCGTCCTCGCCCATCTCGCGCAGCGGCGTGCCATCGCCAAGCTGCAGGCCTGCGTCGCGGTGATCGCCGCGGCGGCCAAGGGCAACCTCGACGTGCGGGTGGTGCAACTCGGCGAGGCGGGCGCGCTCGGCACGCTCGGCCGACACGTCAACCGGCTGCTCGATCTCAGCGAGGCCTTCGCCAAGGAGGCCAACACGGCGATGGAGTACGCCAAGCGCCGGCGCTATTTCCGCCGCATCGTGCCGACCGGCCTGCGCGGCAGCTTCGCGCAGTTCGCCGGGACCATCAACCAGTCGCTGGAGCGAATGGCCGAGCGCGACGCCGAGTTCGAGAAGTTCGTCGCCAACAACGTGGTCGCGGTCGCCAACACGGTCTCCGCGGCGGCGACCCAGCTCAACGCCAGCGCCGCGTCGATCTCCACCCTGTCGTCCCACACCAGCCAGCAATCGATGGCGGCCGCCGACGGCGCGAATCAGGCCTCGGCGAACGTCCAGGCGGTCGGCGCCGCCGTGGAGCAGTATTCCGCATCGATCGGCGAGATCACCGAGCAGGTGACCCGCGTTGCGCGGATCTCCGGCGACGCGGTCGCGACCATCGCGACGACGGACGCGACGGTCTCGAGCCTGGCCGACAGCGCTGACAAGATCGGCACGGTGCTGAAGCTGATCAACTCGATCGCCGGCCAGACCAACCTGCTCGCGCTCAACGCCACGATCGAGGCGGCGCGCGCGGGCGACGCCGGCAGGGGTTTTGCGGTCGTCGCCGGCGAGGTCAAGGCGCTGGCGGCGCAGACCGCGCGCGCCACCCAGGAGATCTCGACCCAGGTTGCGCGCATGCAGAGCGTGTCGGCCGACGCCGGATCGGCGATGACGGCGATCGGCAACACGGTCAAGCAGATCGACGCCGCGGCCTCGACCGTGGCCGCCGCGGTCGAGGAGCAGCGCGCGGTCACGCACGAGATCGCGCGCAACATCACCGAGGCGGTCTCGGCGACCGCGGCGGTATCCGATGCCATCGCGCGCGTCGACGGCGCGGCCAAGGAGACCGACGGCGGCACGCGCGAGGTCGTCTCGGCGGCCGCCGAGCTGTCGCGCCAGTCGGAATCGCTGCTGACCCAGATCGGCGATTTCCAACACCGCTTCGCCCAGAGCGCCTGAGCGATGAACTCGATCTCCTGCGACCCCGTCACCGTCGAGACCGCGGACGACGCTCCCGGATCGTTCGGCGTACCGCTCGACACCCGGCAGCACGGCCAAGCCACGCTGGCCCAGCGTCTCAAGCGGGTCCACGAGGCGCTGCGCAACCACGACGGTTTGGCTCCGCTGCAGCGGATCGCGATCGCGACCTACGACTCCAGCACCGACACGATCAAGACCTTCGCGGACAGCACCATCGGCACGAATCCGCTCGGTCACTACGAGGTGCCGTTGGCGCGGCTCGGCTCGCTGAGCCAGGCGGCACGGACGCGCGTGATCCGCGTCGTCGACGTGATGACCGACGGCGGTTCCGATGCGCCGGCCCACGTCAGGGAGCTCTATCGGTGCGGGCTGCGCTCGAGCCTGACGGTGCCGATCTACGATCACGGCCGGTTGTTCGGCTTCGTCTTCTTCAATGCCGCCGAGCCGGCGTTCTTCCGAGGCGCGGTGGCGGATCGCCTGTCCCCCTACATGCAGCTGATCGCGGTCCTCGCGATCAATCAGTTCATGACGGTGCGGCTGGTTCGCGCGGTCGCCAAGACGGCGCAGGAGGTGACCCGCCAGCGCGACCTGGAGACCTCGACCCACCTCGAGCGGATGTCGCACTACGCGCGGGCGGTCGCGCTCGAGGGCGCCAAGGATTGGGCGCTGAGTGACGAGTTCATCGAGCATCTCTTCTGGTTCTCGCCGCTGCACGACATCGGCAAGGTGGCGGTGCCGGACAGCCTGCTGCTCAAGCCCGCCAAGCTGACCGAAGCCGAGACGCGGGAGATGCAGCAGCACGTCGCCAAGGGCGGCCAGATGGTCGATGCGATCGTCCGCGAGTTCGGCATGGACCAGCTGCCGAACATCGGGATGCTGCACAACATCATCGCGTTCCATCACGAGAACGTCGACGGCAGCGGATATCCCGCCAGGGCCGCGGGCGACGCGATTCCCATCGAAGGACGCATCACCGCCGTCGCCGACGTGTTCGACGCGCTGACCAGCGATCGACCCTACAAGCGCAAATGGTCCAACGAGGCCGCGCTCGGCTACATGCGCGGAATGGCCGGACGCAAGTTCGACCCCGCCTGCATCGACATGCTGGGTCGTCGGATGACCGACGTCGTCGAGATCCAGAGGCGTTTCGAGCAGGACGTCGACTTCTGAGGGGCTTACGTAAGCAATCCCGACGATTCCAGCCCACTTACATACAAATCTTATCGTGCCCGGCCGCCAAGCTTGATGCAGATCAATCTCATGCATCCTAGGCCGGCGCTTAACTGAAAACATTGGATCGCCGGCCCAGCGATCAACTACCGCGGGTGCGCGCGGCTCGGGTCCGAGCCGACGCGGATGCCGCAACCGAAGGAGGGATCGATGTTGGCGGCGCAGACCCAGGGGAAGATCGCCACGGCCGAGGCGCGCGAGCGCCGGCGCCAGGAGTGGCTCCGCCGCGTCGATGCCGAGCTGGAGAAGGCGGAGACCTGGAACCCCGAGCAGGCGCCGGATCCGGCGATCAAGCATCTCGACAAGATGCATGAGAGCGCCGGGGAGAGCGACGTGCTGACGTCGACCGACAAGCACGCGATCCGCAACCGCGTCAAGCTGGTCGAGGTCAAGCTGCTCGAACGGCATCTCGACTTCCTGCTCGAGTGCACGATGAGCGCGACGCGCGACCGCACCCGCCAGGAGGAGCGGCAGGAGCTGCTCACCCGCGTGAACCAGGTCCTGTCGAGCGCGATCCGCCTCGGCGGCCCGCCGACGCTCAAGGAGAGCGTCAAGGAACGCCTCGCCATCATTCGCGAGACGTCGGCCGCCGGCGACAGCTCCAAGGCCAAGGAGAACGCCGAACGCGAAGCCGCTCGCAAGGAGGCCGCCTACCCGAACGACCGCCGGACCTTCGTGCGCTGGACCGACCCGCCCCTCGTCGTGGCGCTGAATGGGAAAACATTCTCGAGCCTCGACTGGTCGCTCGGCGGCATCGCGATCGGCGAGGTGCCCGAAGCGGACTGGCATCGCGGCCAGCTCATCGACGTGAAGATCGGGGTCTCGCGCGACAAGCTGCACGCGGATCGGATGGAGGTCGTCCGTTTCGACCCGGACACCGGCTGCCTGGCGCT
>DATJNS010000439.1:0-3149 GCA_035507915.1 Candidatus Sulfotelmatobacter sp.
CGGATTCCAGAATCAGATTTTGCCCTTCGATCGGTTTTGCGCCGCCCTTTATGGGGAGATCCGAGGCACTCGAGAGGCCGTCGGCAAACCGATCGCGCTCGAGGACGCCATGATCGCGGCGACCGCCCGCGCCTATGGGGCCGAAGCGATCGCCACGCGCAATCTCAAGGATTTCGCCGACTGCGGCGTCAACATAGTCAACCCCTGGACGGGCCCCTGACGGGGGACCAAGCGGATCAGATCCATCTCCGCAGCCGGATCCAAGTGGTTCCCATCCCCAGCCGGATGAGTCGCATTACCGCACCCAATAAGCGTAAGCGGCGCTTTGAGGCCCTTCTTGCCTAAGTGGCGAGAATGGATTTGGTGGCTTGGAGCGGGAGGCTTCGAGCTATCATTATGGATGACGTTAATGACGACGCGAAGGGCGAGTATCGGCGAATCGAGGTTCTGACCGGTCCGGGTCGGCGGCGGCAGTGGTCGGCATCGGAGAAGGCACGGATCGTTGCGGAAAGCCTTGAGCCGGGTCGGAGCGTCTCCGAGGTGGCGCGTCGTTGGCAGATTTGCCCACAGCAGTTGTTTGGATGGCGACGTAGTATGCGTCTTGACGGCGCGGTGTCGGCGAGCGGGGTGGAAGCGGGTGACGTACCGGCATTTGTGCCGATCGTGGCGGTGGAGGTGAGCGAGAAGGCGGCGCCGATCGAGATTGAGCTTGCTGGAGCGATCCTGCGTATCCGGCCAGAGACGGATGTTGGCCTGCTGACGACTGTGCTTCGCGCGGTGCGCAGCTCGTCGCGCCGATCGTGATCGGCGTCCCGGCCGGGACGCGGATCTTGGTAGCGACGCGCCCGGTTGATTTCCGCAAGGGAGCCTATGGGCTTGCGGCGCTAGTCGCGGATGCGCTGGGCGAGGATCCATTCTCCGGTACGGCAGTCGTCTTCCGGGCAAAGCGCGGCGACAGGCTGAAGCTTCTGGTCTGGGACGGCAGCGGCCTGGTGCTGGTCTGGAAGCAGCTCCGCGAGGGAAGCTTTCGATGGCCGCCGATCACCGACGGCGTGATGCGGCTCACCACGGTGGAGCTTGCCGCTCTGCTCGACGGGCTGGACTGGACGCGAGTGCAGAGCGTGAAGGGGATTCCGGCGCCGACTCGCATCGCGTAGATTCGCGGCGTGACGCGCGCCGCCGAGAACCCGCCGAGCCTGCCCGCCGATCCCGCGGCGTTGCAAGCGTTGGTGCTGGCGGTGATGGCGCAGCGCGACGCGCTGCTCGCGGAGCGCGATGGGCTGACGGCGGAACGTGATGAGCTTCTGATCCGCAACCAGCGGCTCGAGCATCTTCTCGCCAAGCTCCAGCGGCTGCAGTTCGGGCGCAAGTCGGAGCGCCTGCCCGCGGAGCAATTGCAGCTCGGCCTGGAGGCTGTCGAGACGGCGATTGCCCAGACCGAGGCCGAGACCGAGAAGCGGCATCCCGCGCTGCGCGAAGAGCGTGCGGCGAAGCGGCGGGCGAGCCGCGGCGCGCTACCTGCGCACCTGCCGCGGATCGAGGTGACGCTCATGCCCGAGGACACCGCGTGTCCGTGCTGCCGCGCGCCGATGGTGGAGATCGGAGAAGACCGCTCGGAGCGGCTCGATGCGGTGCCAGTGCAGTATCGGGTGATCGTGACGCGCCGACCTAAGCTTGCCTGCCGTTCGTGCGACGGCATAGTGGTGCAGCATCCCGCGCCGGCCCGGCTGATCGAAGGCGGCCTGCCGACCGAGGCGCTGGTCTCTCAGGTCGCGGTGGCGCGCTACGCTGATCATCAGCCGCTCTACCGCCAGGCGCAGATGATGGCGCGCCAGGGCGTGCTGATCGATCGCTCCACGCTGGCCTTCTGGATGGGATACGCCGCCGCCGAGGTGGCGCCGGTGGTCGCGCGGCTGCGCGCGAGCGTGCTCGCTTCGGCGCGCGTCTTCGCCGATGAGACCGTGGTCCCAGTGCTCGATCCTGGCCGTGGCCGCACCAAGCAAGGCTACTTCTGGGCCATCGCACGCGACGATCGTCCCTGGGGCGGCACCGATCCGCCCGCGGTGGTCTATAGCTACGCGCCCGGTCGCGGACATCACTACGCCGGCGCGCTGCTCGGCGGCTATCGCGGTATCCCGCAATGCGACGGCTATGGTGCCTACAAGAAGCTTGTCAAAGACGCCGGCAAAGCCGCACCGACGCTCGCCTTCTGTTGGAGCCATCTGCGCCGCCAGTTCTACGACGAGGTCAAGAAGGGCGCGGCGCCGATCGCGACGGAGACGCTTGCACGCATCGCGACCCTCTACCGCATCGAAGCCAGGATCCGTGGCGAAAACCCGGACCAGCGGCTTGCAGCCCGCCAAATGGAAAGCCGGCCATTGGTCGCCGATCTCCGCGCCTGGTTTGACGAACAACTGCCAAAGTTCCCGGGCTGGGCGCCGACCGCGGAAGCGATCCGCTACGCGCTCAACCACTGGAACGGCCTCGAACAGTTCCTCCATGACGGCCGCATCGAGTTGGATACCAATACCGTCGAGCGCGCGATCAGACCCCTCATCCTATCGCGCAAGAATTCTCTCTTTGCCGGCAGCGACGAAGGCGGGGAAACGTGGGCCTTACTCGCTTCACTGGTCGAAACCTGCAAGCTCAATTCTGTCGATCCGCACGCCTACCTCACCAAGCTCCTCACCCGTCTCGTCAATGGTTGGCCTCAGGGACGCATCGACGAGCTCATGCCGTGGCGCTTGACGCCGGACGTACCCGCCTGACCTCGCCGAAATTCAAAGGGTGGCAAAACAGCGCTTACGGCTGTGCACCCGGCGCGGCATCTGAACGGCTACGGCGGTATCCTGCAGGCCGATGAATATGCCGGGTTCAACGACCTCTATGCCGAGGGTCGCCGGCCAGCGCCCCTGGTCGATGCTGGATGCTGGGCGCACGGCAGGCGCAAGCTGTTCAAATATGCCGAATTGGTCAAGGCGCCGATCGCGGTCGAGGCCGTGCGCCGGATCGACGCCATCTTCGACATCGAGCGCACGATCAACGGCCTACCCGCCGCACAACGCCTCGCCGTCCGCCAGGCCCATGTGAAACCGCTGGTCACCGAGCTCGAGAATTGGATGCGTGCACAATGCGCAAAAATGTCGCGG
>DATJNS010000440.1:0-2501 GCA_035507915.1 Candidatus Sulfotelmatobacter sp.
CCGTCTACGCCAGCCGCGCGCGGGGGGCGAACAGGGCGTCGACCTGGAGCAGCTGGCCGGTGCGCGCGTCGTCGAAGCTGCCGGTGACGCCGACCAGCCCGAACCCGGCCTGCTCGAGGCGCGCCGTCATCGCGGGAAACAGCGTCTCGCCCGCGTAGAGCGGCACCAGCGAGCTCTCGAGTTCGATGAGCGTGAGGCGCGGCAGCGTCGCCGCGGCGCCGTCGAGCACTTGGCCCTCCAGGCCCTGGACGTCGAGCTTGAGGCAGACCTGGGCCGCGCCACCGCGCAGCTCGTCGAACACGAGGTCGAGCGGCACGGTCTCGACCGGCTCGACGCCGACATAGGCGCTCTCGGGCATCGCCGCCCGGTGGGCCGGCAGCATGTCGAGCAGCGAGGAGCTCATGCCGATGTTGCCGGCGATGTGGAGCTCGCGCGTCTCGCGGCGCGCGCCGAGCGCCAGCCGCCGCGTCGTCCAGCGCGCGTCGGAAGCGGCGGCCGTGACGAGATGACCGTAGGCGTCGTTCGCGGGCTCGAGCGAGACGATCCGGCCGCGATAGCCGATGTCGCGCAGGTGCCGCGCGTACTGGCCGCGGTTGGCGCCGACGTCGATCACGAGATCGATGCCGAGATGGGCGAGCAGCCGAGCCTTGCGGCGGTCCGAACGGTTCTGCTCCTTGGAGGCGCGGCGCAGCCGCGTCAGCCAGCGCGAGACGGCGATGCCCTCGAACAACGTCATGGCGCGCCAACCTAGCGCGGATTTTGATTAAGTCGACCCCCTACGATCGTCATTGCGAGCCAAGCGAAGCAATCCAGACCACCCGCTGGATTGCTTCGTCGCTTCGCTTCTCGCAATGACGGTTAGGTACGATTTCGTTTCGCCGAAACGCGCTTCGGAACAGGCGCCGCCGGCATGTCGATGGGTCCCTGGTCCGCGCTCAGTCTTCGTATCGGTCGTGGTGGCGCACCCAGGCCATGCTGTGCGGCCCCGATTCGTCGCGGCCCTTGGGCGTCAGGTCGAGCAGGTGGTAGGCGCCGTTCAGCATGTCGAGCCCGCGCGCGTAGCACGAATAGGTATGGAACACGGCCCCGCCCGCTTTTGGGTCATCGGCCTTGGCGAACACGCTGACGCCCGGCGCCTCCTCCATCGGGAAGCTCTGGATCGTGTAGTTGTAGTCGAGGCGTTTGCTCGCGACCTCGTCGGCCGTGAACGAGACGTGGAAGTCGCGGTTGAAGTCGCTGCCGTGGGAGGACGCCCATGCGAGCTGCCAGCCCATGCGGCGCTTGAACGCCAGGATGCGCTGGAGCGGCGCGCGCGACACCAGCGCCAGCGCGGTGTCGCGGTGGGCGAGGTGGACCGCGATGCCGTCGAAATTGTCGGCCCAGAACGAGCAGCTCTTGCAGCCCTCCTGCCAGGTCGGGCCGAGCATGAAGTGATAGACGATCAGCTGGCTGTGCGGGCCGAACAGGTCGGCGAGGCTCGCGCGTCCGGCCTCCGTGTCGAACATGTAGGGCTTGTCGACCTTGACCCACGGCAGCGCGCGGCGCTCGCGGCTCAGCGCGTCGCGCAGCCGGGTGAACTCCTTCTCGCGCGCCAGGTGCGCCTTGCGGGCCGCGAGCCATTCCTCCTGCGAGACGATGTTCGGCGCTTGCATCGATCGGCCTCCCTCTCAATAGGCGTATTTCGCCTTCCAGTCGCCGCGGCCGCCGGCGAGCATGTCGAACAGGTGCCAGAGCGCGCAGAAATCGTCGCCCGGGTGCTCGCTCGCATCGGCGACGCGCAGCACGCGCGTGCCGTCGCGGCGGAACACCGAGACGCCGGGCTTCCAGCCGCCGTCCTCGGCGCGGTAGCCCATGTCGGCCGCGAAGCTGGTGCCCGCGTGGCTGACCATCGGGAAGCGCCAGCCGCGGCTGGCGGCGAACGCGCGCTGCACGTCGGGCGCGTCGGGGCTCGCGACGGCGAACGCGGCGCGGCTGGCCAGGTGCGGATAGATGCCGTTGTAGCCGTCGGCCCACAGGGTGCAGTAGACGCACGCCTTGCCCATGTTGTGGATCACGATCAGGTCGGGCTTGGCGCCGAACAGCTGGGACAGCGTCACGGGACCGTCGGGCCCGGCCAGCGCGTAGTCCGGCACCACCTCGGGCTCGGTCTCGGCGTGGACCGCGCGCATCTTGTCGCGCAGCTCGGCGATCTGCTGGCGATAGCCGGCCAGCCGGGTCGACGCGTCCCGGTACTTCATGAGGTCCTCCGCGGGGCTGACGGTTTGCGGCGCTGGCCGCGGCGCGCGCTGCCGCCGGACTGGCGCTGCTCGATGTCGCGCAGCGCGCCGGCCAACAGCTCGAACTGCTCCTGCCAGTACTTGCTGTAGCGGTTGATCCACACTGCGGCCGCCACCACCGATCCGGCGAGCAGGCTGCAGCGGCTGACGCGGCCGGTGCGCTCCTGGCTGACCAGTCCCGCGCGCACGAGCACCTGGATGTGACGCGACACCGCCTGCAGCGAG
>DATJNS010000441.1:0-19577 GCA_035507915.1 Candidatus Sulfotelmatobacter sp.
CAAGCGGGCTACAACACCGTGCTCGACCTCCTGCAAGCCGGGCCCCGCATGGTGCTGGTGCCGTTCGCGGCCGCCGGCGAGACCGAGCAGGCGCTGCGCGCCCGGCTGCTCGCAGACACCGGGCGTGCGGTCGTGATCGACGAAGCAACCTTGACACCCGATCGCCTGGCAGCCGCGATCGACCGCGCGCTCACCGCCCCGCCGCCACCGCCGATGGCGATCGATTGCGACGGCGCCGCGGCGAGCGCGCGCGCGATCCGCGGCTGGCTCGCGGAGCGCGCGCCATGAGCGGCGCCGCGATCGACGAACCATGGAACGCGCTCGAGCGCGAGCTCGCGCAGTGGGCGGCCGCCGGACGCACGGCGACCCTGTGGTGGCGCGACGACGATGCGGTCGCGCCGAGCGCCGCGCTCGACCGCCTGCTGACGCTCGGCGCCGGGCGCGCGCCGGTCGCGCTCGCGGTCGTGCCGGAGCCGGCCGGCGAGCCGCTGGCGCGCCGCCTCGCGACCGCGCCGCTGGTGCGCGTGCTGCAGCACGGCTGGGCGCATCGCAACCACCGGCCGCCGGGCGCGCGCAGCGCCGAGCTGGGCGCCGACCGACCGCTCGCCATGGTGACCGACGAGCTCGCGCGCGGCCGCGACCATCTCGCGAGCCTGTTCGGCGCGCGTTTCCTGCCTGTGCTGGTGCCGCCGTGGAACCGCATCGATCCGCCGGTCGTCGCCGCGCTGTCGAGGCTCGGCTTCCGCGGGCTGTCATGCTTCGGACCGCGCCCGGCGGGCGAGCGCGCGACCGTGAACACGCACGTCGACCCGATCGCCTGGCGCGCCGGGCGCGGCTTCGTCGGTGAGGCCAAGGCGCTCGACGCACTGATCGGCCACCTCGCCGACCGGCGAACCGGCGCGGCCGATGCCGACGAGCCGACCGGCCTGCTCACCCATCACCTGGTCCATGACGCGGCGCTCTGGCATTTTCTCGACCGGCTGCTCGAGTTCACCGCAGCTCATGCAGCGGTCCGCTGGCTCGACGCGCGCGCCGTGTTCGCCTGATCTGCCTCGGGGTGGGCGGCTGGGGTGGGCCAGCGGCGCCTTGACCGGGCCGCCTGCGCTCGGCCACTGATAGCCGACGCCGTCGGTCAACAACGGCGTCATGCGGGGAGGACAGCGAGCATGGTGTGCACACTGCGGCGCGGGCTCGGGGCGATCGTCCTGGGTGCGCTGATCGGTCTCGGTTCGTCGGCGACATGGGCGCAGGACACGGTGCGGATCGGCCTGCCGACCAAGACCTACTATCCGACGATCATCGCCGAGACCGCGCAGCGCCAGAAGCTGTTCGACAAGGAAGGCATCAAGGCCGAGCTGACGATCTACCGCAGCGGCGGCGAGACCTTCGAGGCAGGGGCCGCGGGCGCCGCCGACCTGCAGCTCAACTCGGTGTCGATCCTGGCGGCCGGTCGGCGCAAGGGCGTCGAGACCAAGGCGGTCGCCGGCACCGCGCTCGGCTACTACGGCTGGTACCTGATGGTGCGCGCCGACTCGCCGGTCACCGACGCCGCCCAGCTCGACGGCAAGAAGGTCGGCATCACGGCCGCCGGCTCGGGCTCCGACTTCCTGGCGCGTTGGGCCATGCAGGACCGCAAGATCAAGTTCACCGAAGTGCCGCTCGGCGGCGGCGGGCTGGTGCCCAACCTGTTGTCCGGCAACGTCGACGCGATCGTGCTCTACTCGCCCCTGTCGTTCAAGGTCATGCAGGACAAGTCGGCGCGCAGCCTGCTCGACTTCGGCGCGTCGGTGCCGCAGCACCTGACCGGCGTGTGGATCGCGTCCGACAAGTACATCAAGGAGAAGCCGCAAGCGATCCAGAAGGCGCTCAACGCGCTCTACGGTGGGCTTGCCTATCTGCGCGCCAATCGCGCCGAGGCGATCAAGATGATCGCGGAGATCGACGAGATTCCGCCGAAGGTCGCCGAGGCCGAGCTCGACGGCGATCTGTCCAAGCTGTCGACCACCGGCGAGATGAAGGAGGAGTGGGTCGCGCGCGCGCTCGATTTCAGCAAGCTGATCGGCATGACCGACCTGGCGCCGGCCGCCGATTGCTATGTGACCACCTTCCGGCCTCATCCCACCGTGAAGTGACGGCGTTGCGCGCGACCGCATGACCCGCCTGGCGCTCATCGCGGCGCGGTTCGCGCTGCTCGCCGCGGTGCTGGCGGCGTGGGAGGTGCTGCCGCGCGCCGGCGTGGTCGATCCACGCCTGCTGCCGCCGCTCGGCAACGTGCTCGCGATGCTGATCGATCTCCTGGGCCGCGCGAACGTCCAGGAGGCGATCGGCGTCTCGGCCGCCGAGTTCGCGGTTGCGTTCGCCATCGCGGTGCCGCTCGGCGCCGCGATCGGCATCCTGATCGCCGAGAGCGAGTTTCTCGGCGAGGTGTTCAGGCCGATGCTGTTCTACGTGTTCAGCGTGCCGAAATCGATCTTCCTGCCGATGTTCATCCTGGCGTTCGGCATCGGCTTCCAGCAGAAGGTCGCCTACGCCGCGTTCTCGACCGTGTTCATCGTCATGATGACGGCGACCGCGGCGGTCGAGTCGGTGCGCGCCGACCATCTCCTGGTCGCGCGCTCGTGTGGCGCCACGCGCGCGCAGGTGATCCGCCGGGTCTATCTGCCCAGCATGCTGCCGGTGCTGCTCGAGGCGTTGCGCCTGTCGATGATCTTCAACTTCACGGGCGTGCTGATCGCCGAGATGTACGCCTCGCGCACCGGCATCGGCCAGTTGATCGAGAGCTGGGGCGAGAACTTCCAGATGACGCAGCTGTTCGCCGGGGTCGTCCTGCTCGCGACGGCGGCCATCGTGCTGAACGAGACCATCCGCTGGCTGGAGACGCGGTGCAGCGCGTGGCGAACCTGAGCGCGGCGCGCGACGAGGCCGCCGCGCCGACCGCGATCGCGGTGACGGGGCTGAGCCACGTCTACGCGGGACGCGACGGCGCGATGCCCACCCTCGAGAACATCGCGCTGACCGTGGCGGCCGGCCGCTTCGTCGTGATCGTCGGACCGAGCGGCTGCGGCAAGACGTCGCTCCTCATGATGCTGGCCGGGCTGCGTGCGGCCAGCACGGGCGAGATCCTGTGCAATGGCCGGCCGATGCGCGAGCCCGACCCGGCGCGCGTCGGCGTGGTGTTCCAGGAGGCCAGCCTGTTCCCCTGGCTGACCGCGGTCGAGAACGTCGAGTTCCCGCTCGCGCTGCGCCACGTCGCGCGCGCCGACCGGCGCCGGCGCGCGACCGAGATGCTCGAGCTGGTCGGGCTCACCGGGTTCGGCGGACGCCATCCCCACGAGCTGTCCGGCGGCATGAAGCAGCGCGTCGCGATCGCGCGCGGCCTGGTCCAGGATCCGCCAGTGCTGCTGATGGACGAGCCGTTCGCCGCGCTCGACGAGCAGACCCGCATGACCATGGGCCACGAGCTGCTGCGCATCTGGTCGCGGACGTCGAAGACCGTCGTGTTCGTCACCCACAGCCTGACCGAGGCCGTCTACCTCGCCGACGAGGTCCTCGTGATGTCGGCGCGGCCCGGCCGCATCATCGACCGCATCGCGGTGCCGCTGGCGCGGCCGCGCAGCTACGAGATGATGGCGACCGACACGTTCGGCCGGCTGCGCGAGCGGATCTGGCAGCAGATCCGCACGACGGCCTGAAGGTCCACGCATGACGCTGCGCCCCGCCACCGTCCGCCGCCTGATCGTGCTCACCCTCGTGGTGCTGTGGGAGGTCGTGCCGCGCACCGGCGCGCTGCCCGAGCTCCTGCTGCCGTCGCTGTCCAAGACCCTGATCGCGCTGGTCACGGACGCCGATCAATATGCCGCCGCCCTGCTCGTCACCCTGTCAGAGGTCGCGCTCGCCATGCTGATCGCCTGCGGTGCCGGCATCCTGGTCGGCGCCCTGGTCGGCGGCATCGCGCGGCTGCGCAACCTGCTGCTGCCGGTATTCTCCAGCCTCTATGCCGTGCCGATCGTCATCCTCTACCCGATCTTCACCGCCTGGCTCGGCATCGGCTCGGAGTCCAAGATCGTGTTCGCCGGCATCTACGGCTTCTTTCCCGTCATGCTGTCGACCGCGGCCGGCATCCGGACGATCGATCCGCAGCTCCTGCTCGCCGCGCGCGCGATGGGCGCGACGGTGCCGCAGCGCATCGCGCGCGTCATCATCCCGGCGGCGATCCCGACCGTGCTGACCGGGCTGCGCCTGGGCGGCGCGCTCACCATCATCGGCGTCGTGGTCGCCGAGATGCTGACGTCGTCGGCCGGCATCGGCTATCTCGTGACCAGCTACCGCACCGTGCTCGACAGCCCGCACGTGTTCGCCGGGGTGCTGATGATCCTCTTGCTGTCGGTGCTCTTCGACGTCGCGGCGCGACGGCTCGAGCGGCGCACGCTGGTCTGGCAGACCGCCGGCCGGCGCGAGCGCACCGGCACCCCCGAGAGCAAGCCGGGCGCCGCCACGCCCGCACCCGCCTGACCCCACGAGGAGGACGAACCGCCATGCCCCTGCCCCTGTTGCCGACCACGGTGGTCGGGAGCTACCCGCAGCCCGACTGGCTGGTCAATCGCGAGCTCCTGTCGAAGGGCGTGCCGCGCGTGCGCATGGCCGAGCTGTGGCGCGTGCCCGAGCCGTTCCTCGAGCAGGCCCAGGACGACGCGACCCTGTTGGCGATCCGCGACATGGAGCGCGCCGGCATCGACATCATCACGGACGGCGAGATGCGCCGCGAGAGCTACTCGAACCGCTTCGCCACCGCGCTCTCGGGCATCGACCTCGAGACGCCGGGCGAGGTGCTGGCGCGCGGCGGCCGCGCGACGCCGGTGCCGCGCGTGGTCGGACCGATCCGCCGCACTCGCCCGGTCGAGGTGCGCGACATGGAATTCCTCCGGCGCAGCACCGAACGCACCGCCAAGATCACCCTGCCGGGCCCGTTCACCATGAGCAAGCAGGCGGTCGACGCCCACTACCGCGACGACGAGGCGATGGCGATGGACTTCGCCGTCGCGGTGAACCAGGAGCTGCGCGACCTGCAGGCGGCCGGCGCCGACGTGATCCAGCTCGACGAGCCGTGGGTGCGCAGCGATCCGGAGGCCGCCAAGCGCTACGCCGTCAAGGCGATCAACCGCGCGCTCGAAGGCATCACGGTGCCGACCGTCGTGCATCTGTGCTTCGGCTATGCCGCGGTGGTGCCGGGGGCCAAGCCGACCGGCTACCAGTTCCTCGCCGAGCTCGCCGACACGACGGCGCAGCAGATCTCGATCGAGGCGGCGCAACCCAAGCTCGATCTCGGCGTGTTGCGCGAGCTCAAGGGCAAGACCGTGATGCTCGGCGTGCTCGACCTCGGCGACCTCGCGGTCGAGAGCGCCGAGACGGTCGCGGCGCGCATCCGAGCCGGCCTGGCGCACGTCGCGCCCGACAAGCTCGTCCCGGCACCCGATTGCGGCATGAAGTACCTGCCGCGCGCGGTCGCGTTCGGCAAGCTGAGGGCGCTGGCGCTGGGCGCCGCGATCGTGCGCGCCGAGCTCGCGGCACGCTAGAGACGCGACCCGTCGAGTCGGCGCAGGTCAGCCCCGCGCGCGACCGCCCGCGCCCTGGCCGTAGCTGCCGATGAAGCTGTGGAAGCGCTCGAGGAACGCCTGGGTGCGCGGGTTCCCGGGATTCTCCAGCACTTTGGCGGGCGCGCCCATCTCGACGATCTGACCGTCGCTCATGAACCCGACGACGTCGGCGACCTCGTGCGCGAAGGCGATCTCGTGGGTCACGATCACCATCGTCATGCCTTCCTCGGCGAGCTGGCGGATCACCGCCAGGACCTCGCCGACCAGCTCGGGATCGAGCGCCGAGGTCACCTCGTCGAACAGCACGACCGCGGGGTTCATGGCGAGCGCGCGGGCGATCGCGACGCGCTGACGCTGGCCGCCCGACAAGTGCTGCGGGTAGGCGTCGGCCTTGCCGGCGAGGCCGACCTTGTCGAGCAGCGAGCGCGCCAGGCTTTCGGCCTCCCGCTTCGCCATGCGCGCGACGGTCACCGGCCCTTCCATGACGTTGCCGAGCGCGGTCATGTGCGGGAACAGGTTGAAGTGCTGGAACACCATGCCGGTCTGCGCGCGGAACGCGGCGAGCTCGCGGTCGCCCGGCAGCCGCGTCTTGCCGGCGCCGAACTCCATGAGGCGCTCGCCGACGCGCACGCGCCCGCGGTTGGGCGTCTCGAGCAGGTTGATGCAGCGCAGCAGGGTCGACTTGCCCGAGCCGCTCGGTCCGATCAGCGCCACCGCCGAGCCGCGCTCGACCTCCAGCGTGATGCCCTTGAGCACGTGCAGCGCGCCGAACGATTTGTGCAGGTCGGCGATCTCGATCATCCGCTCGGCCATCAGTCGCTCGCCGCCATCCGCTTCTCGACCAGCTGCGCCAGCAGGGTCAGCGGGAACAGCACGCCGAAATAGATGATGGCGACCGCGGTATAGACCTCGAGCGGCCGATAGGTCGTCGCCGTGATGATCTCGCCCTGATAGAGCAGGTCGCTCACCGCGATCGTCGATACCAGCGAGGTGTTCTTGAGCTGGGTGATCGACTGGTTCATGAACGGCGGGATCATGCGCTTGATCGCCTGCGGCAGGATCACTCGGCGCATCACCTGGCCGCGCCGCATGCCGATCGCGCGGGCCGCGTCCCACTGGCCGCGCTCGATCGAATTGACGCCGCCTCGGATGATCTCGGCGTAGAACGCGCCGGTGTAGAGCGAGAGCGTCATGCCCGCCGCGATGTGGGCCGGGATGTCGATGCCGACGATCACCGGGAAGGCGTAGTAGAACCAGATCAGCTGCACGAGCAGCGGCGTGCAGCGGAACACCTCGACGTAGAGGAAGAGCAGGCCGCGCAGCGCCGCGGCGTATGGCCGCCCCGTGAGCAGGAACCGAAGGTTGGGCGCGCCCGGCGCCGCGACCTCAGCCGCGGCGTCGCCCGATCCGCCCAGCCGGGCGATGCCGACCACGAAGCCGATGATCAGCCCGAGCACGATGGTGCCGAGCGCGTACAGCACCGTGAAGCCCAGCCCGATCGCGATGAACGTCCGGTACTGCCAGAGGAAGCTGAAATCCCAGTTGTAATGCACGGCCTATCGCCCCGCCCCGGCCCCTCCCCGAAGGGAGACACCGGGGCGAACCTGCACGTCGCGTGCCGGCTCAGAACTCGAGGTCTGGCGGGATCATCTCCGGCTTGACGCCGGTGAGCGCCAGGCCGCTATACAGCCACTCGCGGATCTGGCCGGTGCCGCGGTTGAAGTCGACCCAGGCGTCGAGGAAGTCGCGCCAGCGCTTGTCGGGCTCCATGCGGATGCCCATGCAGGTCGGCAGCTGCACGCGCGGGCCGGTCAGCATGACGAACTGGCCGAGGTTGGGATTCTTGGCGATCGCGGTCAATCCGATCACCACCGCCATGATGACGCAGTCGGCGCGACCCGACTGCACCGCGAGCACGCACTCGTCGCGCGTCTTGTAGGCGGTGATCTGCGCCTTGGGCGCGAACCGCCGCGCCGCGACCTCGTGCACCGAGCCGAGATCGCACACCACGCGGACCTCCGGCTTGTTGAGGTCGGACCAGGTCTTGGCCGTGAAGCCTTGGCGCCCGACCATGCCGAACCCGTGCATGTACACGGGATGCGTGAAGTCGATCACCAGCGCGCGCTGCGGCGTCGGGTTGAGCGCGAAGGCGAGGTCGATCTTGTTCGATTGCAGGTCGAGCACGGAGTTGCCGTAGGTCGACTCGAGCCACTCGATCTTCACGTCCAGATCCTTGGCGATGTCCTTGCACATGTCGATGCACATGCCGCTCCACTCGCCGGTCGCGAGGTTCTTGAGGAAGTACGGCAGCTCGCCGGGCAACGCGGCGGCGCGCAGCACCTTGGTGCGCCTGATGCGGTCGATGGTGGATTCATCGGCCGGCGCCTGGGCGAGGGAGCGCGAGCCGATCAGCGCCGATGCCGGAACCGCGGCCGCCGCCAGTGCGGTGCCCGCCAATTGCCTACGTGAGAACATGCGTGCCTCCTCTTGGTTTGTCCCCGTTTGACAGCGAGTTTGCTCGGGTCACTTGTAGTGCGCAATGCCGACGCGGCGGAGCGCGTCCTCGTCCACCGTCACGCCGAGCCCGGGTCCGGTCGGTACGACGGTCATGCCCTCGACGATCTCGATCGGCGTGGCCAGGATCTCGACCCCGATCACGAACGTCGAGGTGTAGAACTCCGCGCCGAGCGAGATGTTGGGTGTCGAGCCGAGCAGATGCAGCCCGGCGGCGATCGCCAGCCCGGCCTCGAACATCGTGCCGCCGTAGCACGCGATGCCGGCGGCCTCGGTGATCGCGGCGATCTCGCGGGCGCGCGCGATGCCGCCCGATTTCATGATCTTGATGCTGACCAGGTCGGCGGCCTGGAGCCGCACGAGGTCGATCGCCTCGGCCGGGCTGAACACGCTCTCGTCGGCCATGATCGGCGTGTCGATCGCGGCCGTGATGGCGGCGAGCGCGGCGCGCTCGTGGCGCCGCACCGGCTGCTCGATGAAGGTCGGCCGGAAGCTCTCGATCTCGCGCAGCTGGCGGATCGCGTCCCACGGCTCGAGCCCCTGGTTGTAGTCGACGCGCAGGTCGGTGTCGGCCGGCAGCTCGCGGCGCAGGCGCTCCAGGCGCTTCATGTCCTCCCGGTGGGAGAGGAAGCCGGTCTTCACCTTGAAGATCCGGATGCCGTCGGCCGCGCAGCGGCGCGCGAAGTCGACGTCCTCGTCGAAGTCCGGGTTGGCGATCGACACGCTGAGCGGCACCTTGGCGCGGCAGAAGCCGCCGAATAGCTGGGCGACCGGCACGCCCAGGCGCTTGCCGACGATGTCGAGCAGCGCCGCCTCGACCGCCGCCTTGCCCTCGGTGTGGCCGACCAGCGCCTTGTCGGCCTTCGCCATCACGCTCGCGACCTGGAACGGATCGGCGCCGATCAGCAGCGGACGCAGATAGGTGTGGATGCCGAGCGCGTTGGCCTCCGCGGTGCCGGTGAACACCGACCACGGCGACGCCTCGCCCCAGCCGACGATGCCGGCATCGGTCGTCAGCTTGACGATCACGCCGCCCATCGCGCGCTCGATGTCGCCGACGCCGTGCCGGCGCTTCATCTTGAGCGGCCATTCGACCAGATGGACGTCGAGCCCGGTGATCTCGAGGTCGCTCACGGCCTCAGCTCCCCACCTGGACCGGCGCGACCAGCGCGCGGAGCGCGGCGAGCACGCTCGGCACGACGATCCGGCTGGTGCGCGGATTGGTCGACGGGCGGTTGCGGCTGATCATGGTGAGCCCGATCTCGTCGGCATCGACCTCGACCTGATGGATGGCGCCCGGCACGTCCGGATCGACCCAGACCTCGACCGTGGTGCGATCGAGACCAATGCCGCCCAGGCTCAGCGCGACCGCGACGTTGAAATGACGCGGAAACGCCTTGGCGGCTTCGGCGCCGGTGCCCTCGAAGATCTGCACCGGCGCGCTGGGCGGCACCTGCTCGAAATCGAAGCCGCGCTCGCGCACGTAAGGCTCGTGCGCCATCGAGATGGGCCGCAGGCGCGTGCGCAGATGCACGCTGTTGATCCGCCCCTCGGCGGCGCTGCGGATGATGTCGAGCCCGGGCAGCGCGCCCGACGCGACGCGCACGCGGCCGCCGTGCTCGCGTGCCAAATCGACCAGCTCAGGGCAGTTGACCAGGCCGGCGGCCGACACCGCGATCAAGATCTTGCCGGCCTCGACGACCGTGCGCGCGATCTCGGGAAACGCCTCGGCCGTCGCGCACTCGATGACGACGTCGCACAGCCGCGCCAGCTCGTCGAGCGGCACCACTTTGGGCTTGGGGTCGAAGATTCGCGTGGCGCTGCGCGCCCTCTCGAGATTGCGCGCGGTGACCGCGACCAGGCCCGCCTCCGGGATGGCCCCCTCCGACAGGCGGCGCGCCAGCTCCTGGCCGACATTGCCGAAGCCCGCGAGGCCGACCGTGACCGCCTCGGGCGACTTCATCCCTGCCCCACCGGCGCCCCCATCGCTGTCGGGATCATGGCCGCGATCGGGCGACGCATGACGTCACGATCATGCGGCCCGATGTCGCAGCCGTCCGCCATTCTCCCGTCGTCCCGCGCAGCCATCGCGCCGACGCCGCCGTGAGCGGGGCGCTCACAGCGTCAGCCCGCCGTCGCAATGGATGACCTGGCCGGTGATGTAGCCGGCGCCCGGCCCGAGCAGAAACTCGATCAGCGCGGCGACGTCGTCGGGCGCGCCGTAGCGTCCCATCGGGATGCGCGCGACCGAGGTGCGCCACAGCTCGTCGTTGAGCGAGGTCGTCGTGCCGGTGTCCTTCTTGATGTAGCCGGGCGCCACCACGTTGACGGTCGTGCGGGTGCCGGCGAGCTGCGCGGCGAGCGACTTGGCCAGCCCCTCGAGCCCGCGCTTGGAGGCCGCCGAGGCCGGGAAGAACGTGTCGCCGAGCTTGAACTCGTGGGCGACGAACGAGCTGACCGCGACGACGCGCGCCGCCGTCGACATGACGAGCCAGGGCAGCGCCGCGGTCACGAGGTCGAAGAAGCTGCGCAGGTTGGTCGCCACCGACTTGGCGAAGCCCTCGGCGTCGAGATCGCCGATGCGGCGCCGGTCGGCATAGCCCGCGTTGGCGACCAGGGCGTCGAGCCCGCCGAACCGATCCGTCGTCTCGGCGATCAGGCGCGCCGGCACCGCCGGGTTGACGAGGTCGCCCACGGTCACTGCGCAGGTGGCGCCCTTGGCGCGGCATTCGGCCGCCACCGCCTCGACCGCGTCGCGCCGGTGGCCGGTATGCAGCATCAGGCGCAGGTCGGGCGCGGCGATGCGCCGGCAGGTCGCCGCGCCGATGCCGCTCGCCGCCCCGGTCACCAGCACGACGCGCAGCGTCTCGCCGAGCTTGTCGGGCGCGCCGCTCATCAGCGTTCGCGCCAGGCCGCGGGCGCGCTCGCCGGCGGGCCGAAGTCGCGCGGGCTGAGCCCGGCATGGAACCAGGTCATGAAGCTGTAGATGTCGTAGACCGGCCGGCGCACGCGCTCGCGCAGCGCCCGCGCGTAGGGCGACATGTTGGTGCACTCGAGCAGGATGGCGCCGATCTCGGGGTGCCTGGTGATCAGTTGATCACCGGCGTCGAGGATGTCCTGTTCGGCCTTGGCGACGTCGAGCTTCTCCTCGTTGCCGATCAGCACGCGCGTGAACTCGCGGCCGCCCTCGGTGCCGACCACCGGCGTGTCGAGCGGCACGCCCGCCGCCTCCAGGTGCTCGCGGGTCAGGCTCTTGGCGTTGACCGTCAATACGCCGACGCGCTTGCCGGGCGGCAGCACGCTCTGGATGAACGGCACCTGCATCAGGCTCGAGGTCGCCACCGGCACGCCGACATGGCGCGCGATCTCGGCCTGGTAGAGCGACAGGAACCCGCAATTGGTCGTGATGCCGTCGGCGCCCTGCTGGACCAGATCGGCGGCGGCATCGAGGAAGGCGTTCATCAGGCCGGCGGCGCGCTGGTTGACCACGCGCTCGGGCGACGCCCCCGCGACCACCCGGAACAGGACCGGAAACGGCCAGGTGCGCGCGTTGCCCATGTCGCCCGGAATGCGCGGGAAGCGCGCCTCCAGCATCAGGATGCCGAGACGGGCGCCATAGACGGCCTTGCCGCCGTAGGCCATGCGGGGATGCGCGGGATCGTCCATGGCGCCGAGCCTAACAGCACAGACGGTCCCCGGCCATTGGGGCGAGCGTTCAAGCATGAAGACTGAGGACAGAGAACAGACGACCGAGTAGTTTTTCCGTCGCCTCTCCTCAGTCCTCCGAGCCTGCCATGAACCAGATCAACCGCCGCATCACCTTGGCTTCTCGTCCCGACGGCTATCCGGGCGAGGCCAACTTCAAGCTGGTCGAGGCCCCGGTGCCGTCGCCGGGGCCCGGCCAGGTGCTGGTGCGCGCGCTCTATCTGTCGCTCGATCCCTACATGCGCGGACGCATGTCGGACGCCAAGTCCTACGCCGCGCCGGTGCCGATCGGCGGCGTGATGGAGGGCGCGATCGTCGGCCGCGTGATCGCCAGCGAGAACCCGAAGTTCCCGGTCGGCACCATGGTCGAGGGCCGGCTCGGCTGGCAGGACTACGGCCTGTCGGACGGCCGCAACATCCGCGCGGTCGATCCCAAGGCAGGCCCGCTGTCCTATTCGCTGGGCGTGCTCGGCATGCCGGGGCTGACCGCCTATTTCGGCCTGCTCGACGTGTGTCGGCCGCATGCGGGGGACACCGTCGTGGTGTCGGCGGCCTCGGGCGCGGTCGGCCAGGTGGTCGGCCAGATCGCCAAGATCATGGACTGCCGGGTCGTCGGCATCGCGGGCGGCGCCCAGAAGGTCGACTACGTCACCCGCGAGCTCGGCTTCGACGCCGGCATCGACTACAAGAGCGGCGATCTCGCCGCCGGGCTCGCCAAAGCCTGCCCGGACGGCGTCGACTGCTACTTCGACAATGTCGGCGGCAAGGTGTCGGACGCCGTGTTCGCCAACCTCGCCTATCGCGCGCGCATCGCGATCTGCGGCCAGATCGCGCTCTACAACGTCGATACGCCGGAACCCGGGACGCGCAACCTGCGCTTCATGCTGGTGAACCGCGCGGTGATGGAAGGCTTTTTGGTTTCCGACTTCACCGACCGCTGGCCGATGGGCCTGAAGCGCCTGTCGCGCTGGGTGCGCGAGGGCAGGATCAAGTATCGCGAGGACGTCGTCCAAGGCCTCGAGAACGCGCCCAAGGCGTTCCTGCGCCTGTTCGACGGCAGCAATTTCGGCAAGCTCGTCGTCAAGATCGCCGACGAGTAGGCGCGAGCGCCCAACCGCATCCGCAACGACAGAAGAAGGCAGCCCGCCCCATGCGCACGCTCTCGCTCGTCCTCTCGCTCGCCGCCGCATCGCTGCTCGCCGCGCCGGCGTTCGCCGCGCCGGCGACCGTGCAGCGCCTCTACGTGATGAACTGCGGCGAGATCTACGGCAAGGACCAGGCGCGCTGGTCGCCCGGCGTCAATGTCGGCCAGCCGATCGAGCTGTCGGACAACTGCTATCTGATCGAGCACGGCAAGCAGCTCCTGCTGTGGGACACCGGCGTGCCCGATGCGGTCACCAAGCTGCCGAACGGCGTCGAGGCCGCGGGCGGCGCGATCGTGCTCAAGCGCAGCCGGACGCTGGTCTCCGAGCTGGCCCAGGTCAAGGTCACGCCGGACGCCATCACCTACGTCGCGCTGTCGCACAATCACGGCGACCACACCGGCAACGCCAAGCTGTTCCCGCACGCGACCTTCCTGGTCCAGAAGGCCGAATACGATTTCGCCTACGCGGATCCCGCCAAGTCGCCGCTGCCGGCCGACGCCAAGGTCGTGAAGCTCGATGGCGACGACGACGTGTTCGGCGACGGTTCGGTCATGATCCTGTCGACCCCGGGCCATACGCCGGGCCACCAGTCACTGCTCGTCTACCTGCGCAAGACCGGACCGGTGGTGCTGACCGGCGACGCCGCGCACTTCAAGGACAACTTCGTCAATCGGCGCGTGCCCGGCTTCAATAGCGACGCGGCCCAGACCGTCGCATCGATGGACCGCCTCGACCGGCTCGCCAAGGACCTGCACGCGCAGCTCTGGATCAACCACGACAAGCCGACCAGCGACGCCCAGCGTCACGCGCCGAAGTTCTACGACTGACGCGTCAGCGTGCCGAGCAGGCCCGGCGCCAGGCGATCGAAGGTGCCGGGGATCGGCGGCACGCCGAGGCGGCGCAGCAGGCTCCAGGCGCCGCAAAGGTTCGACGACAGCAGCGGCGACGCCATCGCGGGCGCGGCCAGGCGGATGGCGTCCAAGGTCGTCATGCCGGTGCCGCTCATCAGCACCGGCACGCCGCGCGGCACGTCGAGCTTGCGCAACGCCGCGACCACGCCGTCGGTCGACATCGTATAAGCGACGAATGCGTCGGCCATCTGGGTGACGCCGCGCACGCGCAACCCGGCAGCACTCCAGTAGCGCTCCGAGCGCTCGGTCAGCCAGTGCGGATAAGGCGACAGCAGCCACACACTGTCGGCGCCGAGCGCGCGCAACGCCTCCAGGATCGAGATGCTGACGGTCTCCACCGGCGCGCCGCGCAGCGCCGTCAGATCGCGATTGAGCGCACGGTCGCCCTCCGGGAGGAGCCGATACGACGCGCCGGTCTGCGCGATCAGGATCGCGTCGAGCGCGAGGTCGCCGAAGCTGCGCACCATGTCGGGGTAGTGATCGACGTAGCGATCGGTGCGCACCAGCAGGTCGCCCGAGATCGGCGGCAAGCGCGTCGCGTGCAAGCGCACCGTCGGCGGCAGCAGCGCGCGCATCTCCTCCTCGACCACGGGGTTGGCGGGCGGCAGCACGATGCCGACGCGCGCCTTGAGCGGCGGGACGATCGGATCGGCGTCGGGATCGGGCATGCGGGCTCCTCGCGCGGCCGGACATTGTGGGTTTTGCCGCGCCGGCGCGCTAGCCTGTACGGCATCGACCAGCGCGGGCGGGGCGTCATGAGAGTTCGTATTGCGGCCATCGGGCTGGCCGCTCTGGGCTTTGTGTCGCTGGCGCACGCCCAGCCGGCACCGTGCGGCGCACCGCCGGCGCGCGACGACGGCTGGGCGATCGCCGCGCCGGCGGCGGTCGGCTTCGACCCGGCGCGGCTGTGCGCGATTCCGGCGCGCGTCGCCGACGGCCCCACCAACATCCACGCCGTGCTGGTGGTGCGGCACGGCAAGCTGGTGTTCGAGCAGTATTTCGCGGGCGAGGACGAGCGTTTCGGACGCGCGCTCGGCCGGGTCGAATTCGACGGCAAGACCATGCACGACCTGCGTTCGATCAGTAAGAGCGTGACGTCGCTGCTGGTCGGCATCGCGCTCGCCCGACACAAGCTCGCGAGCCTCGACACGCCGGTGCTCGACCTCCTGCCCGGGTACGCCGACTTGCGCAGCGCGGAGAAGGCGAAGATCCACGTGCGCGATCTCCTGACCATGTCGTCCGGTCTCGCCTGGGAAGAGTCGACCCGGCCGTACACCGATCCAGAGAACAGCTACAACCGTGCGGTCCGCGCGCCCGATCTCAATCGCTTCGTGCTCGAGCAGCCCGTCGAGGCGGCGCCCGGCGAGCGCTTCAACTACAACACCGGCGGCACGGAGCTGATCGGCGACATCCTCGAGAAGGCGACCGGGATGCCGATCGACGGGTTCGCGCGTACCGCGCTGTTCGAACCGCTCGGCATCACGGACTACGAGTGGCTCGGCCCGCCGGGCCATCCGAGAGCCGGCGCCGGATTGCGGCTGCGGCCGCGCGACCTCGCTAGGCTGGGCCAGCTCGTCCTGCAGCACGGCAAATGGCACGGCCGCCAGATCGTGCCGGCCGCCTGGATCCGCGAATCGACGGCGCCGCACATCACCACCACCAGCGCCTACTTCTACGGCTACCTGTGGTGGCTCGGTCGCACGTTGATCGCGCAGCGCGAGACCGACTGGATCGCCGGCTTCGGCCTGGGCGACCAGCGGCTCTACATCGTGCCACGGCTCGATCTCGTGGTCGTGATCACCGCCGGCAACTACAAGGCGCGCAACCAGGGCGTGGTGCCCAACGACATCCTCAACCGCTTCGTGCTGGCGGCGGTGCGATAGCCGTGTCGGGCCTCTCGCGGGCGCTTGCTGAAGCGGCGGCCCCGCCGTACAACCGCCCGATGACCGACCCCATGATGAACCATCGGCTCGACCAGCTCGGCGACTACGCCTTCCGCCGGCTCGAGCGCCTGATCGACGGCGTCGCGCCGGCGACCAACGAGGCGCCGCTCAAGATGTCGCTCGGCGAGCCGCAGCACGCGCCGCCGGCACTGCTCGCCGAGACCTTGGCGGCCAACGCGCATCTGTGGAACCGCTACCCGCCGGTCGCGGGCACGCCCGACTGGCGCCAGGCGGTCGCCGACTGGCTCACCCGACGCTATCGCCTGCCGGCCGGGCTGATCGATGCCGACAAGCACCTGCTGCCGGCCGCCGGCACGCGCGAGGCGCTCTTCATGGTGTCGCTCCTGTGCGTCGAGGGCGCGCGCAGCGCGCCGACGCCGGCGGTCCTGATGCCGAATCCGTACTACCAGGTCTATTCGGGCGGCGGCGTGATGGCGGGCGGCGAGCCCGTCTATCTCAACGCGACGCGCGAGACCGGTTTCCTGCCCGATCTCGACGCGCTGACCCCCGCGCTGCTCGAGCGCACCGCCGTGCTGTTCATGTGCTCGCCCGCCAACCCGCAGGGCGCGGTCGCCAGCCTCGATTATTGGAAGCGCGCGCTCGGCATGGCGCGCCAATACGGCTTCACCCTGCTCGCCGACGAGTGCTACTCGGAGATCTATTCCGAAACGCCGCCGCCGGGCGCGCTCGAGGCCGCCGCGGCGACCGGCAGCCTCGACAATCTCCTGGTGTTCAACTCGCTGTCGAAGCGCTCGAGCAGCCCCGGCCTGCGCTGCGGCCTGATCGCCGGCGACGCGCGGCTGATCGCGATGTTCACGCGCCTGCGCAGCTACGGCGGCGCCGGCGTGCCGCTGCCGACCATCGCGGCGGCCGCCGCGCTCTATCGCGACGAGACGCACGTCGAGGCCAACCGCGCGCTCTATCGCGCCAAGTTCGACGCCGCGGCGCGCATCTTCGGCACGCGTCACGGCTTCTACCGGCCGGGCGGCGGCTTCTTCCTGTGGCTCGACGTCGGCGACGGCGAGGCGGCCGCGCGCACGATCTGGCGCGAGGCCGGCGTGACGACCCTGCCGGGCGGCTACCTGGCGCGGCCGGACACCAATGGCTTCAATCCGGGCGCCGCCTTCGTCCGCATCGCGCTGGTGCACGACGTCGCGACCGTCACCGACGGCCTGACGCGCGTCGCCCGCGCGCTCGACGGGCACGTGCGCTCGGCCGCGGAATAGCCCTCCGCTTGCCGCGGCGGGCGGCCCGCCGCAAGATGGCGCCTGCCCGCCCGCTACGGCCGAGACGATGGCGCAAACCCGACACCTTCCAGTCATCCGCTGGCACGCCGACCGCGCCGAGGCGGCGACGCTTGCGCTCACCGACCTCGTGATCGCCGGCTGGACCGGGCGCGATCGCGCCGCGGTCGATCATCACGTCAAGGAGCTGGCGGCGATCGGCGTCAAGCCGCCGGCCGCGATCCCGTGCTTCTACCGCGCCGCGGTCGACATGCTGACCACCGAGACGGATCTGCAGTTCCTCGGCGGCGACAGTTCGGGCGAGGTCGAGTTCGTGCTGGTCTCGCAGCCCGATGGGCTGTGGGTCGGGCTGGGCTCGGACCACACCGACCGCAAGGTCGAGGCCTACTCGGTGCCGGTGTCGAAGCAGCTCTGCCTCAAGCCGTTCGCGCCGCAGCTCTGGCGCTTCGAGGACGTGGCACCGCACTGGGACAAGCTCGAGCTGCGCGCCTTCATCGTCGAGGGCGGCGCGCGCAAGCTCTACCAGGAGGGCACGGTCGCGCAGATGCGCCCGCCCGCCGATCTGATTCACCACTACGTCCAGAGCGCGGTCTTGCCGCCCGGCATCGCGATGTTCGGCGGCACCTTCGCCGCAATCGGCGGCGTGCGGCCGGCGTCGGAATTCCACATGGAGCTGAAGGACCCGGTGCGCGGCCGCACGATCACGCACGGCTACCGCATCCACACGCTGCCCGTCGACGCATAGGAGAGCCCGCGATGCCCGTCCGCAAGGAGCACAAGGAGTTCCACAAGATCGACGACGCAAGCGGCTGGCAGACCATCCCGGGCTACCCCGAGGGCATCAAGGAAAAGATCCTCGCCGGCAGCCTTGATGAGTCGAACCGCGGCGGCAGCCGCACGCGGCTGCTGCGCTTCCAGCCCGGCATCCACACGACCAAGCCGTTCGTGCACGAGTACTGGGAGGAGGTCTACCTGCTCGAGGGCGATCTCACGGTCGGCAACGACGCCGACGGCAAGGGCGGCCAGAGCTTCACCAAGGGGACCTACGCCTGCCGGCCGCCCGGCGCCGCGCACGGCCCGTTCAAGTCGAACGGCGGCTGCACGCTGCTCGAGATCCATTACTTCGACGAATCGAAGAAGGCCTGAGCCCGTGCTGGTCGGCGTCCCCAAAGAGATCAAGACCCACGAATATCGGGTCGGTCTCATCCCCGGCTCGGCGCGCGAGCTGATCGCGCACGGCCATCGCGTGATCGTCGAGACCGGCGCCGGCGCCGGCATCGGCTTCGACGACGATGCCTACCGCAGGGTCGGCGCGATGGTCGTGAAGACCGCGGCCGAGGTGTTCGCGGCCGCCGAGCTGATCGTCAAGGTCAAGGAGCCGCAGCCCGGCGAGCTCAAGCTGCTGCGCGCCGGCCAGGTGCTGTTCACCTACCTGCACCTCGCCGCCGACAAGACGCAGACCGAGGGCCTGATGGCCTCGGGCGCGATCGGCATCGCCTACGAGACGGTGACCGACGCGCGCGGCGGGTTGCCGCTGCTGGCGCCGATGAGCGAGGTCGCCGGCCGCATGTCGATCCAGGTCGGCGCGCACTATCTCGAGAAGGAGCAGGGCGGCACCGGCATCCTGCTCGGCGGCGTGCCCGGCGTGGCGGCCGCCAAGGTCGTGGTGCTGGGCGGCGGCGTGTCGGGCACCAATGCCGCGCGCGTGGCGATGGGCATGGAGGCCTACGTGACGGTGATCGACCGCTCGCTGGGCCGCCTCTACGAGCTCGACATGCAGTTCGGCTCGCAGCTCCACACGCTCTTCTCGACCGCCGAGAACATCGAGCGCGAGGTCGTCGCGGCCGATCTGGTGATCGGCGCCGTGCTGGTGCCGGGCGCCGCCGCGCCCAAGCTGGTCGGGCGCGACCTGGTCAAGCGCATGCGGCCGGGCTCGGTGCTGGTCGACATCGCGATCGACCAGGGCGGCTGCTTCGAGACCAGCCGGCCGACCACCCACGCCCAGCCGACCTATGTCGAGGACGGCGTGATCCACTACTGCGTGACCAACATGCCGGGCGCGGTCGCGCGCACCTCGACCTTCGCGCTCAACAACGCGACCCTGCCGTTCGCGCTCGCGCTCGCCGACAAGGGCTGGCGCCGCGCGCTCGCCGACGACGGGCATCTGCGCGCCGGGCTCAACATCGCCGCCGGCCAGGTCACCTACCCCGCGGTCGCCCACGACCTCGGCTTCCCGTGCGCCAGCTTCGAGGCGGTCGCCGCCTGAGCCCCGACTTGCCAGCCGGGGCAAGCCTTATGCTAGAGTCCTGAGGCTTTCCGCCCTCGCGCGAGGGAACCCATGGTCGACGTTTCCTACCCGGACTCCGAGATCGGCGCGGTGATCACCGGCGTCGACGTCACGCGGATGAGCGACGCCGAGTTCGACGTGATCTACCAGACCTGGCTCGAGCGCAACGTGATCTGCGTGCGCGGCCAGTCGCTCGCGATCGAGCAGTTCCTCGCCTACAGCCGGCGCTTCGGC
>DATJNS010000442.1:0-2087 GCA_035507915.1 Candidatus Sulfotelmatobacter sp.
ATCAGGTTGCCGGCGAAGCGAGCCTCGGCGACGCGCGCGGGCAGCGCATTGCGGTCGAGCACGGGCGCACCGGGCGGCACGAGCTTGAGCTGCTCGGGCCGCACCGCGAGCGTGGTCGCGTGCTCGGGCCGCGCGGGCGCGTTAGCGACGCCGATCTCGACGCCGAGCGCGTGCGCCCGCGCGCCGCCGCACGCGGCGCGCGCCGCGGCGACCGCGATGAAGTTGGTCTTGCCGACGAAATCGGCGACGAAACGGGTGCGCGGCTGGTTGTAGAGCGCCTGCGCGCTCGCCGCCTGGACCAGCCGGCCGCGGTTCATCACCGCGATGCGGTCGGCGAGGCTCATCGCCTCGGCCTGGTCGTGGGTGACGTAGATCGTCGTGATCGCGAGTGCGCGCTGGATGCGGCGAATCTCGTGCTGCATGGCCTCGCGCAGCTTGAGGTCGAGCGCGCCCAACGGCTCGTCCATCAGGAGCACGCGCGGCGGATGGGCGATCGCGCGCGCCAGGGCGACGCGCTGGCGCTGACCGCCGCTGAGCTGCGCCGGGTAGCGCCCTTCCAGGCCGGGCAGCCGCACGAGGTCGAGCAGCTCGGCGACGCGCTTGCGGATCGCCGGCTTCGGCGCGCCGCGCTCGGCGAGCCCGAAGCCGACGTTGTCGGCGACCGTCATGTGGGGAAACAGCGCGTAGTCCTGGAACACCATGCCGATCTCGCGGCGGTTCGGCGGCGTGTCGCCGACGTCGTCGTCGTCGAACAGGATGCGGCCGCGCGCGGGTCTGAGGAAACCGGCGACCAGGCGCAGCGCGGTCGTCTTGCCGCAGCCCGACGGCCCCAGCAGCGTGACGAGCTCGCCGTCCGCCACGGCGAGGTCGAAGCCGTCGAGCGCCACGGTCGTGCCGTAGCGCGCGCCGACGTCGCGGAAGGTCAACCGTGCCACGACGGGACGACCGGCGCGCGACGTCTGCCCATCAATGCTCGCGGTGGATCACGCGGCGCTTCCATCGGTCGAGCAGGTCGTTGAGATCGATCTTGGTGAGATCGGGAAAGTACATCGCGTCGTAGGCGGCGGGCGTCAGCGGCAAGAGTTCGGCAAGCGCCGGATCCTGGCGCAGCCGTTCGGCCGCCACCGGGCTGACGGGCCGCGCGCCGATCAGGCGTCCGAACTGCTCCTGCACGTCGGGCGCCAGGTATTCGTTGATGAAGGCGGCGGCCGCCGCCTGGTTCGCCGTGCCCTTGATGACGCCGAGCCACACGTTGCTCAGCACGCCGTGCTTGTCCTTGATCGCCGGCAGGCTGACGGCGAGCGGCAGGTCGTCGCGGCGCGCGCGATCGACCCAACCGACGTGCCAGTGCGAGGCCCAGACGTCGCCCGCCTTGAACTGCGTGAACAGCTTGACGGACGAGGTGTAGAACGCGCCGACGTCGAGCTTGGCGATCGCGTCCAGCCCGGGATCGAGATGGCTCTCGTCGCCGCCGTTCTCGTAGGCGATCGCGATGATGCCCTTGATGCCCTGGATGATCGTGGCGTCCGGGAAGCTGACGCGCCCGGCGAGCTTCGGGTTGGCGAGGTCGGCGTAGGTCTTGGGCGGCGCGAGCCCGAGCTCGGCGAACTTCTTGGCGTTGTAGACGATGCCGTCGACCGTCGAGGAGTTCGCCACCAGCGCGGGCAGCCGGTCGCGCCCGGCGAGCGCCGCCGCGTGCGGAATCTGGGCGTAGGGCAGCGGCGCCAGCACGCCGGCTTCGTCGAGGTCGTTGCGGTTGTTCTCGGAGAATTCGATCACGTCGAACGGCACGGGTTGGCCGCGCGCCGCCAGCAGCTTGGCGAGATTCTCGTTCGGGTTGCCGAGCACGTACTCGACCGTGGCGCCGCGCGCGGTCAGCCGCGGCTCGATCGCGCTGCGGCTGAACTGCAGCCAGCTGCCGCCCCAGGTGGCGACGCGCAAGGTGACGCCGTCGAGATCGCCCGCGCGCGCCGGCGCGGCGCCCGCCGCGACGAGGCTCCATGCAATCGTTGCGTGAATCAGCCCGCGCCGTGCAATCGCCATCGACGTCCGCGCTCCTCGGTTGGCGCCGGCATTATCGCGCGAAC
>DATJNS010000443.1:0-4495 GCA_035507915.1 Candidatus Sulfotelmatobacter sp.
GCGCCGGCGCGACCACGAGCAGCGTGCTCGCCGCCCGCTCGCCCGCTGCGACCGACAGCGTGTGGTAGCCGGCCGGCAGCCCCTCGACACGCAGGGCGCGCATCTCGAACGGTCGGTCCTCGATCGTCGCCGCATCGAGGCGGGCCAATGTCGACCAATCCTCGACGCCGCGCGTCGGCGCGCCATGCTCCGGCACGAGGCTCCAGCTCACCGTCCCGCAGTCGGCCGGCAACGCGACGGGAATCTCACCGGGTTGATCGGCGGCGAGCGCCAGGACGGGCTGCACGACGCGCTGCCACACTCGCGCCAGACCGTGCGCCAGCGCGCGCTCGATCGCGTCCGGATCGTCGGCGTCGATCCCCATGGCGGCGAGCAGCACCCGCTTGGTGTCGGCCGAGATCGCGTGGTCCGCGCCCCAGACGTCGGTGTAGTGCGCGGCGATGCCGTGGAGCGCCGCCAGCCGGTCGAGCGGGCTCAGCGCCGATACCACGCGCCGCCCCACCCGGCGAGCCGGCCGTCGCGCAGCGACGCGACGGCATCGGCGCGCTGCCACAGGCAACGCCCGGTCGGCGGCGCGAAGCCGTCGACGGGATCGGCGGCGAAATTGGCCATCACGCGCAATCCGGTCGCGCCGGCGAAGCGCCACTCGACGTCGATCGCCCGCTCGCCGATCACGCGCCCGCGTGCGTCGCGCCAACCGGCGGCGAGCAGCGGCACGATCTCCTGACGGCGCAGCGCCAGCAGCGCGCGCGTCTCGGCGAGCCGCGCCGCGGGGGCCGGCGCCGCCAGTGCGCTCCAGTCGAGCCGTCCTGACGCGAAGGTCGCGTCCGCTCCGGGATCCGGAATCTGGGCGCGCGTCGCGGGATCGGCGAACGCGGGAAAGCGCGCGAACTCCTGGCGGCGGCCCTCCCGCACGGCATCGGCGAGCGGCTCGGCGAAATCGCAAAAGAACGGAAACGGCTCGGCCGCCCACCATTCCTCGCCCATGAACAGCAGCGGGATCGACGGCGCGAGCAGCAACAGGGCGCGCGCGAGCTCGAGCGCCGGCGCCGGCACCAGCGCCGACAGGCGCTCGCCGAGCGCGCGGTTGCCGACCTGGTCGTGGTTCTGCAGGAAGGCGACGAAGGCGTCCGGCGGCAGGTGGCTGCTCGGTTCGCCGCGCCGCCGGCCGTCGCGGTGGGCGGATGCCTCGCCCTGATAGGCGAAGCCCTCGCTCAAGCAGCGCGCCAGCCGCTCGGCCGGACGCTCGACATAATCGGCGTAATAGCCGGCGCTCTCGCCGGTCAACAGAACGTGACAGCAATGATGGAAATCGTCGTTCCACTGCGCGGTGTAGCGCGCGGGCCGGCCGTCGGCGTCGCGCACCAGGCGGCGCGCCTCGTTGGCGTCGTTCTCGAGCACCAGGTGGACCTGGCGGCCGGGCTCGACGGCCGCGCGGACCTCGGCCGCCAAGCCGTCGAGGATGTGGGTGCCGGAGTCGTCGGCGATGGCGTGCACGGCGTCGAAGCGCAGGCCATCGAAGCGATATTCGAGCAGCCAGTAGAGCGCGTTGTGGATGAAGAAGCTGCGCACCGGGCCGCTGGCCGGGCCGTCGAAATCGATCGCCGCGCCCCACGGCGTGCGGTGGCGCTCGGTGAAGAACGGCGCGGCGTAGCGCGCGAGAAAATTTCCCGACGGACCGAAGTGATTGTAGACGACGTCGAGCAGCACCATGAGGCCGCGTGCATGGGCCGCCGCGATCAGCGCCTTGAGGTCTTCGGGCCGGCCGTAGCGCGCATCGGGCGCGAACGGCAGCACGCCGTCGTAGCCCCAGTTGCGCGCGCCCGGAAAGTCGGCGATCGGCATCAGCTCGATCGCGGTGACGCCGAGCGCCTGCAGATGATCGAGCTTGGCGGCGAGCCCGGCGAACGTGCCCTCTCGTGACATCGTGCCGACATGGAGCTCGTAGACGACCGCTTCGTGCCACGGGCGGCCGCGCCACCCGTCGTCCGGCCAGTCGAAGCCGCGCGGATCGATCACCTCTCCCGGTCCGTCGACGTCGAGCGGCTGGAAGCGCGACGCCGGATCGGGCACGACGTCGGCGCCGTCGATCAGGAAGCGATAGCGGCTGCCCGCGCGCGCCGCGTCGGTGGTCAGCTCGTACCAGCCGCCGGGCAGCGCCGCGAGCGCCCGCGGCTCCGGCGCGTTCGCGAGCAACAGATCGACCGTGCGAGCGCTCGGTGCCCACAGGCGGAAACGCACTCGGCCGTCGGCTTCGAGCTCGGCACCCAACGGCATCGTGTGGGAAAATCTCATGGCGCCGTCCGCGCGACGTGATCCGCCGTCCGGGGCGTCGCCTGCAGGAGCGCGAACGAGCGTCCGGCGAGCGAGTAGGCCTCGGCGCCGGCGAACGTCGCCGCGCCGTCGTTGCGACCGTCGTAGGAGTCGATCAGGCGCAGCCACGCGACGTCGGGCGGCGCCGGCGGCAGGGTGAAGGGCAGGGTGTCGTGGTGCGCGTTCATCAGCAGCACGAACGGCCCGGCCTCGCCGTGCGCCGCGCCGAGCAGCATGCCGACGCACCGCGCATAGCCGAGGGTCCAGTCCTCCGGCGTCATCTCGTGACCTTCCGGCGACAGCCACGTCACGTCCTTCTGGGCCTTGCCATCGAGCGGCGCGCCGGTGAAGAAGCGCGGGCGGCGGAACGCCGGATGGCGCCGTCGGAGCGCGATCAGGCGGCGGGCGAACGCCAGCAGCGCCCAGTCGGCCTCGCTCCAGCCGTCCCAGTCGAGCCAGCTGATGTCGTTGTCCTGGCAATAGGCGTTGTTGTTGCCGCGCTGGCTGCGGCCGAACTCGTCGCCCGCCAGCAGCATCGGGACGCCCTGCGACAGCAGCAGGGTCGCCAGCATGTTGCGCTTGTTCTGCTGGCGCAGCGCGGCGATCGCCGGATCGTCGGTCGGCCCCTCGAACCCGGAGTTCCAGCTCTTGTTGTCGGCGTGGCCGCCGTTCTCCTGGTTGGCCTCGTTGTGGGGCGCGTCGTAGCTCACCAGGTCGTCGAGCGTGAAGCCGTCGTGCGCGGTCACGAGGTTGACGCTCGCCCACGGGCGCCGGCCGTGATGGTTGTAGTGATCGGCCGACGCGGTGAGCCGCGACGCGAGGTCGGCCAGCTTGCCCTCGTCGCCGCGCCAGTATTGGCGCACGGTGTCGCGGAACTTGTCGTTCCACTCCGACCAGCCGGGCGGGAAGCCGCCGACCCGGTAGCCGCCCTCGCCGAGATCCCACGGCTCGGCGATCAGCTTGACGTGCGCGAGCACCGGGTCCTGCCGCACCGCATCGAAGAAGCCCGCGCCGTTGTCGAAGCCGTTCGTCTCGCGGCCGAGCGTGCTCGCGAGATCGAAGCGGAAACCGTCGACGTGCATCTCGGACACCCAGTAGCGCAGGCTGTCCATGACGAGCTGGAGCACGCGCGGGTGGCTGAGATTGAGCGCGTTGCCGCAGCCCGTGACGTCGAAATAGTAGCGCGGGTTCTCGGGCGACAGGCGGTAGTAGGAGGCGTTGTCGACGCCGCGGAAGCTCAAGGTCGGACCGAGCTGGTTGCCCTCCGCCGTGTGGTTGTAGACGACGTCGAGCACGACCTCGATGCCGGCCTCGTGCAGCTTCCTGACCGTGGTGCGGAACTCGATGTGGCCGATGTCGCTCAGGTAGCGCAGCTCGGGCGCGAAGAACGCGACGGTGTTGTAGCCCCAGAAATTGCGCAGGCCCTTCTGCGTCAGGTGGCGGTCGTCGATGAAGGCGTGCACCGGCAACAGCTCGATCGTCGTGATGCCGAGCGTCGTCAGGTGATCGATCACGGCCGGATGCGCCAGGCCCGCGAAGGTACCGCGCAGCGCCTCGGGCACCGCGGGATGCCGCTGCGTGAAGCCGCGGACGTGCGCTTCGTAGAGGATCGTCTGGTCCCACGGCCAGGCCGGCGGCCGATCGTCGCCCCAGCTGAACGCCGGGTCGATCACCCGGCATTTCGGCATGACGGCGGCGCTGTCGCGCCGGTCGAAGCTGAGGTCGCCGCGTGCGCTGCCGACGCGATAGCCGAACGCGGCGTCGTGCCAATGCAGGTGCCCGTGCAGCGCCTTGGCGTAGGGATCGATCAGCAGCTTGTTGGGGTTGAAGCGGTGGCCGTGCTGCGGATCGTAGGGGCCGTGCACGCGATAGCCGTAGAGCTGGCCCGGATGCGCGTCGGGCAGATAGCCGTGCCAGACCTCGTCGGTGTATTCGGGCAGCGCGAGGCGCTCGAGCTCGCGCCGTCCCGACGGGTCGAACAGGCACAGCTCGACCTTGGTCGCGTGCGCCGAGAACAGCGCGAAGTTGACCCCGGCACCGTCCCAGGTCGCACCGAGCGGGTAAGGGGTGCCGGGCCACACCCGCGGCGACGCCATCAGCGCTGGTTCACCGTTCTAGCGTGAAGATAACGACCGCCAAGGGCGGCAGGTGCAGACGCACCGAATAGGGGTGGCCGTGCATT
>DATJNS010000444.1:0-6855 GCA_035507915.1 Candidatus Sulfotelmatobacter sp.
CGTGCGGCCGCGGGTCTCGAAGCCGATGAACCAGATCGCCGCCGCCGCCAGGACATACCAGAAGGCGAAGTAGTTCATCGCCGGAACCAGCGCGTCGAGCGTCGCCTTCGGGCTCACGAAATTGGACGAGCCGGCGATCAGTGCCAAGCCCGCCGGCCCGATGAACTTGCCGAGATTGCCGACGCCGTAGCCGACGCCCATGCCGCTCGCGCGCAGTTTCGACGGCCACACCTCGGCCATATAGGGCCCGATGATCGCGTAGCTGCCGCTGCCGAAGAACTGCTGCACGAGGATCGTGAGGAAGAACACCGAGACGGCGCCGACATAGGCGCCGCTCAGATAGCCGGCGAGCGAGGTGGCCAGCGCGCCGGCCAGGCAGACGAGCATCGTCGAGGGGCGACGCCCGATCGCGTCGGAGAGCCAAGCGCAGAAGAACCGCCCGCAGATCCCAGCGACGCCGGCCCAGATCACCAGGAACGACGCCTCGGCCGGGCTGATCTTGAGCACCAGCACGAACAGGGTCGTCAGCCACAGGGTGATGCCGACCGTCGCGGTCTGGTTGAGCCCGGTCAGGCACGAGACCAGCAGGCTGCGCGGGTACTTGAAGAGCTCGACCCACGGCACGTGCGTCGGCGCCGGCGCGACGGTAGGCAGCTGGATCCGGCTCGGGTCGACCTGCAGCGCCCAGGCGAGCGAGCGCCGCGCCTCGTCGAGCCGGCCCTTGCCGATCAGCCAGTGCGGCGATTCCGGGACCCAGGCGCGGATCAGCAGGGTCAAGGCCGCCGGCATCAAACCGACGACGAAGAGTCCGCGCCACCCGACGATGTTCTCGAGATAGGCGCCGCTCACCGCGCCGAGAAGCGTGCCCATCGGCAGCAGCGCGGTGGTCAACCCGGTGATTCGGCCACGCTTGCTCGCCGGCACGAATTCCTGCACGACCAGCACGTCGATGGTGTAGAGGCCGGTCACGCCCATCCCGACGAAGAACCGGCAGACCGACAGGAAGATCCAGCCCTGGTCGGGCGTCAACGCCATCAGACCGGTCGGGATCGAGAAGTTCAGCACGGTCAGCATCATGACCTTGCGTCGGCCGATCCGGTCGGCCATCCAGCCCCAGAACAGCGACCCGATGGGCGCCGCGATACCCGAGGACAGCAGGATGATGCCCGACTGTCCGTAGGTCAGGTCCCAGCCCTTCAAGATGAAGGCGAGAATGAAGCCGATCAGATAGAAATCGAAAAAGTCGAGCATGTCGCCGATCGTCGCCGCGGCGAAGATCTTCCACTGATTCGTCGTCAGCGACGTTTGCCGCTCCAAATGCTCCAGCATGGCGCCTCCCACACCACGCCGATGCCACGGTGGTCACAGCGTGACACCAGCGCAGCAGCCGATTCTTGTTCTTCCTCGACGGTCCCCGTTGACCGGGGTTCCGTGCCAAATCATGGACCGATTCAGGCATCGGGACAAGCGGAGCGAGCGGCGTCCCGGGCGACAACCACCGCGATCGCCTCCGCTTGCCTGGCCCGTCGTTTGCTAGAACACTAGACTTGAGAAAGCAGCACGAATCGCGACGAGGAGGGGGCACTCATGATCGCAACGGGGAGGCGTATCGCGGCCATCTTGATCGCGACTTGCATCGCGGCCCTCGGCGGTCCCGTGGCAGCGCAATCCGACCACGAGAAGCAACTCTACGATGCCGCCAAGAAGGAGCGCGAGTTCACCTGGTATACCGCCCATTATGATCAGACGCTCGCCACCAACATCGGCAACGCGTTCACGCAGAAATATCCGGGCGTCCAAGCGAACGTCATCAAGGCGACCGCCCAGGTCACTTTCCAACGGCTGCTGCAGGACATCAAGGCCGGACAGATCCAGTCGGATGTCTTCAGTTCGACCGACATCAGCCACTTCGTCCAGCTAAAGAAGAACGGCAATCTCGAGAAGTTCGTGCCCGCGAACGAGGGCGCGATCGTGCCGGCCTTCCGCAACATCGACCCCGACGGCTTCTACACGGTGACGTGGGTCGGCCTGGTCGCGATCTCCTACAACACCACCAAGGTCAGCGCGACCGCCGTGCCGAAAAGCTGGACCGAGTTGCTGGATTCTAAGTGGACCGGCCAGATCGCGACCGGCAATCCGAACTACAGCGGCTCAGTCGGCGTCTGGGTGGTCGCGCTCGCCAAGCTCCACGGTTGGGACTGGTTCACCAAATTGAACGGCCTGAAGCCGCTGGTCGGCCGATCGATCGATGACGGCGTCACGGTGCTGAACGCCGCCGAGCGCACGCTCGCGATCGCCGATCCGGCGACCACCCTGCGCAGCGCCGCCAAGGGCAACCCGCTTGCCGTTTCCTATCCGACCGACGGCGCGGTCGCGGTCGTCGGGCCGACCGGGATCATCAAGGGCGCCAAGAGCCCGAATGCCGCCAAGCTGTTCATCGAGTTCCTGCTGAGCGCCGACGGCGTGAAGGTGATCGCCGCCAATTACGAGCAGTCGCTGCGTCCCGACGTGCCGCCGCCCGCGGGCGCCAAGGCGCTTGCCGAGGTCAAGACGGTGGCGCCGACCGCCGAGGACATCGTCAAGGACCTGCCCGGCGAGAAGGAGAAATGGAAAGACACGTTCGGAATGTGACGCGGCCGCGGCGCGCACCCGACCTGTGATCCTGCGATAACGCGCGCGCTGATGCCGGCCGGCAGACAGGCAGCGACGCAGGCCGCGGCTGTCGGTGCGCGCCCAGGCCGTCGGGCGCTGTGGTGGCGCGGCTTTGAGCCGGCAGCCTTGATCTGGGTCGCCGCCGTTGCGGTGCTGATATTCCTCGTGCTCAACCCGATGGTGCGCCTCCTGATCGCCAGCTTCCAGGCGACCGACACGGGTGCGTTCACGACGGCGAACTACGGCATCGCGTACACCGCGCGGGGCATCGCGGCGCTGATCAATTCGGTACTTTACAGCGGCGCCGTCACGCTCGTGGCGGCGCTGTTCGCGCTGCCGATCGCGTGGGCAATGTCGCGCACCGACATGCCGGGCAAGACGCTGGTGCGCGCGCTGATTCTCGGCGCCTTCATCACCCCGCCCTATCTCGGCGCGGTCGGCTGGATCCTCCTCGCCGGGCCCAACGCCGGCTGGCTCAACCGCACCTGGATGGCAGTGACGGGAGCCACATCGGGGCTGTTCGACATCTACAGCTTTGCGGGGCTCGTGTTCGTCACGGCGCTCTACGGCTTCCCCTACATCTTCGTGTTCACCGCCGATGCGCTCGATCTCGTCGGCACCGAGATGGAGGATGCCGCCCGCATCCTCGGCTCGGGTCCTCTGCGCGTGGCCTGCCGAGTCACGCTTCCGCTGGTCGCGCCCGCCATCCTGGGCGGCGCCATCATCACCTTCCTCGACACGATGGCCCTGTTCGGCACCCCTGCGATCATCGCGCTGCCGGCGCGCATCAACGTCATGACCTTGCAGCTCTGGCAGTTCTTCGAAGTGCCGGTGCGCGCCGAGGCCGCGGCGGCTTACGCCATCCCGCTCGTGCTGATCACCTGCCTCCTGTTCGGCGCGCAGCGACTGCTGCTTGGCGCGCGCGGCTACGTGACGCTCACGGGGAAGGGCGGCAGCCGAACGCCGATCGCCGCCGGCCCCTGGGGCTGGGTCCTGCTCGGTTATGCGCTCCTGATCTGCACGCTGGCGGTCTTCCTGCCGTTCGGCGCGCTCGCGCAGGCGGCCTTCAGCACCGCCTGGGGCCGCGGCTTCTCGCTCGCCAATCTGACCCTGAGCAATTTCACCTACCTGCTGGTCAAGCAGAGCAACGCGCAGCAGACGATCCTGCACAGTTTCACCTACTCCGCGACGGCGGCCACCCTCGCGGTCGCAGTCGCGCTCGTCATTGCCTACGCCGTCGGGCGGCGCCTGGTGCCCTTCGGCCAGGCTCTGTCGATCCTGTGCGCCTCACCGTTCGTGATCCCCGGCATCGTGCTGGCGATCGGGTTTTACGCTGCCTACGCCGCGCCGCCCTTCGCGCTGTACGGCAGCGCCGCCATCCTGATTCTGGCATTCGCCACTCGGTTCCTGCCGATCGCCTACGTCAACTGCCAGGCCGCGCTGCGCGCCATCAATCCCGAACTCGAGGAGGCCGTGCGCATCCTGGGCGGCAGCCGACTGGCGGCGATCACGCGGGTCGTGGCGCCGTTGCTCAAGAAGAGCCTGGCCGGGGCGTGGCTCCTGGTCTTCATCCCGGCGACCCGGGAGCTCAGCACCGCGATCTTCCTGGTCGGCGCCAAGACACGCGTGATCGCCGTGATGCTGCTCGACCTGAGCGAGGACGGCAGCTTCGAGATCCTGGCGGCGCTCGGTCTCATCCTCCTCGTTGCCACCATCATGATCGCGTTCACCGGCTACAAGCTGATCGGCCGGGACGTGCTGCTCGCCCGAAGGTGAAACCGTGTATCGTGCCGCATACCATCCACGACCGGCCGCCCGATGACCGACCTGCTGCTCACCGGCGCCACATTGTTGACGGGCGACCCCGCACAACCCGTCATCGCGGACGGCTTCGTCGCCATTGCGGGCGATCGCATCAGCGGCCTCGGCCCGAGCGCGGCGCTGTCCCCGTCGCTCGGGGCCCGGCGTTTGGCGCTCGCGGGCCGCGTGATCGTTCCGGGTTTCGTCAACATCCACACTCACGCGGCGCTGTGCCTGATGCGCGGCATCGCGCTGGATATGGGCCACGCGCCCGCCTACACGCCGGGCGTGCCGCACGGCCATGAGATCGGACCCAACGAGGCGGTCTCACTGGCACGCCTGGGCGCGCTCGAAGCGCTGCTGTTCGGGTCGACCGTGATGGCGGACAGCTTCGTGCACGCCGACCTGACCCTGCCGGCGATGGCCGAACTCGGCTTGCGCGTGTTCGCCTGCGGTCGCATCCACGACGTCGACTTCAGCCGGGTGCATGACGGCGAATGGCGTTACGACGAAGCGATCGGCGACGCGACGCTGACGGCCACGCGCGCTCTCCTCCAGACGCACCATGGCAGCCACGGCGGCCGCGCCAACGTCATCCTGGCGCCGCACGCGCCCGACACGTGCTCGGACCATCTGCTCGAGAAGGTCGCGCTCATGGCGCGCGACACCGGACTGCGCGTGATGATCCATCTGTCGCAGAGCCCGGCCGAGAACCGCGTGATCCGCGAGCGCAGCGGCACCACACCGGCTGAGCTCCTGGCGCGCGTGGGGCTGTTGAACGACCGGTTGATCGCCGCCCACTGCATCCACGTGACCAACGACGACGTCGCGCGTATCGGCGCCGCGGGCGTCACGGTCGCCCACGTGCCCAAAGGCAACGCGACCGGCGGCTCGATGGCGCCGACGCCCGCGCTGCGTGACGCCGGCGCCCGCCTTGCTCTGGGCACCGACAATCTGACCCAGGACATGGCCGAGGCGATGCGCTGGGCGCTCGCCGTGGCACGCGTGCAGGAACACACGGTCGGCCCGAGCTGGCAGCCGCGCGACGTGTTCGCGATGGCGACATCGAACGGTGCGGCCGCATTGGGCCTCGACGGCGAGATCGGGCGCTTGATGCCCGGCTACCGTGCCGACCTCGCGGTATTCGACTTCCGTCGACCGCATCTCGCGCCATGCCTCGACCCGTTGGGCACGCTGGTGCACGATGCGCAGGGTCGCGACGTCGAGCACGTGTTCATCGACGGCCGGCACGTGGTGCGCGACGGCAAGGCCACGCTGGTCGACGAAGCCGTGATCCGCGCCGATGCGCAAGCGGTCGCCGAGCGGCTGTGGGCGCGCGCGCGACTCGCCGCGCAGACGCACTGAGGCAGCCGATGTCAGCTGCCGCCGCCTACCGCTTCCCGATGTCGGCGCCCGACGATCTCTCGGCGTTCGCCGCGGCGCTCGATACCGGGCTAATCGTCGCCGACCGCATCGTCGCGTTGTGGTGCAAGACCGAAGGCAATGGGCTGCGCAACGACTGGACACGCGCTTATACCGATCGCGTATTGCGCGAGATGCTCGCGCGCCGGCTCAACGCCGATGCCGACGCGATGCGCGACCGCATCGTCATTCTGGTGTCGGGCGGCAGTGAGGGCATCGTCTCGCCGCATCTGGTCGTCATCACGACCGAGCCGGCCGGATCGCCGGGCCATTCGGGTCTCGCGCTCGGCACCGCGGCCGGAGCGATTCCGGCGACCGCGGTCGGCACGGCCGAGCAGGGTCACCGAACGTCGGACCTGGTGCGCACGGCGATGCGGCAGGCCGGGTTGACCGAGACGACGACGCACCTCGTCTTCGTGCGCGCGCCGTCCGATCCCGCACGTAGCGGTTGCGACGCCAAGGTGCGCGCCGCCTGCGCGCTCGGCGCCGCCGTGGCGCTGGGCGAGGTCGCGCAATCCTCGGTAACCGACGACGCCTTCAATGTCCGCCCTGAGCTGTTCTGCTCGCGCGCCTTCGTGGTCGCGCGACACGACGGGCTGCTTCAGCAGGTTCTGGTGCTCGGTGAGGCGCCGCGCGGCAATCCAGCCTTCCGGATCGCTCACGGCGTGCTCGCCGACCCGATCGACGCGCCGGGGGTCGCCCGGATCCTGGCCGAACTGGGCCTAACCGCGGCGCCGCAGCTCGCGGCTCCCGACAGCCAGCGCGTCGTCGCGGTGATCGCCAAGGGCGACGCGCCCCTCAGCGGCACGGTCCGCGGCCTGCGCCACGTCATGAGCATCGACAACGACGTCGCCATGCACCGCCACGCGCGCGCCGCCTACGGTACGTTGCTGGGCGCGGTGATCGGCCATTCCGCCTGTCTGGTGTCGGGCGGCGCCGAGCATCAGGGGCCACCCGACGGCGGTTTCGCCGCCATCATCG
>DATJNS010000445.1:0-12182 GCA_035507915.1 Candidatus Sulfotelmatobacter sp.
GTGTCGATCATCCCGCGCGGCGTGGGCGCGCTCGGCTACACGATCCAGCGCCCGACCGAGGATCGCTTCCTGATGACCCGCGAGGAGCTCGAGAACAAGATGTGCGTGCTGCTCGGCGGGCGCGCCGCCGAGCATCTCGTGTTCGGGCATTTCTCGACCGGCGCCGCCGACGACCTCGCGAAGGTCACCGACATCGCGCGCAACATGGTGATGCGCTACGGCATGGAGGAGAAGCTCGGCCCGATCGCCTACGAGACCGAGCGGTCGACCTTCCTCGGCGATGGCATGGTGATGCCGATGGGCCGCGAGCGGCGCTACAGCGACGAGACCGCGCACGAGATCGACCAGGCGGTGCAGCGCCTGGTCGAGCACGCGTTCGCGCGAACCGAAGAGATCCTGAAGCGCCAGCGGCCGGTGCTCGAGCGCGGCGCCGCTTCGTTGCTTCAGAAGGAGACGCTCGACGAAGCCGACCTGCGCGCCCTGGTCGGCAGCGCGCCCACCCCGGTCGCCGCCCAGTAGCGGCGGTTACGCCTTCGGATCGAGCTTGCGGCTGCCGAGGCCGTCGCGGCCGCGCAGGCCGGCGACCACGGCGGGAATATCAGACCGGGACAGCCCGATGTCGGCCAGGTCGCGATCGCCCAGGCTGGTCAGCTCGCGCAGCGCGAGCTCGCGCTTGAGGAAGGCGCGGACCGGGGCGGCCAGCCACTGCCAGAGCGCCTTTCCCGCAGGTGCGAAACCGACCGAACCGGCCGGCCCGCGGCCCGCCCAGGCGCTGCCGTTTTGTGCGAAGTCACTCATGGCCCACATCCTTTCCTGAAAACCTCCCTCGCGGCTATTTGGTTAAAAGGTGAGGCCTATTGACCTGAATTCCAGTGATGATATTGCATCGCATCATTGCAACTGACGCATACCTGCATTGAGATGAATGCAAAACAGGCAGGCTGCCCATGGCTGCGGCTAAGTCGCCGGACGTATCGCTGCACCCGCTCGCGTGGCACGCCGCCGCGCGCCCACTGCGCCGATTGGTACGAAACTGGCAAGCACCCTCCACAGCGTCGGGAATCTCCGCCGCGGTGACCACGAAGTAGCCATTACCCCGATCCATCGCCGGCGCGGCGACCCGGCAGCGGGCACAAGCCGGTCGCGTGACCGGCCTCGACGGGGCGGGAGAGTGGCGAGCCAGGAGGGCTTGATGGCCGAAATCACCTTCGACACGAAGATCGAGCGTGACCTGCAGCAGCGCTATCACCAGCCGAGCGGCGTCGAGCAATTCGGCATCGAGCCGATCCCCGCGGCCAAGAAGACGGTCAAGTGGTACGACCTCTTCGCCATCATCCTGAACTTCCTCGTCAACCCGGCGACGATCCTGCGCGGCGGTCTGGGGGTGGCGGCCGGTCTGTCGTTCAAGGCCTCACTGACCGCGGAGTGCTGCGGCATCGTCTTCGCCGCGTGCATGTACGTCGTCATGGCGACCGTCGGGGTCGATTACGGCATTCCCGGCCAGGTGGCGACCCGCGCGGTCTATGGCCTGCGCGGCTCGAAGCTGATCCCGTCGCTCCTGCGCTCGATCGCGTCGGTCTACTGGTTCGCGTTCCAGACGGTGATCGGCGCGACCGCGATCGTCGCCGTGCTCCACAACCTGACCAGCCTGTCCTTCTCGCTGATCTGGGTCAGTCTCGCATTCGGCATCCTGCAAGCCTTCGTCGCCGTGGTCGGCTACGGCTCGCTGAAGGTGCTGTCGCGCATCGCCATGCCGGTGAAGCTGCTGATCTTCGCCTATCTGTTCGTGCTGCTCGCCAACCACGACGATCCGAACTTCGCGCCGAGCGCGGTGCTGTCGTTCGCCGGCAAGAGCGGCTGGAACTGGCTGATCTTCGTCGCCTGGTTCAACGCCGCGGCGGCCGGCTGGCTGACCATGATCACCGATTCCGCCGACTTCTGCCGCTATTCGCGCACCCGCGTCGACATGTGGGTCGGCACCGTGTCGGCGGCCGCGGTCGGCACGTTCCTCGGCGGCGCGTTGGGCGCCTACGCCGCGGCCGGCGTCCTCGGCAAGGCCGGCAATCCGTTCGTCATCATCGCCGGCGTCGACCCCGGCTGGGTGACCTCGGCCATGATGCTGATCTTCGTCGCGCTCGACAACTGGACGATCAACGTCCTCAACCTCTACACGGGCGGCCTGTCGATCTCGAACATCTTCGAGCGCCTCGGCCGGTTCTGGACCACGCTGATCGCCAGCGTCGCGGGCTGCGCCCTGTCGGCGGTGCCCGACGTGCTGAACAGCTATCTCAGCTACGCCTCGATGCTCGGCAACGTCTTCTCGCCGATCGCCGGCATCCTCGTGTTCGATTACGTGGTGCTCAAGCGCACGCGCCTCGACGTGCCGTCGCTGTTCCGGCTCAACGGCCGCTACCGCTACTGGAACGGCTTCAATCTCGTCGCCGTCGCGTGGACCGTGTTGGGCTTCCTCTTCTACATGTTCGCGATGCCGACGGGCTGGATTCCCACGCTGACGACCGTCTTCGTCACCGGCATCGGCTACACGGTGACGGCGCTCGTGATCGCCCGCATCTCGCGTACGATGGCGCTGGGCAGCGCGCCGGCGGATGCCGTGCCGCTCGGCGCGCCGGCGGAATAACACCGCGGCCCGAAACGAAATCCGAAACGAAAACGGCGGCCCCAAGGGCCGCCGTTCGTGGGGAGTGGGATCGGCCTCGCCGTCAGACGATGTCGAACAGGTCGCCGGCCTTGCCGTGCGGCAAGGTGCCCTGCGGACGCCGGATGCCGTTCGCGACCGCGTACACCTCGGAGCGGTTCAGGCCGATGTCGGCCAGCATGCGGTCGTCGAGGTCGCTCAGCTCGCGATAAATCGCCTGGCGCTGCAGGTAGCCGCGCACCGGGCTCGTGATCGCCTGCCAGGTCTGCCGGGCCGTCCGGGCCAGGCTGGGGGTGGCGCGCAACGCGCCGTGATTGGCCGTAAAGTCGCTCATGCTCGCAAATCCCTTTCAAATCCGTCCTGTCTCAAACGGATGAACAAGAGATAAGCCGGTCCGCCGCAGCCGCGAGCGGTCATATTGCATCGCCGCAATGCGACGCACGCATGGATGAACCGGGAAGTATGCGTTAACCCAAACCGCCCCGGGACTGCCCGTCAGCCCGCCGCGGCGGCAGCGGCCCGCCGGCGCTTGGCCCTCGGCTTCGCGGTCACCTGGTCCGCGCGCCGGTCGAAGCGCTCCGCCAGATTGAGGAGCAGGCGCAAGATCTCCGGGTCCCGGGTCGTTGTGGCGAGCCGCCGGCATTCTAGAGCTTGTTCGCGGTAGGCGTTCGCGCGCATGGCAAGGAAATACGGGGCAATGGTCCTTATTTGGATTCTATCATTAACCTTACAGAAACCAAACCGGCTAATTCCGGACCCTGGGGACGCTAGGCCTTGAGATTGGCGCTTCATATTGGCTGTCCGGCGCACCGGCCTGGAAGGCGCGTGCCTGCGACTCGCCCTAGCCCTTGACGCCGCCCCGCGTCAGGCCGGCGGCCATGTAGCGCCGCAGCCCGTAGAAGATGACGATCGGCGGCAACGCATAGACGATGGCGACCGCCATCATGTAGTTCCACGGCGCCTCGTCGCTGTCGAAGAACTGCTCGATCGCGACCGCCACCGTCATGCTGCGCGTCGAGGACAGCAGCAGCCACTGGTAGAGGTACTCGCCCCAGGCGAGCAGCAGCGCGTAGGTGCCGACCGCCGCCAGCGCCGGCGCCATCAAGGGCAGGTAGATGCGCCAATAGATCTGGACGGGGGACGCGCCGTCGACGCGCGCCGCCTCGTCGAGCTCGACCGGGATCAGGCGACCGTATTGCTGAAGGATCAGGATGGCGAACGGCGTCGCGAACGCGACCTCGGCGGCGACCACGGCGATGAGATTGTCGGTCAGGCCATAGCTGTGGATGATCCGATGGAACGGGATCACGACGAAGGAGGCCGGGATCACGTAGGTCAGCAGCGCCGCGTCGGTCAGCAACCAGCCTTTGCGCAGCCGCGTGCGGCCGACCGCGAAGCTGGCGAGCGACCCGATCAGCACGGTCAGCGCCATGGTCGCCAGACCGATGTAGAGGCTGTTGGCGAACTGGTGCCAGAAATGCTCGAGGTACCAGTAGTCCTCGGTCCAGATCGCCTTGAAGCTCTCGAACGAGGGCTCGGGCGGCCAGATGATGCCGGCGTACTCGGTGTCGCCCTCGGCGTCGAGCGCGATCAGCAGCATGTTGTAGACCGGCAGCAGCGACCAGATCACCAGCACCGCGCCGAGCAGCACCGAAGCGGCCTCGACGAACGCTTGCCGCAGCCGGTAGTGCGGCCGGCGCGGCCGCCGGCCGGGGGCGAGCGCGACGCTCACAGCTGCACCCCGCGCGTCTGGATCCGGCGCATCAGGACGATCACGATCGGGATCAGGACCGGCAGCGCCGACAGCGCCGCCGCCACGCCGAGCGACGGCCGGGCGACGTCGAAGGCGTAGCGCACGCCGATGATCGACAGCACCTCGCTCGAGCGCGACGGCGCGCCGCCGGAAACGTAGTAGACGGTGGTGAAGTCGCCGAGCGTCCAGATCGTCGAAAGCAGGGTGCAGACGAGATAGACGTTGGCGAGCAGCGGGAAGGTGACGTGCAGGAACCGACGCATCCCCGTGGCGCCGTCGATGTCGGCGGCTTCGAGCAGCTCCTGCGGGATCGCCATGCGGGCGGCGATCAGGATGACGGTCCAGAACGGCAGCCACTTCCAGAGGTAGGCGGCGATGTTGCAGCCGAGCGCGAGCCAGCGGTGGTTGAACCAGATCGGCCCGCCGACGCCGAACAGCGTCTCGAGCAGGCCGTCGAGCAGGCCGCGCTCGCCGATCAGCATCCAATGGATCGACAGGAAGGCCGGGATCGCCGGCAGCGCCCACGGCAGGATGAAGATCGCCAACACGGCCTTGATCCAGCGTCGCCGGCGCATGAAGAAGCCGGACAGCAGCAAGGCCAGGAACAGCTTGAGATTGACGCCGATCCCGACGAACAACGCGGTGTTGACCACGGTCTGCAGATAGCGGGGATCCTGCGCCAGCTCGGCGTAGAGCGACGGCGAGCGGCCCATCCACAGCCCATAGCCGATCGGATAGAGCACGAAGGCGAGAAATACGGCGACGTAGGGCGCGATGAACGCAAGCGCCCAGGCGAGCTCGACGCCATGCACCGGAGCGCGCCAGCGCGGTCGACGCGGCCGATCGGCCGCGTCGGGGCGGCCGAGGGCGAGCGTCTGCTGCATGAAACTCATGCCCGCCCCTTCAACGCCGCCAGATCAACTCGCCCGATGGCGTCGGGCAGCCCGGCGGTCAGCCCTTGACGCCGCCCATGGTGAGGCCGGCCGACATGCGGCGACGGAACGCGTAGTAGATCGCGACCGGCGGGATCGCATAGACGATCGCGGTCGCCATCATGTAGTTCCACGGCGCCTCGTCGCTGTTGAGGAATTGCGCCAGCGCCACCGGCACGCTCATGCTCTCCTTCGAGGACAGCAGCAGGAACTGGTAGAGATACTCGTTCCACGCCAGCAACAGCGCATAGGTGCCGACCGCGACCAGCGCCGGCGCCATCAGGGGCAGGTAGATCTTGTAATAGACCTGGAAGGGCGAGGCGCCGTCGATGCGCGCCGCCTCGTCGAGCTCGATCGGGATGCTGACGCCGTACTGCGAGAAGATGAAGATCGCGTAGGGCGTGGCGAAGGTGACCTCGGCGGCGATGACCGACCACAGATTGTTGGTCAGGCCGTAGATCTGCATGATCCGATAGAACGGGATCGCCAGGAACGAGGCTGGGATCACGTAGGTGAGCAGCGCGGCGTTGCTGAGCAGCCAGCCGTAGCGGATGCGCATGCGGCCGATCGCGAAGCTCGCCATCGAGCCGATGAACAGCGTGAAGAACACCGTCGCGACGCCGATGTACACGCTGTTGCCGAACTGATGCCAGAAATACTCGAGGTACCAGTAGCCCTGAGTGATGACGACCCAGAAGCTCATGGCCGACGGATCGGTCGGCCAGATCGTGCTGGTGAACACGTCGCCCTTCGACTCCAGCGCCACCATGAAGATGTTGTAGATCGGCACCAGCGTCCAGATCAGCAGCACGGCCGCGACAGCGACCGCCCCTGCCTCGCCCCACCGGCGATGCTGGCGGGCGCGGCGACCGCGCGCGGCCGCCGCGCTCTCGGCGACGGCGGGAGCGCGCGCGGCGGCCTCGCCGTGGACGACCGCGGTCAAAGGGTGACCTCGGTCGTGCGCAGCTTGCGCATCAGAATCAGGACGAGCGGGATCATCAGCGGCAACGCCGTCAGAACCGCCGCCACGCCCAGATCGGGCCGCGCGACCTCGAAGGCGTCGCGGATGCCGAGCGTCGCCAGCACGTGGGTCGACAGCGCCGGACCGCCGCCCGAGACGAAGTACACCGAGTTGAAGTCGCCCAGGGTGAAGATCGTCGAGAGCAGCGTGCAGACCAGATAGAGATTGGCGAGCAGCGGGAAGGTGACGTGCGTGAAGCGGCGGAGTCCTGTCGCGCCGTCGACCTCGGCCGCCTCGTAGAGATCCTGCGGGATCGCCATCCGGCCGGCCAACAGGATCACGGTCCAGAACGGCATCCACTTCCAGATGTGCGAGCAGATCACCGCGCCGAGCGCGAGCCACCGCGAGGTGTCGAGCCAGCCCGGGCCGTCGATGCCGAACACGTTCCACAGGAAGTTGTTGAACAGGCCCCACTGGCCGTTGAGCATCCAGTGAATCGAGATGAAGGCCGGCAGTGCCGGCACCGCCCACGGCAGCACGAAGACCAGCAACAGGCCCTTGGTCCACCAGCTGCGCCGCATGAAGAAGCCCGACAGCATGAGCGCGCCGAACATCTTCAGGTTCACCGCGATGCCGACATAGAGGATCGTGTTGACCACGGTGCGCTGGTAGATCGGATCGGCGAACAGCTCCCGGTAGAGACCCGGATTCGACCCGAGCCAGGCGCCGAAGACGACCGGATAGGCGACGAAGGCGAGGAAGAGCCCGATGTAGGGGACGGTGAAGGCCACCGCCCAGGTGAATTCCGAGCCGTGCAGGCCACCCCGCCACAACCGCCGCGACGTCCGGTGCCTGAGGAGCGCGCTACCGGTGTCGATGACCTGCGTGTTCGCCATGGGGGGCTCCTCAGCTCTGCACGACGTATTTGGCGAGGATGTCGCCGAGGTGCTTGAGCGCCTTGTCGGCCGCCGCCTGGGGCGTCATCCCATCCTTCACGATATCGGCAACGGCCAGGCCCCAGACCTGTTGCGCGTTGGCCTCGGCGTAGCCGGGATTGAACACCGGATAGTTGGGCACGATTGGGTTGATCATGCCGATCGTGGCGTAGGCGGTGCGGTGCGGATCCTCCTTGAGCCAGAACGGGTCGTTCTTGACCAGATCCGGCATCGGCGGCAGCCAGCGACCGAGCCCGCTCTTCAGGTAGTTGTTCACGATGTCCGGCTGGATCACGTACTTGAGGAAGTCCTTGGCGACCGCCGCGTTCTTCGAGCCCTTGGGCACGAAGCAGCCGGCGACGCCGAACTGCGCGCGCATCGGCTGGCCGGCATTGTCGTTGCCCAAGGTCAGCGTCTGGACGTCGTCGTAATTGGCCTTGTCGTGGAACATCGCGACTTCGGTCGAGATGGTGCCGTCGAGATCCATGACGATCTGTTTGGCGTGGAACGCGTTGTTGTCGTCGGCGTCGTTCCAGCTCAACGCCCCCGGCGGCACGTAGCCCTCCTTGTAGGACGTCGAGATGTAGGTCAGCGACTTGATCACCGCTTCCTTGATCTGCGGGTCGTCGACGTGGGCCTTGCCGTCCTCGGTCAGGATGCCGTAGCCGCCGTTGGCGATCAGGAAGTGGTGGAAGGTGTTGTTGCCGTCGGCCGGCCCGGTGGTGGTCGGCTGCAGGCCGTGCACGTAGATGCCGCGGTTGGTCTCGCGCAGCTTCTTCTGCATCGGCTTGAAGAAGTCCCAGAACGCGTCCCAGGTCTTCGGCGCGTCCGACAGCTTGAAGCCGGCCTTCTCGACCAGCGAGTTCCAGACGTGGAACGGCAGCACGCCGATCTTGACCGGCACGTAGTAGCCGTGGCGCTGCTTGGACACGTTGTTGAAATACTGCGAGGCGCGCAGCGCCGCGGGATGGAAGTGCGCCTTCTGCGAGTCGATGACGTCGCTGACGTCCTCGAGCTTGTCGTTCCACGCGTTCTGCGGCACCACCGCATTGTCGGCGATGTCGTGGAACATGACGTCGGGCGCGTCGCCGCTGGTCAGGCCCGCGACGATCTTCTGCATCGCCGGCCCGAACGGGATCAGGCTGTAGTCGATCTTGTTGCCGCTGGCCTTCTCATAGTCCTGGACCATCTTCGTGAAGGAATCGTCCTCTTCCTTGACGAAGCCCTGGACCCACAGCACGCTCGCCGTCTTGGCCTGCGCGTTGGCGATGTACGGCCGCGCAAACGTCGACGCCGCGGCCACGACCGCGGATCCACGCAATACCGACCGCCGACTGAGTTGCACCATGTCGGCCTCCTGCCCTGCTTTGCCTCGCCCGCCGTTCGCGGGACGTCTTTTCATTCTGGTTGTAGACGATAAGGTGAATTGAGCCGCGCGGCGGGTCAACCGGTTTCGATGCCGCGGCCGGCGCGCGCCGGGGTCGGGCGACAGTGCTTGCTCATGCATGGCGCGCAGAACCTGCTGCGGCGCATGACCGAGCGTTGCGGCGCGCGGCGCGCGCCTGCGACAACATCGCGCGCCGCAGCCGACGCGGGAGCACCGGGAGATTGAGGCAGCAGCGCTGACGCTATTCTCACGCGTTTGCGCTGCCGCGCCAGGCCCGCGGTCCTTGATTCATTCTTGATCGCTCGATCAATGAATCCGCGCGCTCAACGAACCAGGAAGACCGCGAGCTCGACCCGGTCGGGACGTCGGATGCCGCTTGCCAGGAACAGGTGCTGCGTGAGCCAGCGCAAATCCGGCGCCGCAGTCTCGAAGCGCGGCACGCTGCGGAAATAGATCAGGCCGGGGTCGACCGGCTCGCCGCGATTGAGCCGCTCCAGCGCCGCCGCCGGCCCGAAGCGGATCCCGGTGTTCTCGACATAGACGAGCGCGCCGTCCGCCGCCTCGATCACGTAGCGGGCATGCAGCTCGGCGAGCCCGCTCGGCCGCAGGATCTGGAAATCGGCACCGCCCGGGCGGATGCGGCCGGCCAGCCGCGGGCCGACGACGTCGCCGCCCAGGATGTCGACGACGCGGCGCACGCCCGTCCCGATGTCGCCGATCGCCAGCGGCGGGGCGACCCGCACCGCCAGGTCGAAGACGTGCTCCAGGTCGGGAGGCGGCATGACCGATGGCATCGCTAGTCGTCCTGCGCTGCTGCCGTCTGAAGTACCATGATGCGTTCGACGATGCGGTCTACGGTGCGCGCCTCGACGCCGAGATAGCCGTGCGGCGATAGCCCCATGCAAGCTTCCGAGCGCGGCGGCGCGCCGCCCTCGATCATCAGGACCTCGACCTTGCGCGCATGGGTCAGCCCGCGCCGGATGGCTTCCACGCCCGACGCCGGCGTAACCACGCAATCGTCGTCGACGTGGCCGACCACGAGGGTCGGCACCGTGACGCGGCCGAGGCCGGCGGTGAAAACCGTCTCGGTCACGTTCTTGTTGATCAGGGTCACCGCCGAGGTCAGCAGCAGGCCGGCGATCTCGCCGTGGGTCAGGTGCGCGGCGGCGTTGGTCGCCGCGACCGAGCCCATGCTCTGGCCGCCGAGCCAGACCGGCGCGTCGCTCTGCGAGCGCATGTACGCGACGACGCGGCGCAGCACGTCGGCATAGCGCTCGGTCGAGCGCACGGTCCACAGCGGCGTCGAGGAATGCAGCACCGCGATCGCGAAGCCGTGCGCCAGCCAGGCCTCGCGCGTGCGCACCAGGAAGCTGCCGCCGCCGTAAACGATCCGGCCGCTGCCGTCGATCAGGACCCGGCCCTCGTTGCCGGTCAGCAGCACCAGCGCTGCCACCGGATGCTCCGGCTGGCGGTAGAGCACGCGCTGAACGCCGCCGTCCGGCAGCGGCAGGTCGACCACGCCGGATCCCGGCTGCGGCGGATCGAGCGGCGCGGCAGCCTGGCAGGCCCCGAGGATGCCGGCCGTCACGGCGATCCGCGTCGCGATCGCGACGCGGCGTCTCATCGGGGGCGAAGAAATGGCGGCGCTCATTCGTCTCGATCGCTCGCGCCACTATAGCGGGATGCCTCGGCCGCCACATCCGGGCGCCCGCGCGATCTTGATCTGGATCAACGGGTAGCGGGGTCCGATGACCCTATTCTACCGCTGTGATCTCTCGGTTCGCGGAGGCGGTGCATGATCAACGACAAGGAGCTCCGGCAGGACGTGCTGGACGAGCTCGAGTTCGAGCCCGGCGTCGACGCCGCGCATATCGGGGTCGCGGCGCGCGACGGCGTCGTGACCTTGACGGGACGCGTCACGAGCTACACCGAGAAGCTGGCCGCCGAAGCGGCGGCGCGCCGCGTCAAGGGCGTGCGCGGCATCGCCGAGGAGATCGAGGTCCACCTGCCCTCGGACAAGAAGCGCGGCGACGACGAGATCGCCGAGCGCGCGCTCAAGATCCTCGACTGGGTGTCGGTTGCCGCCGACCGCATCACCGTGAAAGTCGAGAAGGGCATCCTCACCCTCGCGGGCGAGGTCGACTGGCGCCACGAGAGGACCCACGCCGAGAGCGCCGTGCGGCGGCTCACCGGCGTCGTCGGGGTGATCAACCAGATCCATCTGCGACCGCAGCCGAATCCGGCGGACGTCAAGGAGGAGATCGTCAAAGCGTTCCGCCGCAGCGGCGAGCTGGAAGCCTCGTCGATCGACGTCGCAGTGGCCGACGGACGCGTCACCTTGACGGGCCACGCACGCGACTGGACCGAGCTCGACACGGCCGAGCGCGCCGCCTGGTGCGTGCCCGGCGTCACGGAGGTGATCGACGAGATCGAGGTCGGGCCGTGATGCATCCGCGTCGCCGTCCGATCCAGAACGTGCCCGCCCCCCGCAAGAGAGCGTGACCCGATGAGCAAGAAGATCCCGTCCCGACCGATCCGCTGGCTCAAACGTCCCGAGGCGCACAACTATCCCGCGGCGGCGTCGTACCTCTCGTTGCACTATCCGCCGAAGGCGGTCGACCGGCTGGTCAAGCGGCTGAGGTCCGCGCGCATGAGCGCCTTCAAGGCCAAGGACATCTTTCGTGCGAGCGGCCTGTCGCTGCTCGGCGTCAGCAACTGGCACGTCGCCAAGGACCAGCAGAAGATCATGAGCGGCAAAGAGCTGTCGCCGCTGCTCCTCATCGTCGATCGCGAGCACGGGCGGGTCGTCGTCGCCGACGGCTATCACCGGCTGTGCGCGGTCTACAGCTTCGACGAGGACGCGGAGATTCCCTGCCAGATCGCCTGAGCCGCCGCTCGGACCGAGGCCGGGCACGGGCGTGAGCACGGCCGCGCACGCCCCTTGCTGCATTTCGGGCGTCACGAGCGTTATCGATGAGATCACGGTCGGGCCGTGACCGCTCCGGGCGATGCGCGACCGGCGCGCGTGCCCGTCCCTTGCGACAGAGCGTGACCCGATGAGCAAGAAACCCGCGAGCAGGAAAACCCCGTCCCAACCGATTCTCTGGCTCAAGCGCCCCGAGGCGCAGGACTATCCGGCGGCGGCGTCCTACCTCGCGCTGCTCTATCCGCCGAAGACGGTCGCCCGCCTGGTCAAGCGGCTGAGATCCGCGCGCACGAGCGCCTTCAAGGCCAAGGACATCTTTCGTGCGAGCGGCCTGTCGCTGCTCGGCATCAGCAACTGGCACGTCGCCAAGGACCAGCAGAAGATCATGAGCGGCGAGAAGCTGTCGCCCCTGCTGCTCGTGATCGATCGCGACCACGGGCGGGTGATCGTCGCCGACGGCTATCACCGGCTGTGCGCGGTCTACAGCTTCGACGAGGACGCGGAGATTCCCTGCCGGATCGTGTGAGCCTCTTGTCGCCGCCTCACATCATGCCGGGCAGCCAGAGCGCGATGGCCGGAAAGGCGATCAGGATCACGAGCCGCAGCAGGTCGGCGATCACGAACGGGATCAC
>DATJNS010000446.1:0-13369 GCA_035507915.1 Candidatus Sulfotelmatobacter sp.
GGGGGCGGCAGGCGCGCTCAACGGCGCGCGCGACGCGGTGCGCATCTTCGGCAAGACCGATGCGGAGATCCGACGCATCGAGGAGACCCACCGGATCGACTCGCGCATGCCGGTGCCGAGCCCGATCTCGGCGCGGGTGACCGCGCGCCAGGCCGGCCCCGGGCAGTTCGTGCAGCCGGGCGGCAACCCGGTCTACACGGTCGCCGACCTGTCGACCGTATGGATGATCGCCAAGGTCGCCGAGACCGACATCCCGCTGATCCATTTGGGCCAGGAAGCCGACGTCAAGGTGTTGGCGTTCCCGGGCCGGACGTTCCGCGGCAAGATCACCTACATCGCCGCATCGGTCGATCCCGACACGCACCGGGTGCTGGTGCGCTCGGAGATTCCGGATCCCGGGCACGAGCTGCTGCCCGAGATGTTCGCGACCTTCGTGATTCGGACGGGTCAGACCTACACGTCGCCGGCGGTGCCCGCGGGCGGGGTGGTGCGCGAAGGCGACGGCACCATGACGTTGTGGGTAACCGGCGACGGCCGCCGGTTCGACAGGCGCACCGTGCATATCGGGCTGCAGGAGGACGGTTTCGACCAGGTGCTCGACGGCGTCAAGCCGGGCGAGCGCGTGGCGACCGACGGCGCACTGTTCCTGAGCAATGCGCTGACCGCGGCCTCACGATGACGGGACCGATCACCGGAATGTCACGCGGCGCCTTGGATCCGAACCCGGAGCGCCAGGCGTGCTGAAATCCGTCCTGATGTTCGGGCTGACCCGGCGCCCGATCATCCTGCTCGGCATGCTGGTGTTCATCGGCGGCGGGCTGATGGCCTACTCCAGGCTCAACATCGAGGCCTATCCGAACCCGGCGCCGGTGATCCTCGAGATCACGGCGCAGAGCACCGGTTTGTCGGCCGAGGAGATGGAGCGCTACTACACCATCCCGATGGAGATCGGCCTGGCGCCGACGCCCGGCATCGACAACATCCGCTCGACCTCGTTCTACGGCCTGTCGTTCATTCGCGTCACCTTCAAGTACGGCGTCGACTACTACTTCGCCTACACGCAGGCCGCGCTCAATCTGCAGCAGAATGTCAGCCTGCCGAACAACGTCATACCGCAGATCCAGGCGTCCAGCCTGGTCGGCGAGATCTACCGCTACCAGGTGACCGGCCCGCCGAACTACGGGTTGACCAATCTCCGCACCGTGAACAACTGGATCGTGATGCGGCGGCTCCTCACGGTTCCGGGCGTGGTTCAGATCAACCCGTGGGGCGGCACGACCAAGGAGTACGAGGTCGAGGTCGACCGCAACAAGCTCGACGCCTACAACGTCACACTGCCCCAGCTGATCAGCGCGCTCGGCAACTCCAACGTCAATGTCGGCGGCCGCACCATCAACATCGGCCAGCAGTCGGTCAACATCCGCGGCGTCGGCCTGATCGACACCGGCGGCGACAAGGACCTCACCCAGGGCTGGAAGGTCAGCGACATCGAGAACGTCGTGCTGACCCAGTCGGGCGGCGTGCCGGTGCTGGTGAAGGACGTGGCGCGGGTTTATGTCGGCTCCGTGCCGCGGCTCGGCAAGGCCGGCCGCGACGACCAGGACGATATCGTCGCCGGCATCGTCGTGATGAACCGGACGATGCACACCAACGACGTGGTCGAGCGCGTCAAGGCCGAAGTCGCCAGAATGAACAGCGACGGCACTCTGCCGTCCGGCGTCAAGGTCGTGCCCTACTACGACCGCAGCGTCTTGGTCGGCGTCACCACCCATACCGTCATCCACAACCTGATCTTCGGTTGCGTGTTGGTGTTCCTCATCCAGTGGATCTTCCTCGGCGACCTGCGCAGCGCGATCATCGTCGGCGCCAACATACCGTTCGCGCTGTTCTTCAGCATCGTGATCCTGGTGATCGCAGGCGAGTCGGCGAACCTGTTGTCGGTCGGCGCGGTCGATTTCGGCATCATCGTCGACTCGTGCGTGATCCTGGTCGAGAACATCTTCCGCCGGCTCCAGCACGACGACCGCTCGCCGGCGGCCGGCGTTCCGAAGCCGAAGCGTCGTCCGGATCGCAATTACGGCAAGGATGACGTTTGGCCCGAAAAGACCCGGCAGATCTTCCGCGCGGCGCTCGACGTCGACAAGGCGGTCTTCTTCTCCACCCTGATCACCGTCGCCGCGTTCGTGCCGCTCTTCACCATGGAGGGCGTCGAGGGCCAGATCTTCGGCCCGATGGCCAAGACCTACGGCTACGCGCTGGCCGGCGCATTGCTCGCTACCTTCACGATCTCGCCCGTGCTGGCGACGCTGCTGATTCCCGAGCACGTCAAGGAAACCGAAACGATCCTGGTGCGCGGGTTGCGCCACGTCTATTCGCCGGTGCTGCGCTGGACGCTCGCTCACCGCACGGTCGCGGTCGCCGCCGGGCTGGCGACGCTGCTCCTGGCGGGCATATTGATCCCGCGGCTGGGCAGCGAGTTCCTGCCGGCGCTCGAGGAAGGCAATCTGTGGATCCGCGCCTCGATGCCGCCGACCATCTCGCTCGAAGCCGGCATGCAGTACGTGAACAAGCTGCGCCGGATCATCAAGAGCCATCCGGAGGTCATCACGGTCGTCTCGCAGCACGGCCGGCCGGACGACGGCAGTGACGCCTCGGGCTTCTACAACGCCGAGTTTTTCGCGCCGCTCAAGCCGTTCGACGAGTGGCCGCCGGGCATGACCAAGGAGAAGCTGATCAAGCAGCTCCAGCAGGAGTTCGGCGCGGAGACGGTCGGGATCGACTTCAACTTCTCGCAGTACATCCAGGACAACGTCGAGGAGGGGCTGTCCGGCGTGAAGGGCGCCAACTCGGTGAAGATCATCGGACCGGATCTTCCGACGCTGGAACAGTTCGGCATGCAGGTGCTGCACGAGATGGATCAGGTGCGCGGCATCACGGATCTGGGCATCTTCCGCGTCCTCGGTCAGCCCAACCTGGACATCAAGGTCGACCGCGAAAAGGCGGCGCGCTACGGCCTCAACGCCGGCGACATCAACACCGTGATCCAGGCGGCTGCCGGCGGCACCTCGGCCGGCACGATCCTGGAGGGCGACCGGCAGTTCAATCTGAACGTCCGCTTCGCGCCGCAATACCGCGATAGCATCGACAAGATCCGCAACATTCCGGTCGGCTACACGACGGCGAGCGGCGCCACGGCCTACATCCCGTTGGGCGAGCTCGCAAAGGTCTCGTTGGATACCGGCGCATCCTACATCTATCACGAATCCAACACGCGATTCATTCCGATCAAGTTCAGCGTGCGCGGCCGCGACCTCGGCAGCGCGGTCGCCGAGGCGCAGGCGCGCATCAAGAAGAACGTCAAGCTGCCGAGCGGTTACCGCATCGTCTGGGCCGGCGAGTTCGAGGAGCTCGAGAAGGCACAGCAGCGCCTCATGATCGTCGTGCCGATCAGCCTCGTCCTCATCATGGTCCTGCTCTACGGCCTGTTCAACTCGCTGCGCGACAGCCTGCTCACGTTGGCCGGCATTCCGTTCGCGATCGCCGGCGGCGTGCTGGCGCTCTACCTCACCGACCTCGACTTCAGCATCTCGGCGGCGATCGGTTTCGTCTCGCTGTTCGGCGTATCGGTGATGGACGGCATCTTGATGATCACCTACTACAATCAGGTGCGCGCCGCCGGGATGCAGGGCAACGAGGCGATGCAGTACGCCGCCGAGCAGCGCATGCGACCGATGCTGATGACCGCGTGGTCGGCCTGCATCGGTCTCTTCCCCGCGGCGATCTCCAACGGCATCGGCAGCCAGGTGCAGCGCCCGCTCGCGACCGTGATCGTCGGCGGCATGCTGCTCGGACCCGTCATGCTGCTCGTGATCGTGCCGGCGCTGCGGATGGTGTTCTTGCGCGGCGATCAGGATCCCGACCCGCCGCGGTTGGAGGCGCACGACACGGGTCCCGAGCATCCCGCGCCGGCCGGCCACATCGAGGAGCCGATGCTCGTCCATCGCACGGGTGAGGCGGACGGCTGAAGCGCAGCACGGCTGTATCAGGGAGAGCCACCCATCGACGCCACGAAACTCCATGAGAGCGCGCGCTCTCTCCTCGCCTATTGGGGGCGCATCCACCCCCCGGAGGGATTGCCGGGTCGACAGCACTTCGATCCGGCCGCGGTCGTGGCGTTGTTGCCCAATCTCATCCTGGTGGAGGTTCAGCGCGATCCGCTGCGATTCCGCTACCGCCTGGCCGGCAGCCGGGTCGATCTGGTGAGCGGCAAGCCGCTGTCGGGGAAGTGGATGGACGAGGCGTTCGCCGATCACCCCAACGCCGCCGCGCTGATCGACGAATATATCGAGGTGGTCGCGACCGGACGGCCGATGTGGCGGCGCGGCAGACCGAACGTCGTGCCGGCGCTCGGCTGCGAGACCATCGAGGTCTTGCGTCTGCCGCTCGCGACGGACGGCAAGACGATCGACATGATCCTGGGGATCACGCTCTATTTCGATGCGGCGGGGGCGCCGCTCGAGAGCGGCGCGCACCGCATGCTCGGCTATGGGTCGGCCGAGACGGCGCGCTCGACGCAGACGGCGATCGACCGCGATCCGTCATCGCACGGCGGCTGGTGACCTAGCCGCCGCAACCGCCCTTACGCAAAACCGACCTTGATCTCTCAGGGAAGGTTGGCATAGAGGCATGGGGATATGGCGATCAAGATCCGTCCCTCCCGGCGAGGAAACTTCGACATGACCGGGGCCCGGCTGATCGAGCTTGGGGTCGGCTTCGCCGGCTACGATCACCATCAGAACTGCTATACCGGCGTCGTCATCCCGGCCGGCGTCGAGGCCGCGCTGATCGCCGATCCCCTGATCGAGATCGAGCAGGACTCCGCGCCGGCCCCGCGGCATGCCGGACCCGTGTGGTCGAGCGCGCAGTCCGATGCCGGGCCGCTGGAGATGGGGCGCCGGCTCCGCAAGCTCAGAGCCACCGCCGGACTGGACATCCAGACGGCGGCCGCGCTGAGCGGCGGCAAGCTGTCGGCGGAGACCATCGAGCGCGTCGAGCGCACTGGAATCTGCGATGTTTGCGAGCTGGTCGCGCTCGCGGATCTCTATGCCGCGTCGCTCGACCACATCGCCGGCCGCGCCGTGATTGGCGGCAACCGCCGCCGTTGAGCCCTCGCGCCACGCCGGTCCGCCGGGGCTCGGGCGGCGGCTGGCGCCGAGACGGCGACCCCGTTACGATCCTGCTGTCGCAACAGCACGGGTGGATGCCGATGACGGACGTGGCTGAGGACATGGCTATTCGGCCGCTCTCACCGGCGCTTGGCGCCGAGATCACGGGGATCGATCTCGGGCGAGCCTCGTCCGCCGCACTGTCGCGCGCCTATGACACGTTTCTCGCGCATTCGGTGCTCGTTGTGCGCGACCAGGACCTGACGCCGGCGCAGTTCGTCGCGTTCGGCGAGCGTTTCGGCGTGGTTCAACCGCACACCGTCACGCGCAACCGCCATCCGGAGAGCGCGAAGATCACCGTGCTGGGCAGCATGATCGGCGAGGACAGGCCGCCCGACCGCGCCGTGCTGATGCGCGGCGTCGGGTGGCATTCGGACATGGCGTTCGAGGCAGTGCCGGCCAAGGCGACCGCGCTCTACGCGCGCGAGGTGCCGACGATCGGCGGCGACACCCTGTTCGCGAGCATGTATGCCGCCTACGAGGCGCTGCCCGAGCGGCTACGCGCACGCCTTGAGCCGCTGATGGGCGTGTTCAAGTACGGCGGGCGGACGGCTCACGGCACCGACATCTTGACCGACGCGCAGCGGGCCAAGCCGCCGGTGCACCACCCCGCCGTGCGCGTCCACCCCGAGACGGGACGCAAGGCGCTCTATCTCAACCCCTACCATTCGCTCGGCTTCGTCGGCGTCGAGCCAGCCGAGAGCGACGACATGCTGGACGAGATCTTCGCGCGCCATCTGGTGCGGCCGGAGTGGGAATACCGGCACAAGTGGCGGCCGGGCGACGTCGTCGTCTGGGACAACCGCTGCCTCGTCCATTCGGCCACCGGCGACTATCCGCTCGATCAGCGCCGTCACATCTGGCGGGTCTGCATCATGGCGCAATGAGCCCGCGCGTGGCCACGCGGGCGGCCGGCTAACGCTCGGCGTCCATCTCCGCGAGTTTGGCGACGCGCCGGCGGAACTCCTCGGCGGTCGAGAATGTCGCCCCGAGATAGGCGGTGACCAGATCCTTGGCGAGCCAGGCCCCGACGATCTGCGCCCCGATGCACATCATGTTGACGTCGTCGTGCTCGACGCTCTGGTGCGCCGAGTGCACGTCGTGGCACACGGCGGCGCGGATGCCCTTCATCTTGTTGGCACCGATCGAGGCGCCGACGCCGGTGCCGCAGATCATCAGGCCGCGCTCTGCCTGCCGGGACGTTATGGCGGCGGCCACCTTGCGCGCGATGTCGGGGAAGTCGACCGGACCGGGGTCGTAGGAGCCGACGTCGAGCACCTCGTGACCGAGTTCGCGCAGGAACGCGAGCAGTTCGGCCTTCATCGGGAAGCCCGCGTGGTCGGAGCCGACGACGATCCTCATGAGCCTCTCCTTCGAGCCGGCGCTACATCGGGATGATGAACGGCGCGTCGGTCGAGAGTTTGTCGGAGATCAGCGTGGGCGCGCCGTCATTGACGACGATCATGTCCTGGATGTGCCAGTGGTGGCGTGCAGGCTCGAGCGCGAGCACCATGCCGGGCTCGAGAACGGTGTCGTTGCCGCGTGAGAGGATCGGCGCCTGCTGATGCCACCACGACCCGACGCCGTGGCCGATCAGGATGTTGGTGTATTGCCACCCCACCTTGGCGAACTCGCGCACGACGTAATCGTAGACTTCGCCCGCGGTCGTTCCGGCACGGCAGCGATCGATCGAGCGCCGATAGATGTCGAGCGTCGTGGCGTATTCGCGGCGCTGGGTGTCGCTCGCCGGGCCCAGGATCGCGTTGCGTGACTGGTGCCCCGGATAGCCGTCGAGATAGGCGACGTAGTCGGTGCGCACCACGTCGCCGCGCCGGAAACGCGTGTCGCCCTCGCCGGCATAGGAGATCGTGTTGGTGCTCGAGTTCAGGATGCCGTGGACCCAACCGCAGCCTTTGGCAAGGCAGCGTTCGACCAGCTTGGTGTGGACCGAGCGCTCGGTATCGCCGTCCTTGATGGTGGCGAACACCTCGGCGTAGGCGTCGTCGAGCAGGTCGGCGCCGGCCTTGAGCTTGGCGATCTCGGCCGGCGTCTTGACCCAACGCACGCGGTCCATGATCTCGACGCAGTCGATCATCGCGAGCTCCGGGAGCGCGCTCGCGACGACCTCCCAGTCGGCGGCGCTCACGACGTTCTTCTCGAAGCCGACGCGCGCCTTGGCGAGGCCCTGCTCGCTCAGCACCCGGGCCAGCGTGGCATAGGGCCGGTCGACGTAACCCTCGTAGATCTCGACGCGCTCGACCCACGAGTCGCGTTTCACGAGCCCGGCGGCCGTCGTGTTGGTGACGATCGTCGGCTTGCCGTGACGCGGCCATACGAGCAGCACCGCGCGCGGCGAATCGGCAAAATCCTGATGGCGCGCCAGCGTGCCGGGATAGACCACGCCGGACAGGTAGGTGAAGTTGTGCCCGGAGCGCACGACCAGCGCGTCGAGCCGCGCCTCGTCCATCAGGCGCTCGAGGCGCGGCAGGTTGACGAGCTGGGCGGGATCGCGGGCGGGCATGGACGCGGATTCCTCGAGCAGGGCGACGAGAGGTGCGCAACGGCGGTCGCCGCGACGATTTGAGCACCGATGCGACTGGCGCACCATCCCCAATCCGGCGCTACACTCGCGCGAGCGGATCACCCGCTCGGAGAACGCCGATGCCGCGTCGCCCGCTCGTTTGCCTGGCGCTGGCCGCCTTGTCCCTGCTGGCGCTGCCGGCGCGTGCCGCGAACCTGACCATCGCGATGGCGAGCGAGCCGTCCTCGATGGATCCGCACTACCAGATCCTCACGCCCAACGAGATGGTCGCCAAGCACGTGTTCGAGCCCTTGGTCCAGCAGGGTCCGCAGCAGGAGCCGCTGCCCGGCCTCGCGATTGCCTGGAAGGCGCTCGACCCGACCACCTGGGAGTTCGATCTGCGTCCCAACGTGCGCTGGCACGACGGCACGCCGTTCACCGCCGACGATGTCGTGTTCACCATGCATCGCGCCCCCAAGGTCCCGAACAGCCCGGCCTCCTACAGCCTTTACTTGAAACAGGTCACCGACGTGTACGCTCAGGGTCCCCTGACCGTGATCTTCAAGACCGCGACGCCGTTCCCGCTCCACCCGTTCTACCTGTCGAACATCCTGATCGTGCAGAAGAAGGCCGCCGAGCACGCGACGACCAACGATTTCAACAGCGGCAAGGCCATGATCGGCACCGGACCCTACAAGTTCGTCGAGTGGGTCCAGGGCGATCACATCAGCTTCGTCCGCAACGACGACTATTGGGGCGCGAAGGAGCCCTGGGAGAAGTTGACGATCAAGCCGATCGCCAACGCCGGCGCGCGCGTCGCCGCGCTCCTGTCGGGCGGCGTCGACCTGATCGACAACGTGCCGTCGACCGATGCGCTGCACCTCAAGGCGGACGCCAATGTCGCGGTCTATGCCGGCCTGTCCAACCTCGTCATGCTGCTCAATCTCGACCAGGGCAACCCCAAGAGCACGCCGTTCGTGACCGACAAGGCGGGGCGCCCGCTCGGCGAGAATCCGTTCGTCAAGCTCGCGGTGCGCCGCGCCATCTCGAAGGCGATCAACCGCGAGGCGATCGTCGATCACGTCATGGAGGGCGCCGCCGAGGTGGCGTCCCAGCCGGTCGCCGACCTGACGTTCGGCGCCAGCCCGAACCTGAAGCCCGAGCGCTACGATCCCGAGGGTGCCAAGAAACTGCTCGCCGAGGCGGGCTATCCCGACGGCTTCGGCGTCACGATCCACGGCCCGAACAACCGCTACCCCATGGACGCGCAGATCTGCCAGGCGATCGCCCAGATGCTGACACGCGTCGGCATCCAGACGAAGGTCGAGACGATGCCGCTCAATGTGTTCTTCACGCGCGCGTCCAACCGCGAGTTCAGCATGTTCCTGACGGGCTGGGGCGCGGTCGGCACGGGCGAGGCCTCGGTGACGCTCAATGCGGTGCTGCACACCTACAACCCCGAGCACGGTGCGGGCGTGGCCAACCGCGCGCGCTACTCGAATCCCGAGTTCGACCGGGTGCTCGACATGGCGATGACGACATTCGACGGTCCCAAACGCGCCGCCCTGCTGGCCAAGGCCAACGAGATTGCCATGGCCGACGTCGCGATCGTCCCGCTCCACGTGCCGATCTACCGCTGGGCCACGCGCAAGGGCCTGACCTACGTTCCCCGGATGGACTCGCAGACCCTGGCGATGGGAACGCGCCCGCAATGACGGGCGACCTGCGTCGCGCGATCATGCCGAGCGAGCGTATGATCGGCGCGACCTGACGGCACCGCTTGCGCCGGGCCTCGGCCTTGGCGCACCCTCTGAGCTCCTGCGCTGAAGAACGCAGGGAGGAGGAAACAGCGTGTCGGAACCCGCAGGCTCGCCGGCCGCGGTGCCGCGTCGGGGGCTGGTGCTCGCGGCGTGCATGATGGCGACCTTCATCGTCGCGATCGAGAGCAGCATCGTCGGCACCGCGTTGCCAACGATCACCGCCGAGCTCGGCGGGTTCAGGCTGTTCAGCTGGGTGTTCGCGGCTTCGCTGCTGGCGCAGGCCGTGACCGTGCCGATCTACGGCCGTCTCGCCGACCTCTATGGCCGCAAGCGCACGTTCTTTGTCGGCACCAGCGTATTCCTGGTCGGCGCGATCTTGAGCGGCTGCGCCTGGGGCATGGTGCCCCTGATCCTGTTCCGCGCCCTGCAGGGGCTCGGCGCCGGTGCGCTGCAGCCGATCGCCTACACGATCGCGGGCGACATCTACACGCCGGCCGAGCGTGCGCGCGTCCAGGGTTTTCTGTCGGGCGTGTTCGGCGTCGCGGGCGTGTTCGGTCCCGCGCTCGGCGCCTTCCTGGTCGAGCATGGCAGCTGGCGGGCGGTGTTCTGGATCAACGTGCCGGTCGGCCTCGCCGCGATGGCGATGCTCGCGCGCTTCCTGCCCGAGCGCGCCACGTCGCGCGAGCACAAGGTCGACTATCTCGGCTCGGCGCTCCTGATGCTGGGCGCCGGCGCCGTCATGGTGGCGCTCGTTCAGGTACGCAGCCTCGACGGCGTCACGCTTGCGGCGCTCGCCGGCGGCGGATTGCTGGCGCTCGTCGTGCTGGTGCTGCACGAGTATCGCGCCGTCGAGCCGATGGTGCCGATTGCGCTCTGGAGCCGGCGCATCTTCGCGGTCGGCAATCTCGGCGCGCTGACCATCGGCATGGTGATGATGGGGCCGATCGCCTTCCTGCCGACCTACGTGCAGGGTGCGATGGGACGCAGTCCGCTGGCGGCAGGGTCGGTGATCGCGGCGATGTCGATCAGCTGGGCATTCGCCAGCTTCGCGGCTGGTCGCCTGATGGTGCGCACGTCCTACCGCGCGGCGGCGGTGGCCGGAGGCTCGATGCTGGTGCTGGGGAGCGCGATCCTCGCCATGCTCGAGCCGTCGCGTGGACCTCTGTGGGCGGGGGCCGGCGCGTTGTTCATCGGTATCGGCATGGGCTACTGCAACACCGCGTTCCTGGTCTCGATCCAGGCCAGCGTCGAATGGCGCGAGCGCGGCGTCGCGACCTCGTCGGTGCTGTTCATGCGCACCGTCGGCCAATCGCTGGGCGCATCGCTGTTCGGCGCCCTCTTCAACGTCGGGCTGTACGGCCGGTTTCCCGACGTCGGCGATGCGGTCGACCGGCTGATGAAGCCGGCGCTGCGCCAGTCGCTCGGCGCGGCCGAGATCGCCCGTCTGACCGAGGCGATCGCGGGCGCGCTACACCTCGTCTACTTGATTTGCGGCCTGCTCGCGCTGCTGGCGCTGGTGCTGCCGCTTTGGATGCCGTCGGGCTTCGGCCCGCGCCAACAGGGCATGGCGCCCGCGCGCGAGGCCGAGGGCCGCGGTTGACGGATCCCGCTCAGGCCCGGATCGCGCGGCGCCGTATCGCCGCCAGCGAGACGATGCTGAGCAATGCCGTCGCCATCAGGTAGTAGCTCGGCGAGAGCGGGTCGCCGGTCTGCGCGATCAGCCAGGTCGCGATGAACGGGGCGAAACCGCCGAAGATCGTCACCGAGATGCTGTAGCTGAAGGCGACGCCGACCGCCCGCGTCTCGACCGGGAATTGCTCGGCCAGCAGCGCCGGCAGCACGCCGCTGTAGCCCGCCTTGATCAGATTTAGGAGGCCGACGGCGAACATCGCGGTCGCCAGCGACGGATAGGCGACCATGAGCCAGAAGGCGGGGTAGGCGCACAGCAGGAAGAGCCAGCCCGTGACCAGCATGATGCGCGTGCGTGGCGTGGTGCTGTCCGACCAGTGTCCGGCGATCACCGAGAAGACCGCGAGGATGATCCCGCCGACCAATGTCGCAGCGAAGCCGGTGTAGGCCGGCAGATGCAGCGTCTTGACTCCGTAGGTCGGGACGTAAAGGAGGAGGTAGTAGGAGCTGTTCGAGACGATCGAGGCGCCGAGCGCGAGCAGCACCGCGACCGGCTGGCGGCGCAACAGGTCGCCGATCGGCACCGTGGGCGGCTTCTCCGCCTCGATGAAGTCGTGCGTCTCGGCGATGCGCGAGCGGATGTAGAGCCCGGCGGGACCGATGAGGAGGCCGAAGACCCAGGGGATGCGCCAGCCCCAATCGACCAGCTGCTCGTGCGAGAGCTCTTTCGTCAACGTGAACCCGAACAGCGAGACGATGACCGAGACGATGCCGGTGGTGGACCATTGCCAGCTCGCGCTGTAGCCCTTGCGCTTGCCGCCGTGCTCGGCCAGGAACGCGACCGCGCTGCCGAACTCGCCGCCGACCGAGAAGCCTTGGAGCAGCCGTGCGACCGTGATGATGATCGGTGCCGCGATGCCGATCGTCGCATAGCCCGGGGTGACGACCATGAGGGTCGTGCCGGTCATCATGAGCGCGATCGACAGGGTCAGGCCCGCCTTGCGGCCCGCACGGTCGGTGTAGGTGCCGATGACGGCGGCGCCCAGTGGCCGCGCGACGTAGGACAGCCCGAACGCGCCGAAGGTGATCAACAGCGACATGGTCGGATTGCGGGTGGGGAAGAAGACCTCCGCGAGCGTTGCCGCGAAGAAGCCGTAGACCAGGAAGTCGAACCATTCGAGCACGTTGCCGATGGTCGCGGCGACGATAACGTTCGGCAGGCGCGGCCGCACCGACGAGGTGTCGCCCGCTGCGGCATCGATAGCCATTCGTCCTTCCTCCCTCGTTTTGGTGCGGCCCGATGCGGTCATGCCGCTAGCGGGGCGCGATTGTTGGCACGGCAACGAAACTACCATGCTCCGAGTCACGCTGCGAACGAGGCGTCGTGACGCTCCAATCCGCGACACCTCTCGCGACGTTCCGCACTTGCGGACAGTGGCCATTTGCCCAAAAAGAAATTGTGCGGCCCCCAGGCAGCTCGAGCTGAGGACGGCAATGATGCCCAAGCAGGATCGCCAGTCGGCCACCACCGGCTCGCCCGCGCTCGCGTCGGAGGACGGCGGCGCCTTGGCGCGGTACCGCTTGATCGGCTCGACCGCGTCGCCCTACGCACTCAAGCTCCGCGCCCTTCTGCGCTATCGCCGGCTGCCGGTCGACTGGGTGATCATGACCAAGGCGCTGCGGCGCGCGACGGCGCACGTGCAGCCCAACATGATTCCGATCCTGCAGTTTCCCGAGGACGGCAGCTATCACGCCGACACCTCGATTCTCGCCAACGAACTGGAACGGCGCCATCCCAACGGACGTTCCGTGATCCCGCCGCAGCCCGGGCCGCGCTTCCTGTGCGACCTGCTCGAGGACATGGCCGACGAGATGGCCGTTAAGTGCCTCTTCCTCTACCGATGGTGGGATCCCGAGGATCAAGCTTATGTCAGTCGTTGGGCGGCCGAGGAATGGTCGACCTCGGCGGCGGCGACGGGATCCGCCGAGGAGATCGCCGAGTTCCGCGCGCGCCAGGTCGGCCGCATGACGATCCTCGGGGCGACCGCCGAGAACAAGCCGCTGCTGGAGGCGCTCTACCTCCGCATCCTGGCGGCGTTCGAGCCGCATGTCGGGCTCGGCAAGTTCCTCTTCGGCACGCGCCCGTCGCTTGCCGACTTCGCGTGGTACGGGCAGCTCGCCCAGATGGCCTGCGATCCGACGCCGATGCGGATCATGCGCGAGCGCGCGCCGTT
>DATJNS010000447.1:0-9096 GCA_035507915.1 Candidatus Sulfotelmatobacter sp.
GTGCTGACCATGGACCAGGCGGCCGCCGCCGAGCGCCTGACCCAGGCGCAGGCGCACCTGATGGCGAGCGTGCCTGGGCGCGACTACCTGAAGCGCAGCGCCGACCAGATCACGCCGCTCAGCCTGCCGGTCGCGTAGCGCCGGGTCGGTCCAGTGACATGAGCAGCCTCTGCTCATGTCACGAAAAGTCTGCGACACCCGGTGTCATGAGCTTGTGCGCTGCCATCATCGCGACATGGACGGGGGACCCATGCCCGGAGGAGGGCCTGCATTCCGCCTGCTGGAGCAGGGTGAGGGGACGCGTGGGCAGCCATCAGCGTCATTGCGTCGCAATGACGGTTGGACGGTTGCGTCGAGCTCGCGGCGCGCGGCCCGAGATCGGGGGGCGGTGCTACCCGAGCGCCTCGAGCAGCGCGCGCATGACGGCGGCCGGATCGGCGGCGCGCATCGGCTCGCCCATCGCGGCGACGCCGGCGCCACCGGCGTCCCGGCAAGCGCGCGCGTTGGACGCGTCGATGCCGCCCAGCGCGATCACGGGGACGGCGACCCGCCGCGCCGCCGCGGCGAGCGCGGCGGTGCCCAGCGCGGGGCCGTAACCCGGCTTGCTGGCGCTGAGAAAGATCGGGCTCAAGGTCACGTAATCGGCGCCGGCGTCGGCCGCGCGCTCGGCCTCGGCGAGCGAATGGGTCGAGACGCCGATCAGGGCGCGGTCGCCGAGGCGTCGGCGTGCCGCGGCGGGATCGTCGCCGCTCGGCAGGTGCACGCCGTCGGCGCCGGCCGCATACGCGGCATCGACGTCCGCATGCACCGTCACGCTGGCGCCGAACGGCCGTGCCAGCGCCACCAGGCGCGCGAGCTGCGACGCGCGTGCGGCAGGCGAGAGGTCCTTCTCGCGCAGGCTGATCCAGCGCGCGCCGCCGTCGAGCAGCGCCGCCACGGTGTCGTCGAGGCTCCGGCGCGCCTGGCTGCGGTCGGTGATGACGAGAAGCGGCGGCGCGGGCAGGCGTGACGTCGCTCGCTTCACGCGCCGATCAGGCCGAGCTGCGGGCTCGAGGGCTCGGCGTAGTCGCGCTTCGGAATGCGGCCGGCGCGCCGCGCCTCGTAGCCGGCGATCACGGCCTGGCGCATCGCCGCGGCCATGCGGACCGGCGCGTGCGCCTTGGCGACCGCGGTGTTGAGCAGCACGCCGGCGCAGCCGAGCTCCATGGCGAGCGCGGCGTCGGACGCCGTGCCGATGCCGGCGTCGAGGATCACGGGCACCGGCGAGCGCGTCGCGATCAGCTCGATGGTCGCCGGATTGCGGATGCCGCCGCCCGAGCCGATGAACGAGCCGAGCGGCATCACGGCGGCGCAGCCGAGATCGGCGAGCTTGCGGCAGGTCACCGGGTCGTCGTTGCAATAGGGCAGCACCGTGAAACCGTCGGCGACCAGCAGAGCGGCCGCCTCGAGCAGTTGCGCCACGTCGGGATAGAGCGTCTCGCGGTCGCCGATCAGCTCGAGCTTGACCCAGTTGGTTTGCAGCACCTCGCGGCCGAGCTGCGCGGTCAGCACGGCGTCCTTCACGGTGGCGCAGCCCGCGGTGTTGGGCAGGAAGCGGTAGCGGTCGCCCAAAAGGTCGATCAGGGTCTCGGCCTCGCCGGCGAGATTGATGCGTCGGATCGAGGCGGTGACGATCTCGGCGGCGCTCGCCGCGAGCGCGTCGAGCATCACCTGCTGGTTGGGATAGCCCGCGGTGCCGATGAACAGCCGCGATGCCAGCGTCTGGCCGGCGATCACCAGCCGGTCGTCGCCGGACGATGCGTCTTGGGGCATGGCTCAGCCTCCCTGGAGCGGCCGCACGATGTCGATCTCCTCGCCGCCGGCGAGCAGCGGCGCGTCCCAGCGCGTCCGCGGCACCACGGCGCCGTCGACCGCGATCGCGACGCCGCGGCGCGCCGGATCGACGCCGAGCGCGTGCAGCAGATCGCTGAGCCGCGCGCTCGGCAGCGCCATGGTCGCGCCGTTGACCCGCACGGTGGCGCTCATGCGGTTGCCTCCGCGGCGACGGGTTGCGGCCGCGCGAAGCGGTCGGGCGTGAAGCGGCGCGCGACCTCGGGCAGCCGGCCGGTCAGCACGAGGTCGCGGATCGCGTCGGCGGTGATCGGGGTCAGGAGGATGCCGTTGCGGTGATGGCCGGTCGCGAGGATCAGGTTGTCGACCGCGCTCGCGCCGAGCAGCGGCGCGTCGTCGCGCGAGCCCGGGCGGAAGCCGGTCCACATCTCGTCGATCGGCAGCTCCTCGATCGCCGGCACGGCGCGCCATGCTCCATCGAGCAGGCCGTAGATGGCGCCCGCGGTGTTGGCCGTGTCGAAGCCGCGCTCCTCGACCGTGGCGCCGATCAGCAGCCGGCCGTCGCGCCGCGGCACCAGATAGGCCTTGGGCGCCCACACGACGTGACGCAGCAGCGGCGCCGCCGGATCCATGCGCACCGCCAGCATCTGGCCCTTGATCGGCCGCACCGGCGGGCGCGCGTCCGGCGGCAGGCCGGCGACCGAACGCGACCACGCGCCGGCGCACAGCACCACGACGTCGGCCGGGGTGCGCCGCTCGGCCACGATGACGCCGACCGCGCGGCCGCCGACCACGTCGAGCGCGACGTCGCACTGCTCGTGGAGGCGCGCGCCCGCGCCGGCGACCGCCTTGACGAGCGCGCCGACCAGCCGGCGGTTGTCGACCTGGTGGTCGTGCGGGCTGAACACGGCGCCGACCGTGCGCGGCGTCAGGTGCGGCTCGCGTGCGCGCGCCGCGGCGCCGTCGAGCCAGTCGAGCGCGATGCCGCAGCCGCGCTGGAACGTCGCGAGGTTGCGCAGCTGTTCGGCGTCGTCGCGCGTCAGCGCGACCACGAGGGTGCCCTCGTCGCGGTAGCCGACGTCGACGCCGGCGGCCGCCTCGAGCGCGCGCGCGAACTCCGGCCACAGCGCCTGGCTGGCGCGCGTCAGATCGAGCAGCCGTTCCTCGCCGGGCTCGGTCTCGACCCCGGCGGCCAGCATGCCGGCGGCCGCCCAGCTGGCGCCGCGGCCGGCCTGGCCGCGCTCGTAGAGATCGACCGCGCAGCCGGCCTCGGCGAGCCGCCAGCCGATCGCGAGGCCGATCGCCCCGGCGCCGACGATGGCGACGCGCGGCCTCGCTGCGGAGCGCGCGGACGACGAAACGAGAGCGGGGGTATCGATGACTGGCCTCCCTTCGCCGGCATTACCCGTGTCAGGTTCGGTGGGTTTGATCTCAGCCGACCCGACGGGCCAGCACCCCAAGCCAGTTGCAAATCTAGGACTGCGCGCCCGCCGACGCAAGCGGCGGCGCTGCGACCGAAGAGCAGTCCTCACCCGTCATGGTCGGCGCGCGGGGGCGGGCCATGACGGATGGTCCTGATAGTGGCGCTGTGACCGGTCAGAGGCCGGCGTAGATGGCGCGCTCGAAGCGGTCGAACGTGGCGAGCGCCTCGCGGTCGGCGAACGGCAGGATCTGCATCAGGATCACGCCGGCGACCTTGCGCGTCGGATCGAGCCAGAAATAGCTGTTGAACAATCCGGCCCAGGCGAGCGAGCCGGCGCTGCGTCCGCCCGGCACCGCGGCGGTGTTGATCAGGAAGCCGAGACCCCACTTCTTGACCATGCCGGGGAACAGCTCGCAGTCGTTCGAGCGCGTCCCGTCGGCGGTGCGCATCGGCAGCACGTCGAGCGCGCCCATGTGGTTGCGGCCCATGTCGGCGACCGTCTCGGGCTTCAGGATGCGCTCGCCGTCCAGCGCGCCGCCGCCGAGCAGCGCGCGCAGGAAGCGCAGGTAGTCGCGCGCCGTGCTGCACAAGCCGCCGCCGCCCATGCAGTAGCCGGGCTCGTTGCCGACCGGCCACTCGGCCACCGCCAGCGAGCCGTCGGGCTGGCGCGCGTGCACGCGGGTCAACCGCGCGCGCTGCGCGTCGGACAGCGCGAAGGTGGTGTCCGTCATGCCGAGCGGCTTGCAGACGTGCTCCGCCATGTAGTGATGCAGGCGCTGGCCGCTCACCGCCTCGACCGCGAGCCCGACCAGGTCGGTGTTGATGCCGTAGTTCCAGCGCGTGCCGGGGTCGAACACCAGCGGCGTGCGGGCGAGCTCGTCCGGGTTGCGCGGCATGCGCTGCAGGTCGAGCTTGGGCAGCGCCTGGCCGAGCTCGCGGTTCCAGGTGTCGTAGCCGTAGCCCGCGGTGTGGGTCAGCAGCTGACGCAAGGTGACGGGGCTCTTGGCGGGCCTGAGCCGCGGCGCGCCGGACGCATCGAAGCCGTCGAGCACCTGGGGCTTCGCCATCGGCGGCAGCACTTCGCCGATCGGCGCATCGAGCTTGAGCCGGCCCTGCTCGACCTGCTGCATCGCCGCGGTTGAGGTCAGCGCCTTGGTCATCGAGGCGATCGCGAAGATCGTGTCGGGGCCGACCGGCGCGCCGTCGGGCAGCGCGCGCGTGCCGAACGCGCCGTGATAGATCTCGCCCTTGTCGGTCGTCGCGCCCGCGACGATGCCGGGCACGCGCTTGGACGCGGTCGCCTCGCGCAGGATGGTGTCGATCGCGGTGGTGTCCATGGCGCGCCTCACAATTGCTTGAAGTTGAGCAGGCCGCCGCCCTTCTTGGGCGGCCGCGCGCGGATCGCCGCCTCGACCGGCTCGGTGCCCCAGCCCGGGCGGTCGGGGATCACGAGGTGGCCGGCCTCGATCGGCGGCGCGTGGGTGAACAGCTCGTCGTCCCACGGCAGCCGATCGATGTCGATCTCCATGATGCGCAGGTTGGGCACCGCGGCCGCGAAGTGCGCGTTCATCATGGTCGACAGATGGCCGTAGAAATTGTGCGGCGCGACGTTGACCTCGTGCGCCTCCGCGGCGTTGGCGATCTTCATCGACTGCCATACGCCGTTCCACACCGCGTCGATGATCGCCACGTCCATCGCCTGCTCGGCGAAGTAGGGCAGGAACTCGCGCAGGCCGAGCAGGGTCTCGCACGAGCTGATCGGATGCGGGCTCTGCCGGCGGATGTAGGCGAGCGCCGGCGCGCGGTAGCTGTCGATCTCGACCCAGAACATGTCGATGTCGGCGATCGCCTTCAGGATCTTCACGTAGCCTTCGGTCTTGGCGTTGAAGTTGAGGTCGAGCAGCAGGTCGACGTCGGGGCCGGCGCCGTCGCGGATCGCCTCCAGATGCTTCACCAGGTTGCGCAGCACCGTCTTCTCGACGTTGAGCTCGGGCGCGAACGGCACGCCGAAGCCGGGCCGCCAGCCGCGCGGCTTGCCGTCCTCGCCGTAGAGGAAGACGTTGGTCTTGAGCGCGGTGAAGCCCTTCTCGCGCACCTCCTGGCCCATCGCCTTGACGCCGCCCAGGTCGGTGATCGCGGGCTTGTAGTATTGCGGCTGGTTGATGCGCCAGGTCGCGCAGTGCGACCAGTAGAGCCGGATGCGGTCGCGCACCTTGCCGCCGAGCAGCGCGTAGCACGGCACGCCGAGCGCCTTGGCCTTGGCGTCGAGCAGCGCGTTCTCGATCGCGCCGATGCCCTCGGCGACCACGCCGCCGGCGGCCGGCCGCGTGACGCAATAAAGCTCGGTGTAGAGACGTTCATGATTGGCGGGGTCCTGCCCGACCACCCGGTCGGCCAGCCACTCGATCACGGTGGAGACGCCGGGCGAGCCGAAGCCCTCGTCGTACTCGCTCCAGCCGACCAGTCCGGCGTCGGTCGTGACCTTGAGGAAATGGTAGTTGCGCCAGCCGGCGTCGCAGTGGAGGGTTTCGAGCTTGGTGACCTTCATGGCATCCTCCCGAGGTCAGCAATGGGCGCACCGAACGTTACGCGAGGAGTCCGGGCGATGAAAGTAGTCGTTCGCCTCGCCGCACTGGCCGTGCTGGCGGTCGTGCTGCAGCACTGCGGCAGCGTGCAGCCGTGCAACCAGATCCCGCAGAAATCGACGGGTGCGTGCCGGGTCGGATTGCCGCAGGATTGGTACGAGGACGACGCCTGGCGCACGCAATAGCGGCTCGACGGCGGCGCCGTTGGCGGTCGCCGCGGATGACGCTAAAATGCCGGCAAGACCCCGTCGAAAAGGCGCCGACATGATCTCTCAGGCGGACGTCGCGTTCTATCGCGAGCACGGCTACGTCGTCGTGCCGGACCTGGTCCAGCCCGCGATGCTGGCGCGCCTGCAGCGCGTGATCGACGGCTTGGTCGAGCGCGCGCGCGCGGTCGGCGCGAACGACGACGTCTACGACCTCGAGCCGTCGCACCGGCCCGACCGGCCGCGCGTGCGCCGACTCAAGAAACCGCATGCGCTCGATCCGGCGTTCGACGAACTGATGCGCAGCGAGCCGATCCTCTCGGTGTCGCGCCAGCTGCTCGGCCCGGCGGTGCGGCTCTACGGCTCGAAGCTCAACATCAAGGCGCCGGAATACGGCTCGCCGGTCGAATGGCACCAGGATTGGGCGTTCTATCCGCACACCAACGACGACGTGCTCGCGGTCGGCGTGATGCTGAACGACTGCCAACGCGAGAACGGCCCTCTGATGGTCATGCCGGGCAGCCACCAGGGCCCGACCTGGGATCATCACGCCGACGGCTATTTCTGCGGCGCGATCGACCCGGACGCCTGCCCGCTCGACTTCTCCAAGGCGGTGGCGCTGACCGGGCGCGCCGGCGCCTGCTCGTTCCACCATGTGCGCCTGGTCCACGGCTCGGCGCAGAACACCTCGGCGCTGCCGCGCCAGCTCCTGCTCTACGAGCTCGCCGCCGCCGACGCCTGGCCGCTGGTGACCGGCGTCAAGGACCTGGCGGAGTTCGACAGCCGCATGCTGTGCGGCACGCCGTCGATCGAGCCGCGCATCGTCGCCTGCCCGGTCCGCATGCCGCTGCCGCCGGCGCTCGGCCAGGGCTCGATCTACGAGAATCAGTTCGGCTCGCGCCGGCGTTATTTCGCGTTCGACCAGAAGATCGACGCCCTCGAGCCCGCCGAGTAGGCGGCCAGCGCGCGATGAACCAGATCGATCTCGCCGGCCGCGTGGCGGTGGTGACGGGCAGCGCCCGCGGCATCGGGCTCGCGATCGCGCAACGCCTGCTGGCCTCCGGCGCGTCGGTCGCGCTGTGGGATCGCGACGCGGCCGCCGTCGAGCGGACGGTCGCCGAGCTCGCCGCCGGCGACGCGGCGTTCGCCGTCTCGGTCGACGTGACCGCGGCAGCGAGCATCGCGGCGGCGGCCGCCGCGACACTCAGGCGCTTCGGCAAGATCGACATCCTGGTCAACAATGCCGGCATCACGGGCGGCAACGCCACGAGCTGGGAGCTCGCGCCGGCCGACTGGCGCCAGGTGCTCGAGGTCAACCTGACCGGTCCGTTCCTGACCTGCCGCGAGATCGTGCCCGGCATGATCGCCGCCGGCTACGGCCGCATCGTCAACGTCGCCTCGATCGCCGGCAAGGAGGGCAACCCGAACGCCGCGCACTACAGCGCTTCCAAGGCGGGCCTGATCGCGCTCACCAAATCGATCGCCAAGGAGACCGCGCAGCACGGCGTGATCGTCAACTGCATCACGCCGGCGGCGGTGCGCACCGCGATGTTCGACCAGATGAGCCAGGCGCACATCGACTACATGCTGTCGCGCATCCCGATGGGCCGCTTCGGCAAGGTCGAGGAGCTCGCCGCGCTGGTCGCCTGGCTGAGCTCCGAGGAGTGCTCGTTCTCGACCGGCGCCGCCTTCGACATCTCCGGCGGCCGCGCGACGTACTGACGGCATCGCTCGTTCGCGGACCGCATCTCCACCAAAGAACCGTCATGCTCGGCCTTGGGTCGAGCATCCACGCCTTTCCATCCGCTCGAAGACGTGGATAGCCGGCACAAGGCCGGCCATGACGGTTGGTGCGTGGTTGGCGCCTCGGCGTGCGCGATCTAGGCCCCCGTGCCCGCGGCGGCGGTGGCGCGCGCGATGCCGTCGGCGATCAGGCGCTCGGCGGCCGCGGCGTCGACCCATTCCAGGATCTTGACGAACTTGTCGGGCTCCAGGTCCTTGTAGTGCCGGAAGAAGTGGGCGATCTGCTCGCACACGATGGCCGGCAGATCGCGATAGCTGTGCACGCCGGTGTAGAACGGATTGAGCGCGTCGACCGGCACGGCGAGGATCTTCTCGTCATGCCCGGCCTCGTCCTCCATCAGGAGCGCGCCGATCGGCCGGCAGCGCACGACCGCGCCCGGCACCACCGGCACCTGGCTCACCACCAGCACGTCGCACGGATCGCCGTCGCCCGAGAGCGTGTGGGGCACGAAGCCGTAGTTGCCCGGATAGACCATGGCGGTGTGCAGGAAGCGATCGACGAACAGCGCGCCCGACGCCTTGTCGAGCTCGTACTTGACCGGCACGCCGCCGAGCGGCACCTCGACGATCACGTGGACGTCGCGCGGCGGATCGCGGCCGATCGAGATCCTGCTCAGATCCATGTGCCCGCGCCGAGCGCTACGTCTCCGCGACGAACGGGTTGGACAGGGTGCCGATGCCGGTGATCTCGATGTCGACGACGTCGCCAGCCTTGAGATCGGGCGACGAGCCGTCGGTGCCCATCCACACGACGTCGCCCGGATAGAGCGTCAGGTATTTCGTCATCGTGTGGAGGAAGTGCGCGATGCCGAACAGCATGTCGTTGGTCTTGAATTGCAGGCTCGGCTTGCCGTTGACCTTGATGATGGTCTGCATCGCGTCGAGGTTCACGTCGGTCTCGATCCACGGGCCCATCGGCTTGAAGGTGTCGGTGTTCTTGGCGCGCCACAGCGTGCGATCGGAGCGCTGCCAGGTGCGCTCGCTGACGTCGTTGCCGATCGTGTAGCCGAGCACGCAGGACAGCGCGTCCTTCTCGCTCAGGCGCTTGGCCTGCTTGCCGATCACGACGACCAGCTCGCCCTCGTACTGCACCTTCTCGCTGGCGTCGCGCGGGATGATCACGGGCTCGCCGTGCGCGACCAGCGCGTTGTTGGCGCGGTAGCCGATGTCGGCCTGCTTGGGGATGTCGGGCTCGACCCCGCGCTTGGCGGCGACCTCGCGGATGTGCGTCGTGTAGTTCAGTCCGGCG
>DATJNS010000448.1:0-7875 GCA_035507915.1 Candidatus Sulfotelmatobacter sp.
TGATCGCGCCGAACAGGCCGCTCATCGTGACGCCGAAGCGCACCTCCTTGCCTTCCATGTTGCCGCCGGGTTGATCCGGGGTGGCCGCGATCTGCGTGCCGTCGTGCACCAGGAGTGGCGTGCCGAACTGCTCGGGCACGATCACGATCGGCAGGAACATCAGCACCATCGCGCCCATGAGGCCGTACACGACCCAGGCCTGTCGGCGCTTGCCGATCATGTCGCCGAAGCAGATCACCAGGGCGCTCGGCAGCGACATCATCAGCAACATGAGGACCAGGTTGGTCAGCGGGGTCGGGTTCTCGAAGGGATGCGCCGCATTGGCGTTGAAGAAGCCGCCGCCGTTGGTGCCGAAGTGCTTGATCGATTCGAGCGCCGCCACCGGCCCGATGACGAGCGGCTGCGTGCCGCCCTGCACGGGATGGGCCGTCACGAGCGCCGCCAGCGTTTGCGGCGCGCCCTGCCAGACCATGAAGAGCGCGACGACCACCGACACCGGCAAGAGCACGCGGGTCAGCAGGCGCGTCATGTCGCGATAGAAGTTGCCGAGATCGCTGCCGCCGTTCTCCACCACGAAGGCGCGAATGAACGCCATCGCCATCACGAACCCGGTCGCGGCGGACGTGAACATCGGAAACGTGATCGCGACCATCTGGCTGAAATTCGACAGCGTCGTCTCGCCGCCGTAGTTCTGCCAGTCGGTGTTGGTGATGAAGCTGATCGCCGTGTTGAACGCCAGCATGGGTTCCATGCCCGGCAGGCCCGTCGCGTTGAGGGGCAGCCGGTCCTGGAGCACGAGCACGAGATAGATGAGCACGGCCATGGCGAGATTGGCCGCCAGCATGTGGACCGTATAGGCCTTCCAATCCATCGGCGCGCGCGCCGCCGCGCGGCCGATCAGGCGGTAGATCAGATTGTCGACGGGATCGAACAGCCAATCGAGGCGGGTTTTCCGGTCCATGAAGACGGCGGCCAGATAGCGGCCGAGCGGGATGCTGACGGCGAACGCGATCAGCAGCGTCAGGGCGATCTGGATCCAGGAATTCGGCGTCATCGCGCGGCGCGTCCCGTCAGAATTTCTCGGGATAGATGACGGCGTAGAACAGATAGACGATCAGCAGCGCGAGCAAGGCCCCGAGAAGCGTCAACGCCATGGGCGCTCTCCTACCGGTTCACCGCCGGCTCAGGGCCGATCGATGACGCTCTCGCAAAACACGACCAGCAGGCCGAGGAGACCGAAGGACGCCAGCAGGGCGGCGAGCATCAAGCCCGTCATCAACATGGGATTCCCCCGTTCCGCCTCGGCGCCTGACGAGCGCGGATGCGATCCGGGCCAACCTAGCCCGTCGGGAACGGAGCGATCTTGATCTAGGTCAAGCTTCCCGCGTGCGGCGGTGCACGGCGTCGGAGGATCAGTGCCCGGGCAGGGCGTCGAGCGCGAGGTTGAGCTTGAGGACGTTGACGTGCGGCTCGCCCAGGATGCCGAGGGTGCGGCCCTCCGTGGCGGCGGCGACCAGGCGCTCGACCTCGGCCGGCGGGAGGTGGCGCGCCTCGGCGACGCGCGCGACCTGGACCTCGGCGGCGGCCGGGGTGATGTCCGGGTCGAGCCCGCTGCCCGAGGTCGTCACCAGGTCGACCGGGACCGGTGCGCCGGCCGGCAGGCCGAGCTTGCCGACGTCCTCCTTGACGCGGTCGATCAGTGCCTTGCTGGTCGGGCCCAGATTGGAGCCCGAGGAGTTCGCCGCGTTGTAGGGCGCCGGCACCGTCTTGGTGGCGTCGTTCGGATCGGTGTCCGTGGTCGCCGACGGCCGGCCGTGGAAGTACTTGTCCGCGGTGAACGTCTGGCCGATCAGCGCCGAGCCGATCACCTTGCCGTCGCGTTCGATCAGGCTGCCGGCCGCTTGGTAGGGGAACAGGAGCTGCGCGACGCCGGTCATGGCGAGCGGGTAGATCAGGCCGGTCAGGACCGTCATGACGACCATCATGAGGACGGCGGGACGGATGTGCTGCAACATGGCGGTTTCCTCAGGCGAGGCCGAGCGCGTTGACGATCAGATCGACGACCTTGATGCCGATGAACGGCACGATGACGCCGCCGACGCCGTAGATCAGCAGGTTGCGCGCGAGGATGCGCGAGGCGGCGTGGGGCTTGTACTGCACGCCGCGCAGCGCCAGCGGGATCAGCGCGATGATGATCAGCGCGTTGAAGATGATCGCCGACAGGATCGCGCTGGTCGGCGTCGCCAGGCGCATGATGTTGAGCACGCCGAGCTGCGGATAGAAGGCGAGGAACATCGCCGGGATGATGGCGAAGTACTTGGCGACGTCGTTGGCGATCGAGAAGGTGGTCAGCGCGCCGCGCGTCATCAGGAGCTGCTTGCCGATGGCGACGATCTCGATCAGCTTGGTCGGATCGCTGTCGAGGTCGACCATGTTGCCGGCCTCGCGCGCCGCCATCGTGCCGGTCTGCATGGCGACGCCGACGTCGGCCTGGGCGAGCGCCGGCGCGTCGTTGGTGCCGTCGCCGCACATCGCGACCAGCTTGCCCTTGGCCTGCTCGTCGCGGATCAGCTTGAGCTTGGCCTCAGGCGTCGCTTGCGCGAGGAAGTCGTCGACGCCGGCCTCGGCCGCGATCGCCGCGGCGGTCAGCGGGTTGTCGCCGGTGATCATCACCGTGCGGATGCCCATCTGGCGCAGCTCGGCGAAGCGCTCCCGGATGCCGCCCTTGACGATGTCCTTCAGGTGGATGACGCCGAGCAACCGGCCGTCCTTGGCGACCGCGAGCGGCGTGCCGCCCGACTTGGCGATCGTCTCGACGGTGCGCTCGAGCTCCGGCGGCGGCATGAAACGCGGATTGCCCGTGACCTTGCGCACGTAGCCGACGACCGCATCGACCGCGCCCTTGCGGATCGAGGTGCCCTGCGCGGTCTCGATCATGGTGTTGCCGGCGGGCTGCGCCGCGGTCGTACCGACGAGGTCGATGCCGCTCATGCGCGTGGTCGCCGAGAACGGCACGAAGGTGGCGTTGAGCGGCGCCATCTCGCGCCCCCGGATGCCGTATTTCTCCTTGGCGAGCACGACGACGGAGCGGCCCTCGGGCGTCTCGTCGCTGAGCGAGGCGAGCTGGGCCGCGTCGGCGAGCTCGCGCTCGTTGACGCCCGGCAGCGGGATGAGCGCGGTCGCCACGCGGTTGCCCAGCGTGATCGTGCCGGTCTTGTCGAGCAGCAGCGTGTCGACGTCGCCGGCGGCCTCGACCGCGCGCCCCGACATGGCGAGCACATTGAACTTGACCAGCCGATCCATGCCGGCGATGCCGATCGCCGACAACAGCGCGCCGATCGTGGTCGGGATGAGGGTGACGAACAGCGCGATCAGCACCACCACCGACATCGTGCCGTTGGCATAGGCCGCGAAGCTCGGGATCGTCACGGTCGCGAACACGAAGATGATCGTCATCCCGGCGAGCAGGATGTTGAGCGCGATCTCGTTGGGCGTCTTCTGGCGTTCGGCGCCCTCGACCAGCGCGATCATGCGGTCGAGGAAGGTCGAGCCCTGGGCCGCCGTGATCTTGACCTTGATCCAGTCCGACAGCACGCGCGTGCCGCCGGTCACCGCCGAGCGGTCGCCGCCGCTCTCGCGGATCACCGGCGCCGACTCGCCCGTGATCGCCGATTCGTCGACCGACGCGATGCCCTCGACCACTTCGCCGTCGCTCGGGATCAGATCGCCCGCCTCGACCAGCACCAGGTCGCCGGGCTTGAGGTCGAACGGCGACACCGCCTCGGTGGTCTCGGCGCCGAGGCTGGGCAGCCGCTTGGCGACCGTCTCGGAGCGGGTGCGCCGCAGGCTGGCGGCCTGCGCCTTGCCGCGGCCTTCGGCGACCGCCTCGGCGAAGTTGGCGAACAGCACGGTGATCCACAGCCACGCCGAGATCTGACCGGAGAACGAGGCGGTCTCGAACAGGCCGGCGCCGCTCGCCGCCAGGTCGCGCGCGAACAGGATGGTGGTCACCATTGCGACGACCTCGACCACGAACATGACCGGGTTCTTGGCCAGGCTGCGGGGGTTGAGCTTCCGGAACGAGTCCCAGAAGGCCGGCCCCAGGATCGAGGGATCGGTGAGCGAAAGGTGATGGGCGCGTTGGCTGGGCATGGCAGAGGATCCGCTCAGAAGAGGTTGCCGGCGTTGAGCGCGAGCTGCTCGACGATCGGGCCGAGGGCGAGCGCCGGGAAGAAGGTCAGACCGCCGACGATCAGGATCACGCTGACGAGCAGGAACACGAACAGCGCGCCGTGGGTCGGAAATGTGCCGAGCGACGGTGGCACGGACTTCTTGGCGGCCAGCGAGCCCGCGACCGCGACCATCGGCACGATCATGAGGAAGCGACCGGCCAGCATGTCGAGACCGAGCGTCAGGTTATAGAACGGCGTGTTGGCCGACAGGCCGGCGAACGCGCTGCCATTGTTGCCGGCGCCCGAACTGAAGGCGTAGAGGATCTCGCTGAAGCCGTGCGGACCGCTGTTCTCCGGGCCGGCGAGACCCGCCGGCACGACCGCCGCGATCGCGGTGAAGCCGAGCATGACGAGCGGCAGGATCAGGATGGCGAGCATCGTCATCTTGACCTCCTTGGCCTCGATCTTCTTGCCGACATATTCGGGCGTGCGTCCGACCATCAGCCCGGCGACGAAGATCGCGATGATGACGAACAGCAGCATGCCGTAGAGCCCGGCGCCGACGCCGCCGACGATGATCTCGCCCAGCTCGATATTGACCAGCGGCACCATGCCGCCGAGCGGCATGAAGCTGTCGTGCATGGAATTGACCGCGCCGCACGATGCGTCGGTCGTCACCGTGGCGAACAGGGCAGAGTCGGCGATGCCGAAGCGCACCTCCTTGCCTTCCATGTTGCCGCCGGCCTGCAGCGTGGTTGGCGTCTGGTCGACGCCGAGCGCGGCCAGCTGCGGATTGCCCGCGCCCTCGGCCCAGTAGCAGATGGCGACGCCCATCAGGAACAGGACGCCCATCGCGGCGAGGATCGCCCAGCCCTGGCGCTGGTCGCCGACCATGCGGCCGAACACGTTGGTGAGCCCGGCGCCGAGCACGAAGATCAGCACCATCTGCACGAGGTTCGACAGCGCGGTCGGGTTCTCGTAGGGATGCGCGGCGTTGGCGTTGAAGAAGCCGCCGCCGTTGGTGCCCAGCATCTTGATCGCGACCTGCGAGGCCACCGGGCCCTGCGCGATCGTCTGCTTGGCGCCCTCGAGCGTGGTCGCATCGACGTAGGGGCCGAGGTTCTGCGGCATGCCCTGCCAGACCAGGAACAGCGCGGCGACGATCGAGATCGGCAGCAGGATGTAGAGCGTGCAGCGGGTCAGATCGACCCAGAAATTGCCGATCGTGTTCGCCGAACGGCGCGCAAAACCGCGGATCAGCGCGACCGCGAGCGCGATGCCGGTGGCCGCCGAGACGAAGTTGTGCACCGTCAGGCCGGCCATCTGGACGAGATAGCTCATCGTGCTCTCGCCGCCGTAGCTCTGCCAGTTGGTGTTGGTCGTGAAGCTCGCTGCGGTGTTGAAGGCGAGATCGGGCGTCAGCGCGGCCATGTCCTGCGGATTGAACGGCAGCACGTTCTGCAGGCGCTGGAGCACGTAGAGCAGGACCATGCCGGCGAGACTGAACAGCAGCATCGCGGTCGCGTAGCCGATCCAATGCTGCTCGGTGCGCTCGTCGACCCCGCAGATCCGGTAGAGGCCGATCTCGAGCGGGCGCAGGACCGGCGTCAGGAGCGTGCGATCGCCCATGAATACGTCGGTCATGTAGCGTCCGACCGGTTTGACCAGCGCGACGATGATGATCGCGAACAACGCGATCTGTACCCAGCCGTTGAACGTCATGTCGAAGACTCCTAGAACCGCTCCGGCCGGAGCAGCGCGTAGACCAGGTACACGAGCAGGCCGAGGCTCACGACCCCGCCGAGAATCAAATCGAACATCATGAGGGCCTCACAGGCGCTCGCAGCCGAGCACGTAAAGGATTCCGGCGATGAAGAACCCGAAGGTCAGCGCCAGCATCGCGATGTCTAGCATCTGCGTTCTCCTGAGCATTCCGCCGGGCGGCGGATTGGGATCGTCGGTGTCGGGCGCGACGCGCGGCGCCCCGATCTGGCCCGCCGTCAGCGGCGCGCATCGTGCGCCGGGATGACGTCGTGCCATGCCGTTGAAAATCGAGAGGGAACTCGTCGTGGCGACATGAAAATCTCGTGAAAAATCGCTTCGAGACCGAAAACCGCACGACGCATCGAGCTTATTGCCGCGCGCCGCTACCGGCCCTTGATCTGCATCAAGTCAAAATGCCGCGGCCGCCAGGTGATGGAGCGCGTCGTGCAGGGCCGGCCAGCGTCCCGCCGCGTAGGCGAGCCGAGCCGCGACCGCCAGCCCGGGCGCCAGCACCAGGAGAGCGGCACCGAGACCGATCATGCCCGCCCGCCGCGCCGACCGACGCAGCCCGAGCATCCGTGCGGCGCGCATGCCCTCGGGGCTCGGCAGGACGCCGTGGAGTGTCGCGCTCGTCATGACGCACCTCTCGATGTCGGCGCTTCAGCGCCGGGAACGCCGACGATGTGGATCGCGCTGCATTGAAATTCGAGGGGAAGTCGACCGCACGGCTGTGAAAGCCGCGTGAGACGCCGAGGCGCCGCACCCAGCCCCTTGCTGGCGCCGTGACGGCGGGTTATCGGTTCAGCGCATCAACCCGGCGGCGGACAGGACGGAGCGAGATCGGTCATGGCGGCGACCCCCAAACGCAAACCCCACACCCGCGCCAATCGGCGCAAGGCGAAACTGAAGGCGAAGCGGCGGCGCCAGCGCGCGCGGGCGACCGGCTGAGGCGTCACGCGCGGGCGCTGCCGCGCGGGATTACTTGCAGGGCTTGATCGCCGCGGGTGCGGGCGGCGCCGCCGGCGGCGCGAACAAGGCCAGGTATTCGCGGTGGGCGCGCAGCCAACCCCAGTGGGTCTCGCGGAAGCCGAGGGCGTGGAACTCGCACAGGAGCTGTGCGCGCGGCGTGCCATGCCGCTCGGTCGCCTGGTCCAGGTCGATCACGGCGACGCGCGCGCCCGGCCGCAGCGCGGGCAGGAGGTTGTAGAGCAGGCCGTAGGGCTGCTGGACCTCGTGGTACATGTGGACCATCAGAACGAGATCGACCGAATGCGCGGGCAGCCGCGGATCGTGCGCCTCGCCGAGGTCGAGCGTCACGTTGGTGAGGTGCTCGCGCACGAGGCGTCGGCGCAGGTCCTCGAGATAGGCCGGCATCACGTCCTCGGCGATGACGTGTCCGGCCAAGCCGACGCGACGAGCGACCCGCACCGTGTAGTAGCCGTCGCCGGCGCCGATGTCGGCGACCGTCATGCCCGGCGCGACCTCGAGGAAGCCCAGCACCTGCTCGGACTCGCCGTCACGGTCGCGCGCGTCTTCGGTCGACCAGCGCTCGGACACGATCGGCGCCACCGGGCGCAACGGCTTGGGGAACGCGGCGGCCGGCACGCCGGGCGGGCCGAGCGGGCCGATCTCGTCGGCCGTCGTCGGCGTCACCAGCGCGATCTGGACGAGCAGCGCGAATGCCAGCGCGGCACGCAGCGTCATCGGGCACCTTCCGCCCTCGATGTTAGCGCAAGTGCGGCGCCCGGTATGGCGTGGCGTTCATGCGGCAATGTGTCCTGGTCGCGCGCGACGCGGCCTAGATCGCGACCTGGGCGCCGAGCTCGACCACGCGGTTGAGCGGGATCTGGAAGAAATCGGTCGCCAGCACGGCGCTGCGCTTGAGGAACTGGAAAACCATCCGCTCGGCCCGGTTCAGGCATGACGGCCGGGCCGGCAT
>DATJNS010000449.1:0-3289 GCA_035507915.1 Candidatus Sulfotelmatobacter sp.
CGACGGTCAGCCATCCGCCGCTGCGCACGGTCGAGGACAGCAAGCGGCTGCGCGGCGATCTCGCGGGCGGCCACATCAAGAACCTGTTCCTGCGCGACAAGCGCCAGCGCTTCTGGCTGGTCGTCGCGCTCGAGGACACGCTGATCGATCTGAAGGCGCTGGCGCGCGAGCTCGGCGGCGGCCGCTTCTCGTTCGCCAACGAGCGGCAGCTCGAAGCGCTGCTCGGCATCGCTCCCGGCGCGGTGTCGCCGTTCGCCGTGATCAACGATGGCGGCGGCGCGGTGACCGTCGTGATCGATGCCGCGGTCATGGACGAGAGCCCGCTCAACCTCCATCCGTTGCGCAACGACTGCACGACCGCGATCGCGCCCGCCGACCTGGTGCGCTTTCTCGAGCAGTGCGGTCACACGCCGCGCGTGATGGCCCTCGCGCGCGGCGACGCGTCGGGCGCGACACCATGACGATCCCTGCCAGCCGCACCATTCCGGCACTGCTCGAGGAGCTGGCCGCGCGCCATCCCGAGCGCGAGGCGCTGGTCGGCGGCACGCAGCGCTTCAGCTACCGGTCGCTGCGCAGCGCGGCACGCGCGCTCGCCAAGGGCCTCTACGCGCTCGGGATCCGCAAGGGCGACAAGGTCGGGATCCTGATGGGCAATCGGCCGGAATGGATTGTCGCCGACCTCGCCATCACGCTGCTCGGCGGCGTCATGGTCGGGCTCAACACCTGGGCGACCGCGGCGGAGCTCGAGTACCTGCTCCAGCACTCCGACACCAAGCTCCTGATCACCGTCGACCGGTTCCTCAAGCACGATTACCTGGCGATCCTCGATGCGCTCGCGCCGCATCGCGACCGGCTGCCGCGGCTCGAGCGGATCGTCTGCCTCGGCACCGAGCTCCGCCCGGACCATCTCCGCTTCGAGGACCTCGCCGCGCGCGGCGCCGCGGTGCCGGACGCGACGATCGATGCCGCGGAGCGCGCGGTCGGGCGCGACGACGTCGCCTACCTGCTCTACACGTCGGGCTCGACATCGCGGCCGAAGGGCGTCCAGCTGCAGCACTACGCGCTGATCGAGAACATGTGGGGCATCGGCGAGCGCATGGCGCTGACCGGCGCCGACCGGCTGTGGCTCGCCGTGTCGATGTTCTGGGGCTTCGCCTGCGAGAACGCGCTGTTCGCGATCCTGAGCCACGGCGGCACCGTCGTGCTGCAGGAGCATTTCGACGCCGGCGAGGCGCTCGCCCTGATCGCGCGCGAGCGCTGCTCGGTGCTGTACGGCACGCCCAACATGGTGCAGGCGCTCGACGAGCATCCGGACCGCGCGCGCCACGACCTGTCGAGCCTGAGACGCGGCGGCACCTTGGGGTCGCCCGACCAGATGCGGCGCGCGATCGGCTTGGTGCCCGAGATCTGCCAAGTCTACGGGCTGACCGAGACCTACGGGAATTGCAGCGTGACCAACGCGGAAGACCCGATCGAGCGGCGCATGCACACGATGGGTCGCCCGCTGCCCGGGGTCGAGATCCGCATCGTCGATCCCGAGACCGGCGCCGTGCTGCCGATCGACGAGGTCGGCGAGATCCGCGTCAAGGGCTACGTGACCTGCGGATACTACAAGGACGACGAGCGCACCGCGGCGTCGTTCGACCGCGACGGCTTCTTCATGACCGGCGATCTCGGCCTGATCGACGCCGACGGCGCCGTGCGCTTCCGCGGCCGCATCAAGGAGATGGTCAAGACCGGCGGCATCAACGTGGCGCCCATCGAGGTCGAGGAGGTGCTGATGGGCCACCCCGGCGTGCGGCTCGCCTTCGTGGTGGGCGTGCCCGACCCGGTGCGCGACGAGGTGCTGGGCGCCGTGATCGTGCCGCAGCGGCCGGACGGCGTGAGCGCCGCCGAGCTTCACGAGCACTGCCGCCGTTCGCTCGCCGCCTACAAGCTGCCGCGGCTGTTCCGCTTCGCGGCCGAGGCCGACCTGCCGCTCACCGTCACGGGCAAGGTGCAGAAGAACCGCATGGCCGAGCTGTTCGCGACCGGCGCCACGGCGGTCTAGCCTATGGCGTCACATTTCCCGGTCACGCTGTCGGTCAGTCCTTCGGCGGCTTGACCTCGACGCCGCCGGCCCATTCCTCGAGCATGCGCACGATGTTGGTGAAGTCGGACTCCGGCCCGAACTGGCCGTTGGCGTCCGCCCACAGATGGCGCACGGTGTTGCAGATCCAGGTCGGCGCGCGCAGCGCCTCGGCCTCCTCCATGCACAGGCGCACGTCCTTGTACATGAGCCCGGTCGCGAAGCCGTAGTCGAAGGTCCGCGGCAGCACCGCCTTGGGGAACTTGTCGCGCAGCGCCGTGTTGCCGCCGCTGGAGACGTTGATGACGTCGATCATCACGCGCGGATCGAGCCCGCCCTTGACCCCCATCACCATGATCTCGGCCGACGCCGCGAGCGTGGTCGCCGACAGCATGTTGTTGGCGAGCTTCATGAGCTGGCCCATGCCCGGCTTGCCGCCGATGTAGAAGTACTTGCCGATCACCTCGAACATCGGCCGGAGTTCGCCGGCGAGGTTGTGCGGGCCCGACACCATGACGGACAGCGTGCCCTTCTCTGCGCCGCCGACGCCGCCCGACACCGGCGCGTCGAGCGCCGTGATGCCCTTCTCGGCGAGCGCCGCGGCGACCTCGGCGGCGACCCGCGGCCCGGTGGTCGAAAGATCGACGTAGGTCTTGACCTGCGAGCCCTCGACGATGCCGCCCGCCCCGAGCGCCACCCGTTTGACGATGTCGGGCGTCGGCAACGATACCAGCACGGTCTCGGCCCGCGAGGCGACCTCGGCCGGCGACGCCGCGGCGACGCCGCCCTTGCCGACGATCGCGTCGACCGCCTCGCGGCGCGCGTCGAACACGTGGACGCGGTGGCCGGCGTCGAGCAGCCGCCCCGCCATCGGCCGGCCCATCTTGCCCACGCCGATGAAACCGATCTCCTGAGCCATGGGATTCCTTCGTGAACGAACGACGGTGTCAGGTCAGCATAACAGCGTCATCGCGCGCGAAGCGAAGCAATCCCAGACCGTCTGCTGGATTGCTTCGTCGCGGAGCCTGTCCTCGGGCCGCGCTTTGCGCGGACCCGGGGGCTCCTCGCAATGGCGCTGAGAAGACGGTTGGCCGTCGTCACTTCTGCTCCATCACCCGGTCCGACAGGCCGGCGGCGCGCTGGGTGAAGCGCAGCGCCTCGCCGAAATCGAAGTTGTTGTAGACCGCGTTGAGATGCGCGAACGGCGCCGACTGCGCGAAC
>DATJNS010000450.1:0-2655 GCA_035507915.1 Candidatus Sulfotelmatobacter sp.
ACGGGCTCGCGGCCGATCAGTGAAGAGTACGGGGCCGACGCATTCGATTGGGTCGCCGGCCGGTCTGTCCGTCCTGCGCGGACGGCGGTGAAGGCCTGCAGAGTTCGTCAGCTTACGCACACCCAAGACATCGGAGAGCCAGAATGAAGCAATTTGCTGTCTTTGCCGCGGCAGCGGCCCTATCGGTCGCCGCTCCCCTCGCTTCGGCCTATGCCGAGACGACGGGCCCGATCAATGTCGTCGGCGTGGAAAACGAATATGCCAACGTCGTTTCTCAAATCGGCGGCAAGTTCGTCAACGTCGTGGCGATTGAAACAGATCCGAACACCGACCCTCACACGTTCGAAGCCAGCCCGAGCGTCGCGAAGGAGATCGCAGCGGCTCAGCTGATCGTCGTGAACGGGGTTGGCTACGACGATTGGGCGGACAAAATCATGTCCGCGGCGCCCAGACCAAACCGCAAAGTGATAAATGTTCAGAATCTGCTGGGCCTCCCGGACGACACGAAGAACCCGCATCTGTGGTACGATCCGAAGACGATGCCGGCCGTCGCGAAGGCTGTCGCAGACTCGCTCGCCGAGCTGAAACCCTCCGAGGCCTCGTATTTCCACGCCAGCGCGGACAAGTTTGTCGCCTCGCTGAAACCATGGACTGAGGCGATCGCGGCCTTCAAGGCGAAATATGAGAATACGCCTGTCGCCACAACTGAGCCGGTTTCCGATTACCTGCTGCAGGCGATGGGCTTCAAGATCATGACGCCGTTCAGTCTCGAGAAGGCGAGCATGGACGGCACGGACCCATCGCCGCAGGACGTGACCCTCGAGAACGACCTGTTCGCCAACCACAACGTGAAAGTGTTCGCTTATAATCAGCAGGTCACCGACGCCCTGACCAAATCCTTCCTGGAAAACGCCAAGAAGGCCGGGATTCCGGTGGTCGGCGTTTATGAGACCATGCCCATGCCCGGCTACGACTACCAATCGTGGATGCTGGCGGAGACCAAGGCCCTGCAAAAAGCGGTCGCGGACAAAGCGTCGACCGAGACGCTGGTGAAGGGACACTGAGCGCCATGCTGGCCAAAAGCGAGGTCGTCGCGGTCCGTCGAGCGAGCGTCTCGCTTTCGGGCCGCGATATTCTGAAGGACATCGACTTCGCGCTGGGGCCAGGAGAATTCTGCGGGCTGATCGGCGCCAACGGCTCGGGCAAGACGACGCTGATTCGCACCATCCTCGGCTTTGTCGCGCCCAGCAGCGGCGGCGTCACCTTCGAGGGCGGCGGCAAGGCGACCTCGATCGGCTACGTGCCGCAGAAATTCTCGCTCGATCCCTATATGCCGATGCGGGCGCGCGACCTCGTCGCGCTCGGCCTCGATGGCGCCCGGCTGGGTGTGCCGCTGCCTTCGAGGGCGCGCCGGGGCAAGGTCGACGAGATGCTGGAGGCCGTGGATGGGATGCGGTTCGCAGACCAGCGAATCGGCAGCCTGTCCGGCGGCCAGCAGCAACGGGTGTTGATTGCGCACGCGCTCATCAGGCGTCCGCGCCTGTTGCTCCTGGACGAACCGCTCGCCAATCTCGACATGCGCAGCGTGGCCGGGATCGTCACGCTGCTACGCCGCCTGTCGCGAGAGTTCCACACCGCGGTGCTGCTCTCGGCGCACGACATGAATCCACTGCTCTCGATAATGGACCGTCTCGTCTATCTCGCGCATGGCCGGGCGGTGACCGGCACGAGCGATGAGGTGGTGCGCACCGAGGTGCTGAGCCAACTCTTTGGTTATCATATCGACGTCGTCCGTGTGCATGGCCGCGTCCTCGTGGTCGCGGCGGACGCCGAATGGGACGCCAATGCCGCTATCGAGCGCGACCCGGTTCACATCAGTCAAATTCCCTGAACTCAATGACGATGCTGCTATCGTTGATCGTAGAGCCTGGGTTCTTCGCCAGCGGGCCGGTGCGTACTGCGGCGGTGGTCGGAGGCGTCGCCGCCGTCGTCTCCGGGGCGGTCGGCGTTTTCACGGTGATCCGAGGGCAATCCTTCGCCGGCCATTCCCTCGCCGACGTGAGCAGCGCCGGCGGCGCGGCCGCATTTCTGCTCGGAATCAATCCGCTGCTCGGGTTCCTCGGCATGGGCGTCATCGCTGCGGCGTGCATGGAGCTGTTTCACGTCGATCGTGCGAGCGAGCGGGACCTCGTGACCGGCGTCGTGACCGGCGCCGGGCTCGGACTGGCGGCGCTGCTCCTGTACCTGGACGTGACGATGAGCAGCACGACAGGCGCCGCCGTCACGGTGATGTTTGGCTCGATGTTCGCGATCCCGGCTTCCATCGTTCCGCTCGCGCTTGCGGTAGGGATCGGGGCGCTGGTTGCGATCGCGGCGCTTTATCGGCCGCTGCTGCTCTGCTCGCTGGATCCGGACCTCGCGGCGGTGCGCGGCGTGCCCGTGCGGCTGGTCGGGTTGCTGCATCTCGTGGTGGCGGCCTTGGCGGTCGCGCTCTCGGCCATCACCGTCGGCGCCATTCTGTCCACCGCTCTTCTGATTGGCCCGGCCGCCATCGCTCTGCATCTCGCAAAACGGCCAGGAATGGCGATCCTGATGGCCAGCGCGATCGGCGTCGCCATGACGTGGGGCGGAATATTGATTGCGTATGACAGCTAC
>DATJNS010000451.1:0-17158 GCA_035507915.1 Candidatus Sulfotelmatobacter sp.
TGCGCGACCGCATCGACCGCGCGCGCGCACGCCGCCGGATCGGCGACGTCGGCCTCGACCGCGACCGCCCGGTCCGGTCCGATCGCGTCGGCCAGCCGCCGCGCGGCGTCGCCCGCGACGTCGCAGATGCCGACGCGCAGCCCGTGCGCCACGAACGCCTTGACGAGCGCCTGGCCGATGCCGCCCGCGGCACCGGTGATCAACGCGACCCGGCTCGACTGGTCCATGGATTTCCTCCTCCCCGCAGCGTCAAACAGCACCGTCATGCCCGCCTGCGGGCATGACGGCGGGAAACGGTTGCGCCCACCTATTCCGCCGCGCGTTCGCCCGCGTAGCCGTCGCGTCCTTGCGGCAGCTTGCGGTTGAGCAGCCGCGCCGCCACCACGGTGCGCAGGATCTGCGCGGTGCCGCCGCCGATCGTGAACATGCGCGCGTCGCGCACCATGCGTTCGAGCGGCCGCTCGCGCGAGTAGCCGGCGGCGCCGAACAGCTGCAGCGCGTCGTTGGTCACCTTGATGGCCATCTCGGACGCGAAGATCTTGGCCTGCGCCGCCTCGAGCACGTCGGGGAAGCCGGCGCCGCCGCGCGCCGCCGCCTTGTAGATCAGCGCCTGCGCCGCCGCGATCTGGATCGCCATGTCGGCCAGCATCCACTGCAGGCCCTGGAACTCGCAGATCGGCCGGCCGAACTGCTCGCGCGTCTGCGCGTAGTCGAGCGCGAGCGCATAGGCGCCTTCCGCCAGCCCCAGCGCCACCGTGGCGGCGCCGATGCGCTGGCCGTTGTAGGCATTCATCAGGTCGGCGAAGCCCTTGGCGAGGCCGCGCGGCGGCAGCACCAGGCTGTCGGCGGGCAGCCACATGTCCTCGAACCGGATCTCGCTCTCCGGAATGCCGCGCAGCCCCATCGCCGGCTCGCGCTTGCCGATCGTCAGGCCCGGCGTCTCGTCGCGCACGGCAATGAAGCCGCCGATGCCCTCCTCGTTGCCCGCCGAGTCGAACACGCGTGCGAAGATCAGGTGCAGGCGCGACACGCCGCCGCCGGTGATCCAGTGCTTGGCGCCGTTGACCACGAAGCCGTTGCCGCGCCGATCGGCGCGCGTCGTCATCTCGCTGGCGGCGCTGCCGGCGCCGGGCTCGGTGATGCAGATCGCCGGCTTGTCGCCGGCGAGCACGAGCGCGGCGGCGCGGCGCTTCTGGTCCTCGCTGCCGTAGGCCATGACCGCGCCGATCGCGCCCATGTTGGCCTCGACGACGATGCGCCCCGTGATGCCGCAGCACTGCGCCATCTCCTCGATCACCAGCACGGCATCGAGGTAGCTTCGGCCCTGGCCGCCGTACGCGACCGGGATCGTCATGCCGAAGAAGCCGGCGTCGCGCAGCAGCGCCACCGTGTCCCACGGGTACTGCTCGGTGCGGTCGACCTCGGCGGCACGCGCCGCGACCGGCCCGCGCGCGAGCGCGCGCGCCTTCTCGACGAGCTCCTGCTGCGCGGCCGTCAGGTCGAAATTCACGAGGTCTGCTCCTCCCGTGCCGTCATCCCCGCGAAAGCCGGGATCCAGGGGTCGGACGGCAGCGGTCTTGCTCTTGACCCTGGATGCCCGCTTTCGCGGGCATGACGAAAGTGGTTTGACACGGCGCTGGGTGAGGGAGGGATGGTCACGTCTCGACCGTGACGCCCTTCCAGAAGGCGACGTGGCCGCGGATGTTCGCCGCGGCCTGCTTCGGATCGGGATAGTACCAGGCGGCGTCCGGGTTCTCCTTGCCGCCGACCTTGAGCGTGTAGTAGCTCGCCTCGCCCTTCCAGCCGCACACCGTCTTGGTCGGGCTCGGCGCGAAGAATTCCTTCTTGATCGCGCCGGGCGGGAAATAGACGTTGCCCTCGACCGTCTCGAACGTGTCGGTCTCGGCGACCACGGTGCCGTTCCAGATCGCGCGCGGCATGATTCGTCTCCTCACATCGATGCGTTGAAGTCGTCGAGCAGCGCCGCGATCTTGGCGCCGTCCCACTGGTCCATGATGGTGCGGGCGCGGCGCGACGCCTCGAGCAGGTTCATGTTGCGGATGCGCTCCTTGACGCGCGGCAGGCTGGGCGCCGACATCGACAGCTCGCGCACGCCGAGGCCGAGCAGCAATGCCGTGAAGCGCGGATCGCCGGCGATCTCGCCGCACACCGCGACCGGGATGCGCGCACGCAGGCCCGCCTCGACGGTGAACTGGATCAGCCGCAGCACCGCGGGGTGCAGCGGGTTGTAGAGCTTGGCGACGCGCTCGTCGCCGCGGTCGATCGCCAAGGTGTACATCGTGAGGTCGTTGGTGCCGATCGAGAAAAAGTCCGCCTCGGTCGACAGCGCATCGGCGGCGAGCGCCGCGCCCGGCACCTCGATCATCACGCCGATCTTGGGCAGCGGCTCGCCGATCGCGACGCGCCGGCGCTTGACCCGGCGCGCCAGGTCGAAGGCGATCTCGCGCACCGCCTTGACCTCGTCGATGCTGGCGATCATCGGCAGCAGGATGCGCACCGGCCCGTGCGCCGACGCGCGCAGGATCGCGGCCAGCTGCGTCTCGAACAGCCGCCGGTTCGACAGCGACAGGCGGATGCCGCGGATGCCGAGCGCGGGGTTGGGGCTCTCGCTCTCGAGCTCCTCGACCTGCGCGCGCACCGAAGGCGCGAGCTTGTCGCCGCCGATGTCGAGCGTCCGGATGGTGACGGGCCGGCCGGCCATGCCGACCACGATGTCGCGCAGATGCTGGTACTGCTCCTCCTCGGTCGGCGCGTTCTCGCGGTTCATGAACATGAACTCGGTGCGCAACAGGCCGACCCCGACCGCGCCGTTCTCGAGCGCGGCGGGAATGTCGCGCGCCAGCTCGAGATTGACCTGCAGCGAGATCTCGACGTCGTCGCGCGTGACCGCGGGCAGCTTGCTCAAGCCGGCGAGCCGCCCGCGCTCGGTCAGCATGTCGGCGCCGCGCCGCGCGTAGAGCTTGGCGGTCGACGGCGCCGGATTGACGACGATGCGGCCGGCGCCGCCGTCGACGATCACGAAGTCGCCGGTCTCGATTCCGGCGGTCAGCCCGGGCACGCCGAGCACCGCGGGGATGCCGAGCGAGCGCGCGACGATCGCGGTATGGCTCTCGGCACCGCCGAGCTCGGTCGCGAAGGCGGCGACCCGCGCGGGATCGAACAGCACGGTGTCGGCGGGCGTCAGCTCCTCGGCGATCACGACCGAACCCTCGGGCAGGTTCTGGAACGCCTGGTAGGGCTGCTTCATCAGGTTGCGCAGCAGCCGGTCGCCGACCTCGCGGATGTCATCGGCGCGCGCCGCCAGATAGGCGTCGCCCATCTTCTCGAAACCCTCGGTGATCGCCTCGATCTCGGCCTGCACCGCGGCCTCGGCGTTGATGCGCGCTTCGACGATGCGGCGGTCGACCCCGCGCACCAGCCGCGAGCCGGACAGCATCTGGAGCCGCGCATCGAGCAGATAGCCGAGCTCCTCGGCCGCCGACTCGGGCAGCGCGACCGCCTTGCTCTTGAGCTTCTTGAGCTGCTTGACGGCGAACGCCACCGCGTCGGCGAAGCGCTGCCGCTCGCCGGCCACCGCGCCGGCCGCGACGTCGTACTCCGGCACCGGCAGCGCGCCGGCCTCGGAGCGCCACGCCGTGCCGACGGCGATCCCCGGCGACACCGCGAGGCCGTTCAGGACGCGCTCGGGTCGATTGGTCGACGGCGCGTCAATCTTCATCGAACTTGTCCGCGACCAGCTTGACGAGGGCGTCGAGCGCGGCGGGCGCGTCGGCGCCGCTGGCGCGCAGTTCGAGGGTCGAGCCCGGGGCGGCGGCCAGCATCATGAGGCCCATGATCGACAGGCCCGACACGGCGGCGTCCTTGCGCACCACCGTGATCTCCGCCTTGAAGCGCTCGGCGGTCTTGACGAAGCGCGCCGCGGCGCGGGCATGCAGCCCGCGGCGGTTGACGATCGTGACGGTGCGGCTGAGGACGGTGTCGGCGGGACCCGGTTCGACGGCGGGATCCGCGGCGGGATCGGAATCCGGCGCGGTCATGTCTCGCCGGCGAGCAGGCGCGAGGCGACCGCGATGTACTTGCGCCCGGCTTCCTGCGCGCGCGCGACCGCGTCGCTCAGCGTCTCGCACTGGCGGACCGAGGCGAGCTTGATGAGCATCGGCAAGTTGACGCCGGCGATCACCTCGACATGCGCCTTGTCGATGATCGAGATCGCCAGGTTGGATGGCGTGCCGCCGAACATGTCGGTCAGCACGACGACGCCCTCGCCCTCGTCGACCTGCGAGACGCTGTCCAGGATGTCCTGCCGCCGCTTCTCCATGTCGTCGTCGGGACCGATGCACACGGCGATGCAGTTGCGCTGCGGACCGACGACGTGCTCGAGCGCCGAGACGAACTCGATCGCGAGCCGGCCGTGGGTTACGAGCACCATACCGATCATGAGCTACTCCGTGCCCCGGCCCGCTCTCGGATTCCCTGGATCAGTCGGCGCCGGCGGGCGCCGTGCGATGCACGTCGCGATGCGAGATGCCGGCGTTGAAGCCGCGGCCGTTCAGCCAGGCGGCCAGACGCTCCGCCAGGAACACCGAGCGATGGCGGCCGCCGGTGCAGCCGACGGCGAGGGTCAGGTAGCTCTTGCCCTCGGCCAGGAAGCGCGGCAGCAGCGGTTCGAGCAAACGGGTCAAGTTGTTCCAAAAGCGGTCAAAATCGGCGTCGCTCTCGATGTAGGCGGCGACGCGCGGGTCGCGCCCGTCGAACGGCTTCAGCACCGGATCATAGTACGGATTCTTGAGGAAGCGCACGTCGAACACCAGGTCGGCCTCGCGCGGCAGGCCCAGCTTGAAGGAGAACGACATCACCGTCACGGTCAAGCCCGGGCTGCGGTCGCGACCGAAGCGCCCGTCGAGCAGCGCGCGCAGCTCGGCGGGCCGCAGGCTCGAGGTGTCGATCACGAGGTCGGCGGCTTCGCGCAACGGCGCCAGCAAGGCGCGCTCGATCTGGATGCCGTCGCTGACCGGGCGGTCGGCGGCAAGCGGATGGCGCCGGCGCGTCTCCTCGAAGCGGCGGATCAGCACGTCGTCGTCGCAGTCGAGAAACAGCAGGTGGGATTCGCAGTCGTCGCGCGCCCTGAGCGCGGCGGCTTCGGCCACCAGGTGCTCGACCGAGAAGCCGCGCGTACGCGTGTCGATGCCGAGCGCAAGCGGCCGGGCCGGCGGCAGCGACGTATCGCCGCGCGCCGCCGCGCGATCGGCGACGCTGGTGCGGATCAGCATGCGGAGCATCGAGATCGGCAGGTTGTCGACCGCCTCGTAGCCGAGATCCTCGAACACCTTCAAGGCGAGCGAGCGACCGGCGCCGGCCATTCCGGTGACGAGCACGACGGGGGCGCGGCGCGCCTCGACCGGCGCATCCGCCGGCCGGTCGCGGCCGGCGTCCCGGGGGGCGGGCTCGATCGCCACGGTCCCGCCTGCCTTCACCTGTTCGGTCATGGCGGCGCCATTTTATCGCCGCGGAGTTGCCGAACCGCAAGCCGAACCTTCGCGGCCGCGGACGCTGCCCACGGATCGAGCTGCAGCAAGGGCAGTGGGACGGCCAGCAGCTCGACGCTGCGCGGCTCGGGCAGGCGCTCGATCGCCGCGGACGGCGCGAGATCGAACACGGCGACGACCGGCACGTCCGCCGCATGGTCGACGCCGACGATGCCGAGGCCGCGCACCTCGAGGCGTCCGGCGATCGCGGCAGGCGAGGCGGCGTAGAGCGTGCCGGCGCGGCGTACGAGCGCGGTCTGGTCGTCGGCGATCAGCCGCGCACCCTGGTCGATCAGGCGCAGCGCGAGATCGGACTTGCCGCTGCCCGGCGGCCCGCGCAGCAGCACGCCGACGCCGTCGAGCGCGATCGCCGTGGCGTGCAGGGTCAGGGTCTCGTGCACGGCGTCCACCTAGGGTGCGGGATGCGGCAACGCGGGGAACTGCACGATGAAGCGCGCGCCGCGCACGGCCCGGTCGGCGTCAACGCGGTTCTCGGCCCGGATCGTGCCGCCGTGCGCCTCGACGATCTGCTTGGAGATGCTCAAGCCGAGGCCCGAATGCAGGCCGAACTTCTCGGCGCGCGGCCGCTCGCTGTAGAACCGATCGAAGATCGCCAGCTCCTTGCCGGGCGGGACGCCGGGCCCTTCGTCCTCGATCGACACGCGCACGGTCGGCCCGATGCGCACGGCGACGATCCGGATGGTGCCGTCCGGCGGGCTGAACGAGATCGCGTTGGCGATCAGGTTGCGGAACACCTGGACGAGCCGGTCCTCGATGCCGGCGATCACCAGGCCGGCGCGCGCGTCGGCTTCCAGGCTGAGCGCCGGCTGGTCGGCGTCGCCGGTGGCGCGCCGCACCTCGACCAGCGCGTCGAGCAGCCTGGCGAGATCGACCGGCGCCGGCTCGGCGCGCGCGAGCTCGGCGTCGAGGCGCGACGCCGAGGCGATGTCGCTGATCAGCCGATCGATGCGCTGGATGTCCTCGAGCACGAGCGCCATCAAGCGGCGCTGCTGGATCGGATCGGCGATGCGGCCCGCGGTCTCGATCGCGCTGCGCAGCGAGGTCAGCGGGTTTTTGATCTCGTGCGCGACGTCGGCGGCGAAGCGCTCGATCGCCTCGAGACGCTGGAACTGCGCCTCGGTCATCTCGCGCAGCGCACGCGACAGGTCGCCGATCTCGTCGCCGCGCCGCGAGAAGTCCGGGATGGCCACGCGCGTGCGGCCCCGGCGCACGCGCTCGGCGGCGAGCGCGAGCCGGCGGATCGGCCGCGCGATCGTGCCCGCGAGATAGACCGCGAGCAGCACCGTGACGGCGAGCGCGCCGGCGAACACCGCGAGGATCTCGAGCCTGACCGAGCGCACGTCCTCGTCGATGCCTTGCGAGGAGATCGAGACGCCGAGCGCGCCGACCACCTGGCGGTAGCGCTGCACCGGCACGCCGACGTCGAGCACGAGGTGGCGGTCGCTGCCGGCGTAGGTCGCGCTCGCCCCTTCGCCGCCGAGCGCGTGGTCGACCTCGGGCAGCCGGTCGGCCGACTCGACCAGCCCGGCGGGGAACGGCGGCAGGTTCTCGCGCCGCGGCCACCAGTTGAACACCCATTCGTAGAGCGCGACCGAGAGCCGGCTGATCGGATTGCGCGGCGGGATCTCGGGCAGCGGCGTCACCTGCACCATCCCGCCGCCGCGCGCCGACAGCTGCGAGTCGACGATCAGGTGGCCGTCGGCGTCGAACAGGCGCACGCGCGCGCTGGCCGGCTCGGCGAGCCGGCGCACCAGCGCCTGGGCCGCGCCCAGGTCGAGGCTGGGCACGCCGGCGTCGGAGACCTCGGTCGCGCCCTCGCCGAGCGCACCCGCGATCAGGCGCGCCTGCATGTCGAGCGCGTCGAACTCGCTCTCGGTCAGGCTCTGGTGATAGCGGTCGAGATAGAGCAGGCCGACCGCCAGGATGATGAGCGCGAGGGCGTTGACCGCGAAGATGCGCACGGTGAGCGGCGACAGGCCGCGGCGCCGGCGCGCCAGCGCGGCGGCGGCCCAATGCCGGCCGGGGCGCGCCGGCGCGACGCGCGGCGGCTCGATCGGCAGCTTGTCCTCGACCGCCTGGTCCATGGGCTCCCAGCGTGGTGGTCAGGCCGGGGGTGTTTTACACCTATCCGCCGGAGAACTTGTAGCCGACGCCGTAGAGCGTCTCGATGTCGCCGAACGCCGGGTCGAGCGCCTTGAACTTCTTGCGCAGGCGCTTGATGTGGCTGTCGATCGTGCGGTCGTCGACATAGCCGCCGTCGCCGTAGGCGGCGTCGAGCAGCTGATCGCGGCTCTTCACGTGGCCGGGCCGCTGCGCCAGGGCCTTCAGGATCTCGAACTCCGTGACGGTCAGATCGATGGCACGGCCGTCCCAGCGGCAGCCGTGGCGGTTCTGGTCGAGCACCAGCCGGCCGCGCACCATCAGGCCGTCGCCGGCCTCCTGGGGGCCGTCGCGCCGGCGCAGCAGCGTGCGGATGCGCGCGATCAGGAGCGCCTGGCTGAACGGCTTGCGGATGTAGTCGTCGGCGCCGAGCGCCAGGCCCTTGAGCTCGTCGTCCTCGTCGTCCTTCGAGGTCAGGAAGATGACCGGCAGCGACATGGTCTTGCGCAGCCGGCTCAAGAGCTCCAGCCCGTCGAGCCGGGGCATCTTGATGTCGAGCACCGCCACGTCGACCGGCTTGGCCTGCAACGCCTTGAGGGCGGTCTCGCCGTCGTCGTAGGTCCGGACGTTGAAGCCCTCGGCCTCGAGCGCGATCGAGACCGAGGTCAGGATGTTGCGGTCGTCATCGACCAGGGCGATCGTCGGTCCGGGCATCGTGTTCCTCGCAAGGCCGGGCGGCGGGCGGCGGGCGGCGGGGGCGGTTGGGCTAGGCTGATCCCCCGCCCAGCCGTTCTGCCGGTGCAATATCGGGTGCCGGCGGGCGGATTTCGAGCCGGCGGCACAGGATCGCGGGCGATTGAGGCAATTTTGCGGAGCATGGGCCATGACGGATAGTCCGGGAACGACGGCACGGCGCCTGATCCGCGCGGCCGACCGGGCGGTGCTCGCGACCCTGTTGGTACGCCATGACCATGCCGGCTGGCCCTACGGCTCGCTGGTCCTGGTGGCGACCGATCACGATCTCAGCCCGCTGTTGCTGATCTCGCAGCTCGCCGACCACACCAAGAACATCGCGCGCGACGCCCGCGTGTCGCTGCTGTTCGACGGCACCGCCGGGGCGGTCGATCCGCTGACCGGGGCGCGCGTGAGCCTGCTCGGCCGGATCGCGCCCGAGCCGGCGCCGGGCCCCCGGGCGCGCTTCCTTGCCCGCCACCCCTCGGCCGAGGCCTATGCCGGGTTCGGCGATTTCGGGCTCTGGCGCGTCGCGATCGAGGCCGCCCATCTGGTCGCCGGCTTCGGCCGCATCCATTGGCTGAGCGCGGTCCAGATCGCGCCGCCGGCACCGCCGCCGGCGCTGGTCACCGCCGAGCCCGACATCATCGCGCACATGAACGCGGATCACGCCGATGCGCTCGATCTCTACGCCCAGCGGTTGCTCGGGCGCGGCGGCGCCGGCTGGCGCATGACCGGGATCGACGCCGAGGGCTGCGACCTCCGGCGCGAGGGCGAGGTCGCGCGGCTCGATTTCGCCGTGCCGGTCGACGGTCCCGACGCCGCGCGCGCCGAGCTGGTGCGCCTCGTCAAGGCCGCGCGCGGTTAGCGTCCGCTACTGGGCGTCGGCCGCGACGCGCAGCGTGACGATCTTGTCGGGGTTGGCGACCTTGCCGCTCTGCCCCGAGCCTTTCCGCAGCTTGTCGACGTACTCCATGCCGGAGATCACCTTGCCCCAGACCGTGTACTGGTGGTCGAGATAGGGCTGCGGCGCATAGCAGATGAAGAACTGGCTGTCGGCGCTGTCGGGATCGCTGGTGCGCGCCATCGACACGGTGCCGCGCACGTGCGGCTCGTTGTTGAACTCGGCCTTGATCGGACCGAGCGGCGAGCCGCCGCCGCCGGTGCCGGTGGGGTCGCCGGTCTGCGCCATGAAGCCGGCGATCACGCGGTGGAACACGATGCCGTCGTAGAATTTCTGGCGCACCAGCTGCTTGATGTGCGCGACGGTCTTCGGCGCCAGGTCGGGGCGCATCTCGATCACGACCGGACCGCCCTCGCTGGTCTGCATGATCAGCAGGTTCTCCTTGTTCTGCGCGTGCGCGCCGGGCGCAACAGTGCCCAGCGCGAAGCCGAACGCTGCGATCAATGCGACCCTGGCGAACCGCATCGTCACGCCCCTCATCCTCATGCCTTGGCTCCCTTGACGTCGGCCGCGACCGACATCGATTTGATGCGATCGGGATCCTGCACCGTGCCGCTGCCCGGCGCGCCCTTCTTGACGGCGTCGACATGCTCCATGCCGGCGATCACCTGGCCCCACACGGTGTACTGGCCGTTGAGGTGCGGCGCCGGCTCGAACACGATGAAGAACTGGCTGTCGGCGCTGTTGGGGTCCGCCGTGCGCGCCATCGAGCAGGTGCCGCGCACGTGCGACTCGCGGCTGAACTCGGCGGGCAGCTTGACGCCCGAGCCCCCGGTGCCGGTGCCGGTCGGATCGCCGGTCTGCGCCATGAAGCCGGCGATCACGCGGTGGAACACGATGCCGTCGTAGAATTTCTGGCGCGCCAGCTCCTTGATGCGCGCGACGTGCTTGGGCGCCAGGTCGGGCCGCAGATGGATGACGACGCGACCGCCGTCGAGCTCGAGATAGAGCCGGTCCTCCAGCGCGGGATCGACGTCGCCGCCGGCCTCCGGCGCGCCGGCTGCGCTGGATACCGGCGTGGCCTCCTTCTTCGCGGTTTTCGCGGGTTTCTTCGGTGCGCGTTTGGCCATGCCGGGGCCCTCAGGGGGAAGACGGGACGCGAACCCTGTACCGCACCACGCAACCCGTCAATGGCCCTGCGACGACGGCGCTACCCGGACGCGCAACGGCGCTCATTCTTCGCCTTCGCGTCGCAAAGCGGTTTCGACGTCTTGCCCACCGAAGAAGATGCCGACGATCGAGACCGTCTCGTCCTCGATAGCGAACGCGATCGTGACGCGTCGGCGAAAACCGATGGTGCGCATGCCGCGCCGCAGGTCGTCGCGACGCGTCCCGCGTTTCGGAAAGGTCGTGAAGCTTTCACAATAGTCGACGATCGCAGTCATGAACGCGAGCGCGACTCTCGGGCCCGCCTCGCCGGCGATATAGCTGTAGATCGATGCGAGCTGCGCCTGCGCCTCGGGCGCAAAGACGACGCGGTAAGCCAAGTGATCAACGGGGGGCTTTGGTCGCTCGCCTGTGCGCTCGCGCGAGAGTTTTCCGCACGTCCTGCACGGATACGGCTCGTGACGGATCAGCCTTCAGCGCGTCGTAAGCCGGCACGGCCTGCGCGCGCAGCCAGTGTTCAACCACCCTGTCCCGCGCGAGCAACGCCCGCAGCCCGTCCCGGATCACCTCGCTCTCCGTCGCATACTCGCCCGATGCAACCTTCTCGCGAATCATGTCCGCCATCTCGTTGGGCAGCGTAACGCTCAATTGGCGCGTGGAACGCATCGGGAAATCCCTCTCGGAACCATTTGCGATAGGATTTAATCCTATTCCAACGCCACATCAAGCAGCCACGAGCGCATGCCGCCGCCATCAAGGCGGCAGCGGGGACTCGTTTCCGAAGTGATCCAGGTTATCGAGCGGCTCTGACGAACAATGGCGCCCAGAACACCGACCGCCCGGGCGACTCGGCGGTCGTCAATGCGCCTCGGCCCAGGTGACGCCGAAGCCCGCCTCGGCGACCAGCGGCACCGACAGCGCGACCGCGCCCTCCATCACGCGCCGCACGACCTGGGCGGTCTCCTCGACCTGCGCGTCGGGCACCTCGAACAGAAGCTCGTCGTGCACCTGCAGCAGCATCGCGGCGTCGAGCTTGGCGGCGGCGAGCGCGTCCGGCACGTGGATCATGGCGCGCTTGATGATGTCGGCGGCCGAGCCCTGGAGCGGCGCGTTGATCGACTGGCGCTCGGCGAAGCCGCGCTTCGCCGGGTTCTTCTCGTTGATGCCGGGCACGTGGCACTTGCGGCCGAACAGGGTGCGCACGAAGCCATGGCGACGCGCGAACGCCTTGCACTCGTCCATGTAGACGCGCACGCCCGGATATTTCTCGAAATAGGCGCGGATGTAGTCCGACGCCTCGCCCGAGCTGCAGCCGAGATATTTCGACAGCCCGAACGCGCTGATGCCGTAGATGATGCCGAAATTGATCGCCTTGGCCTTGCGCCGCGTCTCCTTGTCGAGATCGGCGAGCGGCACGTTGAAGACCTGGCTCGCGGTCAGCGCGTGGATGTCGACGCCGGCGCGGAACGCCTCCTTGAGCAGCGCGATGTCGGCGATCTCGGCGAGCAGCCGCAGCTCGATCTGGCTGTAGTCGACCGAGAGCAGCTTGCAGCCCTTCTCGGCGACGAACGCCGAGCGGATCAACCGACCCTCCTCGGTGCGCACCGGGATGTTCTGCAGATTGGGGTCGTTCGACGAGAGGCGCCCGGTCGACGCCACCGCCAGCGCGTAGGTGGTGTGCACGCGCCCGGCGCGATCGATCTCCTCGACCAGCGCATCGGCGTAGGTCGATTTCAGCTTCGAGGTCTGGCGCCAGTCGAGCACGCGCGCCGGCAGGTCGTACTGCTCGGCGAGCGGCTCCAGGATGTCGGAGTGGGTCGACCAGTCGCCGTTCTTCGAGCGCCGGCCACTCGGCAGCTTCTGCTCCTCGAACAGGACGACGCCGAGCTGCTTGGGCGAGCCGATGTTGAAGCTGCGGCCGGCCAGCTTGAAGATCTCGGTCTCGAGTCCGGAGATGCGCTGGGCGAACTCGCCCGACAGGCGCTTCAGGGCGGCGCGATCGACCTTGATGCCGCGGCGCTCCATGGCGGCGATGATCGGCACCAGCGGCCGCTCGATGGTCTCGTAGAGCGCGGTCACGCGGGCGCCGACGAGCTGCGGCTTCAGGCGCTTGTGCAGCCGGAGCGCGACGTCGGCGAGCTCGGCGGCGTAGCCGAGCGCCGCGTCGAGCGGCACCGCGGCGACGTCGATCTGGCTCTTGCCGCTGCCGACCAGCGTCTTCGGCTCGACCATCGCGTGACCGAGATGGAGCTGCGCCAGCTCGTCGAGGTCGTGGCCGTGCAGCCCGCCCTCGAGCGCGTAGGACAGCAGCATGACGTCGTCGAACGGCGTGACGGGAACGTCGGGGAGCGCGCGCAGCGCGCGCTTGACGTCGTGACCGATCTTGAGCACGCCGGGATCGGCCAGCAGCGGCGCCAGGCGATCGAGCGCGGCCGCCGCCTTGAGCTGTTTCGGCGGCGGTCCCGCCGCGAGGTCGAGCCCGGCCGCCGCGCTGCCGCCCGGCGCGACGTGGCCGAGCGGCACGTAGCAGGCGTCGCCGTCGCCGAGCGCCAGCGCGAGCCCGACCAGGGTGGGCTCGAGACGCGTGCCGCCGGTCACCGCCGCGATGCCGAGCTGGCCCTGCTCGCGCGCGCGGGCGATCCAGCCGTCGAGCGCGGCCACGTCCTGCACCAGCGCGTAGCGCACGGGCGCCGCCTCGACGACGTCGGCCGCCGGCGCCGGCGCGGCCGTGCCGGCCTCGGCGCCGCGCACGATCAGGCCGCCGTCGAGCCGCTCGATCAGCTTGCGGAACTCCTGCGCCTGGAAGAACGCGCGCAAGGTCTCGACCTCGGGCGCGTGCTTGACCAGCGCGTCGATCGGCAGCGGCAGCTCGACGTCGTCCTTGAGGGTGACGAGCTCGAGGCTGATGCGCGCGTTCTTCTCGTTCTCCTGCAGGGTCTCGCGCCGCTTCGGCTGCTTGATCTCCTGCACGTGGGCGTAGAGCCCGTCGAGATCGCCGAACTGGTTGATCAGCTCGGCGGCGGTCTTGACGCCGATGCCGCGCACGCCCGGCACGTTGTCGGTCGGATCGCCGCACAGCGCCTGCACGTAGATCACCTTGTCGGGTCCGACGCCGAAGCGCTCCTTGACCTCGTCGGCGCCGATGCGCCGGTTCTTGATCGGGTCGAGCATCAGGACGCGGTCGTTGACCAGCTGCATCAAATCCTTGTCGGACGACACGACGGTGACGTCGTCGCCCGCCGCGACGGCGGCCTTGGCGTAGGAGGCGATCAGATCGTCGGCCTCGAAGCCGGCGAGCTCGATGCACGGCACGTTGAAGGCGCGCACCGCCTCGCGGATCAGCGCGAACTGCGGCACCAGCTCGGGCGGCGCCTCGGGGCGATGCGCCTTGTACTCGGGATAGAGCTCGTTGCGGAAGGTGTGCTCGCTGGCGTCGAAGATCACCGCCAGCCGGTCGGCCTTGGTGTCCTCGAGCAGCTTGATGAGCATGTTCGTGAAGCCGAACACGGCGTTGACCGGCGTGCCGTCGCTGCGCGTCATCGGCGGCAGCGCGTGGAAGGCGCGGAAGATGTAGCCCGAGCCGTCGACCAGGAACAAATGGCGCGCGCCGCGCGCGGTCGCCGAGGGTTGGCGCGCGATGTCGGGAACGGTGTCGGCCTGGTCCATGGGTTCTCCCGGCCGTGGCGGGCGGCCGCTTACGTCAATCCGACGCCGGGCGCCCCGGTGTCGGCGGCAGGCTCAGTGATGCCCGGCCGACGCGCCCGCTTGCAGGACGTAGCGGCGTCCACAATAAGGGCAATCGATCACGCCGTCGGTCGTGATGTTGAGGTAGACCTTCGGATGACCGAGCGCGCCGCCGCCGCCGTCGCACGCCACCACCGGATCGGTGACGGTGATGATTTCGGTCGGTTCCTTGAGCTCGGCCATGGTGGGATCCCGCGAGTAAGCGTCCGGATGGCGCATTGACCCCCGGGCCGAGCGGATGATAGCGAATGACGCGCGTCGATCAACCCGCGCGGATACCGCCAGCCCCCGCCGACCGCAGGATGAATTTGGCCGACATTCCGGGCATGGCGCCGCGCGCGGAGGCGACCGCGAAGCGCCGCGTCGCGTTCGCCTTGATCGCCGGCCTGGTCCTGGCATCGTGCGCCGCGCCGCCGGCGCCGCGACCGCCCGAAGCGCCGTCGATGACGCTCAACACGGTCTACACCGCCGACGGCGCCGAGCTGCCGCTGCGCACCTTCCTGCCCGCCGGCACGCCGCGCGCCGTGATCGTCGCGCTGCACGGCTTCAACGACTACTCCAACACCTATTCGGACCCCGGGCTGTTCTTCATGGCCCACGGCATCGGGCTCTACGCCTACGACCAGCGCGGCTTCGGCGACGCGCCCGATCGCGGCCTGTGGGTCGGCCAACGGCTGCTGATCGACGACCTGAAGCTGGTCGTCGCGCTGGTGCATCGGCGCCATCCCGGCGTGCCGCTGTTCATCGTCGGCGACAGCATGGGGGCGGCCATCGTCATGGTCGCGATGGCCGGGCCGGACCCGCCGGCGACCGACGGTGTGATCCTCTCGGCGCCGGCGGTGCGCGGCCGCGACACCTTGACGGCGCTGGAGCGTGGCGTGCTCGACGTGCTCAGCAGCGCGCTGCCGTGGTTCACGGTGACGGGCCAGGGCCTCAACATCCTGCCGTCGGACAACTTCGCGATGCTGCGCCAGCTCTACGAGGATCCGCTGATCATCAAGCACACGCGCCTCGACACCTTGCGCGGCCTGGTCGATCTGATGGATGACGCGAGCGAGGCGGCGCGCCGGCTGACCGTGCCGGCCTTGATCCTCGCGGGCCAGCGCGACGAGATCATCACGCCCGTGCCGACCTGCCTGATGCTGGCGCGCCTGCCGCCGCGGCCGCCGGGCGCGTGGCGCTTCGTGCTCTATCCCACGGGCTACCACATGCTGCTGCGCGATCGCGAAGCCCCGCGCGTGATGACGGACATCGAGCGCTGGATCGACGACCGCGCCGCGCCGCTGCCCTCGGGCGACGAGCGGCTGCCCGCCGGCACCGCGTCGATGGTGCGCGCGATCGCCGACCTGCCGACCTGCCGCAAGGGACTCGACGCGCTCACCGAGCATCCGGAGTTCGCCGCGCTGCGCGCGCCGTCATCCGAAACCGCGGCACGGCCTGCACCGTGATGCGGTGCGCGCCCGCATGGCAGCGGCGCGGCCGATCGGCTTTAATCGCGCGTCAGCTCCGACCCGGCGATTCGCTTCGATGAGGTCTCCGCTCGCGTTCGCCAGCCTGGCCGCCATGCTCGCGCTCGCCGCCTGCACGACCGACGACGACCCGGCCGCGAACCCGCCGAGCACGCCGGGGCGCGCCGCGACCGCCGCCGCGTCGACCGCGCCCGCTGCCCCGCCGCCAGCAGCCGCGCCGATAGCAACCGCCGACGCGTCCGCCGATGGCGCCGACGCGCCGTCCGCGGTCTCGGTGTTCCGACGGATGGTCGAATCGATCGCCGCGCTCGCCAAGCAGCCCGCCGACGACACGACGGCGGAGACGCCGCAGCCGCCAGCGCAGGGTACGTCCGCCTCGGCATCCCCGCCGGCGTCAGCGTCCGCACCCGCGGCCGCCGCCGCGCCGGCGCTCGCCGCGCTGCCGCCACCGGCCGCGGCGCCGCCGGTCGTGGCCCCGCCGGTGGTGTCGCCGCGCGCCAGCGCCAAGCCGAGCGCCGCGGCCTGCGCCGACGTGACGGCCGACGGTCCGGCCAAGGAGGTCGACCTCCAGGCGGTGCGCCGGCTGCTCGAAGGCACCGACTTCCAGCGCGGCTCGTTCGAGACCAACGCGTCCTACCGCGCGCGCGTGATCGTCAAGCTCGAGGCGGTGCAGGCGCTGGCGATCGAGCAGACCGGGCGCGCCGAACTCGTGTTCTCAGTGCCGATCCCGCAATACCGGCTACGCTACGACACCGCCGCGCACGCGCTGTTGATCGGCTCCGACCTCGGGCTGCTGCCCGTCGGCTCGGCGATCGGCATGAACGACTTCGTCGTGGTGTCGACCAGCGAGCGCGAGATCGGCCACCATCGCGATACGATCAGCTACGGCGTGCGGCAGATGCCGGGCGTCGAGCGCGAGGTCACCCGCGTCGCCGGCGACGAGCTCGGCGTGCAGGTGGCGGGCGGCTCGGCGACCGGCTGGCCGGCCAAGTTCGAGCGCCTCAGCGTGCCGATGACACCGGCCGAGGCGGCCGACCGCAGCGGGCTCGCCGTGCTGTTCGTCGCGCACCTGCAGGAGCCGATCTTCGTGACCGGCGAGTACGTCCAGGAGCCCAAGCTCGACGATCCGGTCGAGAAGCACCTGACCGTCCAGGCCATCAGGATCGCGGTCGACTGCGCGGCGATCTACGACCGCAAGACCGGCCGGCTGATCCATCCGCTGATCCCCGCCGGCGGCTGAGGCGCGCGCGCATCGCAGGCGCGCCCTTGGCCGCCTGTGCCTGACCGTGCTATGTCGAGCGCTACGCACCCGTAGCTCAGCTGGATAGAGCGCTGCCCTCCGAAGGCAGAGGTCACAAGTTCGAATCTTGTCGGGTGCGCCAGCTTTTCACCGATCCGCCAGCAACCCCGGCAGGTCCGCCAGCAGGCCGTCGCGCGCGCGGATGCTGGCATAGCCCTCGACCTTGGCGTCGTCC